>CAJXFK010000005.1 GCA_913052575.1 uncultured Planctomycetaceae bacterium
AACTCTTTCTCTACGTAAAGATGTACCCCTTGGTTTGATTCAGGTCAATTTTTTAGGCAAAAAAAGCGGGCCGGCTGCCTAAATGACAACCGGCCCACCTCATTTTCTTCAAAAACAGCTTTTAAAGGCTGTCTTGCGTCACTTTAGCGGCAGCGACGACGCAGGCAGCCCTTCCGCTGGCAACCCTTGTCACAACTGTCGTTGCAGCAACTATCGCAATCACTGCAGCTATCGCCGCATTAGCCGTCGTTGCAACTGTCACAAGGTACTTCGACCTGTACCATGACGCATTTCTTTACTGGAACTTCCTTTGTGACCTGAACTGGAACACAGACCTCGTAGGTGCAGGTCTTTTCTTCCGGAACGCAGTCATAAAGAGTTACCGAATACTTCTCTTCTTTTTCCTGTGGAACCATGACCGTGTAGGAAACTTCCTTGGTCATTGCTTCAGGTACACACTTGCAAACTTCATACTCACGGGTGCGAGTCTCAGTTCGACATTTCTGTACCTTCACAGTACAAGTTCGCTCTTCTGGAACACACTTGGTGACACAGTAGGTGCGAGTTCGCTCTTCTTCACGGCACTTTTGTACCTGTACAGTGCGAGTTCGCTCTTCTGGAACACACTTGGTGACACAGTAGGTACGAGTTCGCTCCTCTTCACGACACTTTGGAACGCACACAGTACGAGTTCGTTCTTCCGTTCGGCACTTGCGAACACAAACGGTATAAGGAACTTCTTCAGTCACGCAATCGTACGTCGTGCACTGAACTTCCTTCTCCTCACACGTTGGCACCCAAACACGCTTGCAGCACATTTTTGGTGGGCACGGATTGCCACACGCATCTGTACCACAGGATGGCATTTCGGTCATCTGGTTTTCCCAATGACCACCACGAACCTGAACAGTCTTGGTTGAGCAAACTGGCACTCGCTTCTTCACAGTACGGGTCTTTTCGACATTTTCTGTGTAAGGAACTTGAACCGTATACTTCTGCTCAACTTCTTCTGTATAAGGAACCTTCACTGTATACGTGCAGGTTTTTTCTTCCTTTACAGGTACCATCACAGTGTACGTGCAAGTCTTTTCCTCTTGCACTGGCACCATTACAGTGTACTTCTGCTCAACTTCTTCGCAGTAAGGAACCTGAACAGTGTACGTGCAAGTCTTTTCTTCTTGCACTGGCACCATCACAGTGTACTTCTGCTCAACTTCTTCACAGTAAGGAACCTGAACCTGATAATCACAGCTTCTGGTTTCCATTACCTTTTTATTGACTGTGTAATTGACAGTCTTCGTGCGAGTCTCTGGAACACATTCGGTTACCGTACGAGTTCGCTCTTCAGTCCGAGGTACTCGCTTCATGACTTTGTAAGTCTTTTCACGAGTTTCTTTTTTATACTCAGTGCATGTCACAGTTTTCATTTCTGTCACATACTGCCGTTGGCACACCGTTTTGGTGCCACAGCTTTCACTCTTGTTGCAGTCTTCACAATCAGCGGATGCGATAGAACACGTCGCGAGGATTGCAATGGCTGGCAACATACATGTCACAACTTTGCGGAACACGAAAGCCTCCATAATTCAGGGGGGAAATCAAACGTTTGGAACTTGAAAAAAATGGTCCGCCTGCCAAACGAAGAAAATCCCGATGACAGACTCGACAAAAGAGACCGAACACGCACGATCACCTGTCAAGATAGCTAGATTAAGTAGACTTTTAGGCCACGCAAGCGCGAGATTACGTTTTTGGCAATTTTTGCAGGCTATTGCCCCTGCATACTGCGACGGTTTAGTTATCCGGAATATGACGGCTTCCATTGCACCAACTTATGAAAGCAAGATGTCCTTTCAAATTTTCCAATAAAGTGAACCAAAAAAGCCTGAAAGCCTGTGTTTTTACCGTTTTTAGTCAGTGATCTCTGATGCTCTTCCAGCCCATAAGTACACTTCGTGACTGAAATTTTCGTATAATTTGAAGAATACGGGGACGAGGCCGAGGAACGAGTGGGAAATGTTTTTCTGACACATTCCCATCATTGATTTATACGGGGAGGACCGATGGCTACCGTTTCACACCTTTTAGCAACCAAAAGTGGCTGCCATGTTTTGAGCGTCTCACCAGACACGACTGTTTTCGACGCAACTCGCCTGATGAATGCTGAGCATATTGGTGCTTTGTTGGTTATTCAAACATCACATACAGGTGATGAACTTGTAGGTATTTTCACTGAGAGAGATGTCCTCCGCCGAATCGTGGCAGCAGGAAGACAGCCAGAACTCACCAGTGTTGGTACTGTAATGACCCAAGAAATTATCACGTGTACGATCGACACCCAGCTTGATGAAATCGCTGAATTGATGAGGGTTGAACGAATTCGTCACCTCCCAGTTCTTGAAAGGAATCAACACATCGCAGGGCTTATCTCAATAGGTGATCTCAACGCCTACAAAGCTGGAAATTGTCAATTGGCTCTTCAAGAGGCTGAGAACTACATTCAGGGACGCGTGTAGTTGCCTCACGAAGATCTTAGTTCTACGTGAGGTAATAAACTCGCAACATCTAGTGTACATTCTGCAGTTCGTTACGATTCAAGTTGTTTCAGATAGGCCAACTTTTTGCCCATACTCAGTTCGTAACATTTCTGAAATATCGACATCTATTCGTATTCCTTTCATGGTGGTCAACACCTCTACTCACGTCAGAAGTAATTACTATGAATCTGCGTTGCATTGCTAGTTTCTCATTCTTGTTCCTTCTTACACCAACAACCCTCCTCGCGAATGTGTCGCTGAACAATTTGTTTGGTGATCACATGGTTTTGCAACAAGGTATTCAGAATAAGGTGTGGGGTAAGGCCGATCCTGGTGAAAAGATTTCTGTTTCCATAGCCGGCCAGAGTCACGCCACGGTTGCTGAAAAAGATGGGTCCTGGTCAGTACAACTCGACGCCATTATGGAATACGGCGGCCCTCACACCCTGACTGTCGAGGGAAACAATACCCAGACATTTCAAGATGTCCTTATTGGAGAGGTCTGGGTCTGCTCTGGGCAATCGAATATGCAGTGGAATGTTCGTCAGGCCAACGACGCTGACCTCGCGATAGCGACCGCAGACTTAGGACACATTCGACTTATTTCTGTTCCTCAGGTGGGCACGCAAGAGCCTCAATGGAACTTCAAAGGCGAATGGGCCGTGTGCTCTCCTGAAAATGTTGGTGATTTTTCTGCAGTTGGATTCTTCTTCGGACGTCAACTCCACCAAACACTTCATATTCCAGTTGGGCTCATCGATAACGCGTGGGGAGGGAGTGCTTGTGAGGCTTGGATTGACAGGAACCTGTTATCGTCGGACGACAGATTCAAGCCATTAATTGAGAGATGGATTAAAACCGAGTCTACGATGCCTGAGGCTCTAAAGGCTTACGAAAGAAGACTTGATGTTTGGAAACAAGCTTCTGAAAAAGCAAAGGCTGAAAAAAAATCGCCTCCAAGACGTCCTCGACATCCAGAGTCGTTGCTTACCGGGAACTCTCGACCAGGAAACATTTACTGTGGCGTGCTCGCGCCGACTATTGGCTACGGCATGAAAGGTGCCATTTGGTATCAGGGTGAGTCCAATGCAAGCCGCGCTGTTCAGTACCGTGAGCTTTTCCCATTCATGATTAACTCATGGCGGGACGAATGGGGCCTTGGCGACTTCCCTTTTTATTGGGTCCAACTTGCAGATTTTAAAGACGAGAAGCCTGAGCCTGCTGAGAGTGAGTGGGCTGAACTTCGTGAAGCCCAAACAATGACACTTAAAAAGCTAGATAATACTGGTGAAGCCGTAATCATCGATCTTGGTGAAGGAAAAGACATTCATCCAAGAAATAAAATCGATGTTGCCAAACGATTAGCACGATTGGCACTTGCTGAAACATACAACATACCTGGGATTCCCTGCCGAAGCCCCCAGTTTCAATCGATGCAACAAAATGGCAACCGACTTACCCTTACCTTCACACATGTGGAACCAAAGGCAAATGGATGGAGGCCTTTTGATGTTCGTGACCCGATTGGTTTTACGATTGCTGATTCCAGCAAGACATTCGTAGACGCACAGGCTCGAATACTCACTGATGGACGGATAGAGGTCTGGAGTGAAACGGTTTCTAATCCGATGGCTGTTCGTTATGCATGGGCGGACAACCCGGTCTGCAACATGTATTCTTCTGAGGGCTTGCCCCTCACGCCTTTTCGAACAGATAACTTCCCAAGCATTACAGAGGGCCGCAACTGATTTGTCACTCGCTGTAACTTGACACTACTAGCAAAGAAGTGAGGCCAGAAGATACACTGCGAACAGGTCTACTGGCATCCAAAAAATGCTTTACATTCATAAAAATGAATGACACCGAGTACAAGGAGGTATCAATGAGTCGCGTTCTTAACACAACGAAAGACTTTTGCCGGCAACTCAGATTTCTGTGTGGATTTGTCGTGGCAGGAACACTATTTGGTTGCAGCCCATCTCTCAATCAACCCATCAGCCAATCACTGCCCCACAATAATGACACGAAAGCCGATGTGGCACACAATGTATTTCGATCCGTACGGCCAATTCCCGTTGTTGTGAAGCCTGCAGTTCCGTTTCGTGTCGCTCTACTTAATGTGCATAAAGCATCAGAGTCTTTCGCTGAAAAAAACATTCTGGCTGTCTCTGCTGAAATACCAGCAGTACTTCCACAACAAGCCTCATTACGCAATCTCAAGCAAATCCAAAATGCAGCAGCCGCGTCTACATCATCTGATATACAAAATACGTTCGCTACATACCTTGACGCCTTTAATCGTCATGATGCTATTGCAATGGCATCTCACTGGGTAACAGACGGTGAAAACCTTAATCTTGATACTGGAAATCGCATCGTTGGGCGAACTGCTGTTGCCAAGGTATTCGATCAATTATTTGCAAACGACAAGAGTGCACAGATAGGATTTCAGATTGATTCAATTCGATCAATTCATGATAACGTTGCTGTCGTAGATGGAGTTTCTCAAATGTCTCTTACTGACCAGAAGCCTAGGCAAAGTCGTTTCTCTGCGGTACTCGTTCGGCATGAAAAGAAGTGGCTCATGGAATCTGTTCGAGAGACTGCCGCAACTGCAAATCCAACGATCCATGACCGACTCCTACAACTCAATTGGTTACGAGGTTGCTGGGAAGACATTAGCGACGGCGTCACCGCAAGCATTCAGTGTGAATGGAATGAGCAGGGTACGTATTTGATCCGCCACCAGCTTATCACAGAAGAACTGAATCCCCCTGGTACTGCAGAGCGACTTGCCGCGGGAATCCCGGCCCTTCTTCCGGAAAAAGATACGCATAAAAAAACGGCCCAGCGATTCACTACGACTGAATATATTGGCTGGGACAATCAGCAAGGACAGATCTGCTCTTGGCTCTTTCGTTCTGATGGGCATGCTGCTCAATTCACCTGGCGACGCAGTGGAAATAAGTGGCTCCTTGAATCAGTGGGCAAAGATAACAGTGATAGTCCAACTCAGTATGTCATCCAGCCTGCTGGAGAAGATGGTTTCACAATTCAACGCGCATCTGGCAATCACTGTGCATTAGTTATTGAAGCTGATTTTCTGCGTACCGCCAGGCCCATCGAAGATACGCTGTCAGCTTACTAGTAGATCGCCGTAACCTATGTTCGTAACGTGAAGAACATAGTGAATTCTCTCTTCTCAACCTTTGTCACGGATAATGACATCTCCTCAATCGGCTCTAATTTCCGTGCCATGACTCCTGATTCAATTGCACTTGCTGAGTACTGCGAAGATCAAAAAGTTCGTGGACCATTGCTTATTATCGCATCGAGTTTGACTGTTTCTGAAGATGCTCTTTCTTGGGAAAAAGTACTGGGGACACTGAGTATTTCATATCGAGTTCTCGTCTTTTCCGAAAACTCTGAAAACGAGATTCATGAAATCCAAAAAGAGGCCACTGATTTCCAGGCCACCACTCTGGCTGCAATCGGCACCCAAAAAATCCTTACCGTCGTAGAGTCTGCTGCTTCTCTATTGAACTTGCAACTGGTAACGGTGCTTCACGAGTCTCATTGAGACTTGGTCGGGCCAACTGTTTATGACTTGAATTCGCATAGGTCTCAAGAACTCGTAACATTGAGTCTACTCGTAATCGAATGCTCGCTGGTATTGCTTGCAAAGACTCCTGAGACGTCAGAAACTGATCGATAACACACTTCTTATCACGGCTATAAACTTCAAGCCGGATGGCTTCACCTTGTGTCATTTGAATTGTGTAGTCTGCGTCTTCTCTTAAAAGCACAACAGGCTCCGAACTCAACTCTGTTCCTTCTATACCCGCAGAAAGAATCGTCTTTCTATCGATCTGATCCGGAGGCACATCGGTCACTGAATCTGTACTACGCTGGTCATGTCCCCCATGATTAAGACGTGCCTCAGCCACTTGATTATCTAGTGATCGATCTTGGTGACTTCGTAAAAGTGATATCACTCGATGCCTTCCAGAACGAATAAATATAATTTCTGAAAGCTGATCTTCAGGCCCACTCTCCTCCGACACGGATGACTCCAAGAGTAAAGAGAACTGCTCTGGGAGAAGGAGATACTGATCATCGAATTGTACAAGGATGTCATGTGGCTTAAATCCCAGACGCTCTGCTGCCGATCCTTTATGGACACTCTCGATGACAAGCCCTTCGTTGTGGCTTAATAAAAGTTGATGACGAACCACTTCTGGCACACGAGTTAGTTGGGCACCAAATTGTTTATGGGCTATTGGCAACTTATTAGAACCCACCGATTCACTGGGTCTGTTGAACTGTGAACTGTGAACGTCAGCAAACGATGAATCGCCTGCAGGCGCTACTGGGCCTCCTAAGGATTCAGAGAACGGCAGTACTGATTGGATTGCTGGAAAGAGAATAAAACAAATAGCACCTATAGTTTTTTCCAGGCAATTCCTGTGCATCCTCAAGGTTACCTCCGTTTTTAAGAACTTCGCATCCACGCTACCACTGAAGACTTCTTATTGACTTCGTATTTGTGACATTTTTTCCCGCCCGACACTAGACCGCTCAACCTTGTTCAGGATCGAAAACTTTGACGGTCTTAGTCTGGGCAAACTAAAGAAAACACGTTTCCAGCGCAAAATTAAGAAGGGACATCGCGCAGGCAACCATGGATAGCCATACGGCCTGATGAGGGTTTATCACATATGGCAAGCAAATCCAGACGATTCTTCTAAACGAAGATGTTTTGCTTTTCCATATCATTATGTCGCCGTCCAAAGGACTACATGCATGGCACAGTTACTCAATCGTATTTTTCTTATCCTTGTCATCACTGGATATTCCGCCATTCTCCTTTCCGAAAAAGGCTTCTCTGAAGAAACTGCGGCTTCTTCAAAGGTGGGACAGTCTGAAAAAACATCTGATGCACAGCAGAAAATTCCTGTTGTTAAGAAACCTGTATTGGTTCCAGGAACTGGCAATGTCATAAAAAATGGTGCCGACACATTTGAAGATGAAAACTGGAAATGGTATCACCGCCACCCGAAAAGCTCACGCGAACAAGACGAAAGAATGAGAAGCCCTCTTGGTAAAAGTAATAATGGCCTGTGGTTTGAGGGGCCGAAGCGAGGCACGCCGGATGTCGTAAAGCGAGTAGAACTACCTGCCGCTGGGCTAGAGGGTAGTACTCATGGATTACTTGTTGCAACTTTACGCGCTGGAATTCCGGGAAGGGTAACCTACCGCATGATGCAGGATGATCTTATTTTTAATATGTCAAAGGCTGCTGGCCGGGGCCTTTCTGTTGCTGATAATCCAAGTGTCGTAACCCGAGTATATCTCCCACCCTTTGCACAATGGGAACAACGCAATGGAGCTTCATTCGGTTTTCGTTGCGGCTGCACGACACACGCTATCATTACCGGCAAGAAACATCCCGATAAGGGAGATTTCGGTGTTGAAGAATACTGGCCTGGCATGTTTATTTGTTTTGAACCTGGCGATGGTAAAGAAAAAAGTGACTCCGCACACCTTCGAGTACGCGGTGATCGTCGGGGACGCGGTATGCGTGGGCCAACGATTACGGAAAAAGACCTCGGCTGGTGGACGCTTGGAATGAGCTTCTCACGCGACGGTAAAGTCCATTACTTTGCTAGTCCTGGTGTCGAAGATCTATCGATGAATGACCACCTGACATCTCAAAACCCATATGGGTATCGGACTGAATGGGTCAAAACATTCTTCTACAACGTGTGCAGCCAAGATGATGGCAAGACGTGGAGTACTCCATGGGTTATTGATGACCCTAAAACGTTCTTTGTTAGACGTCAGAATATGGCGAAGTCGAGTCGGCGATCGCAGCGGTAATTGCTAACTACAGAGGTACAGAAACTGTTGTGTCATCAGCACCACAGCATTTCATTCCTCAGCAGCAGACATCGCACTGAATGCGGCAAACAATGCAGTTGACTACTTCAACTGTCTTTGTGATTTCCAATTTAATAGTGCAACCTGTCATGTTGCATTCGGCCGAGAACGTACGTCGGGTATGACCATAAGGACGATTGGTCCTAGGTCTTCTGCCTCATCTCGATATCGTTAATATTGACATTTGGAATCGATCGAATAAGTGCTTTTGTATACTCTTTTTTTGGATCTTTGTAGATACATTCACTAGGCCCAAATTCAACAAATTTTCCACTTTTCATGACAGCCATCATGTCACTCATGAACTTAACTACTGAGAGATCATGGCTTATAAAAATATACGTTAAACCCAATTCAGCTTGAAGGTCTTTCAGTAAATTCAGCACTTGAGCCTGGACAGACACATCGAGCGCAGAAACCGCTTCGTCACATATTATAAGCTCAGGATTAACGGCAAGCGCTCTTGCTATGCAGACCCTTTGCCGTTGACCACCCGAGAATTCATGGGGATATCTTTTCAAGAACTGCATGCCAGGCAGCCCAACCTTTTCCAATAATTCCGATGCTCTCTCTTGCCAATCTTTACGACTCACACCAATACCGTGAAACCTCATAGGCTCGGTGATAATTTCTTCTATAGTTTTCCTTGGGTTGAGTGAACCATAAGGGTCTTGGAAGATTATCTGAAATCGCTTCCGATAGGGACGCAATTCCGCTTGTGACATCGTAGAGATATCTACTCCACCAAACATTAATGTGCCACTTGTGGGATTGATCAATCTCATTAAACATCGGCCTGTAGTAGTTTTTCCGCAGCCCGATTCACCGACAAGTCCCAGTGTTTGCCCACGATACACATCGAATGTTACGCCATCAACAGCTTCTACGTACTGAGAAATACGACTAAATACTCCTCTCCGAATCGGAAAGTGAACTTTCAATTCTTTCACTCTTACCAGAGGACTCTCTGCTTCATCCGCATAGGTAACTCCCTCGTCGCAATCCTCACCTGATTGTGAATACCCGAGTTCAGCAAGACGCTTGATAGGATAAAGATGCCTCCCTCGTCCTTTTTCTTCTACATTGCGAAGACCTACCTCAGTAAAATCCTTTTCAAAAATTCTCTCGCTACCATCATCTTGTAACTCCGTCTCCATGAAGTCACTCACAGTTGGAAGCCTTCTCATATTTCCACTAAGTGTTGGGCGGCATAACAACAGGCTCCTTGTGTATGGATGCTTGCAATTTGAAAAGATGCTTAATACATCAGAATGTTCGACAATATTACCGCGATACATCACCGCTACATCATCTGCAATCTCAGCGATTACACCTAAGTCATGCGTAATGAATATCATTCCCATATTGCGATTCACGCAGAGTGCCCGAAGCAGTTTCAGAATCTGCGCTTGTATCGTTACATCGAGCGCCGTCGTGGGTTCATCAGCAATTAATAAATCTGGGCTGCACGAAAGTGCCATTGCGATCATTACTCGCTGCCGTTGTCCACCCGACATCTCATGAGGATACATGTGTATTCGTTCAGACGGATTAGGGATTCCGACCTCATGAAATAACTCTATTGTTTTGCGCCTTGCTTCTTCTTTCCCAATTTTCTGATGGAGTAGTATCGCCTCCATTACTTGGTACCCCGCCGTATAAACAGGATTTAAACTTGTCATGGGCTCCTGAAATATCATGGCAATACGTCCACCACGAATCTTCCTCAGTTTCGGCTCACTTATCTTCAACAGATCCATAGATGTATCATCGATAGATAACATGATCGAACCAGATTCAATCTTTCCAGACCCAGAAACAAGCCGCAGAATCGACATCGCAGTAACACTCTTACCACTTCCACTTTCACCAACAACACCGAGTGTCCTACCTCTACCTACTGAAATTGACACATGATTGACTGCGGTAACTTTTTGATTTGTGTTTTCAAAAACAGTCGTGAGATCGGCTACATCCAAAAGTGTTTTGCTCATTTCTTAGCCTCACGCAAACGGGGATCTGTTGCGTCTTGAATTGCTTCACCTACAAGATTGTAGGAAAGTACTGTCAAGAATATGCCTAGGCCTGGGAAAACAACAAGCCACCATAGCTGTAAATTGCTTCTTGCGGAATTAAGAACCGACCCCCAACTGGCAGTCGGAGGTGGTGGTCCAAAACCAAGAAAAGAAAGTGCGCCTTCGACAAGGATTGCTGACGCAATTCCAAAAGTAATTGGCACCAATACTGGCGCGAGTGCATTAGGAAGAATGTGTGCAAACATTATACGAATTGGACCTGCTCCGGATGCTCGGGCAGCCATGACAAATTCTGTTTGCTTTAAACGCAAAAACTCTGCTCTTGTAAGACGTGCAATGCCTGTCCAGCCAGTTGCACCAATAATTGCCATCGTCTTCCAAATCGTAGGCTTTTCAACAACCGCAATTATTGCAAGGATCAAAACAAGCGTAGGAATGCACAATACAACCTCAGTTAAACGACTAGTAAGACTGTCAACCCACCCACCAAAATAACCACCAATAGCGCCGATAAAAATACCAACTGAACCAGCGATACCCATGGAAACAAATCCAACTAAGAGTGCGATGGTTGTTCCGTGAACCATTTTGGCAAAGATATCAACACCATACTGATCCGTACCGAATAGATTATATAAATTTGGATGGCCCTGATCTCGAGATGGATTAGCTGGTCGACCAGGCCACTCGTTTTCTCTCACACGACGATATGGATCCTGAAATATGATTGGCCACACGGCCCAACTATTTGGATCTTTTTCTTGCAAGTTTTTTGGATACGTACCACGAAACTTATCTTTCGTGAATATTGGCGATTCCAAACTCCGATTAAAATAGCCTAGGCAAGGCATATACAGCTGGTTTTTGTAGTAACAAACAACGGGCTTTGTACCAGCGATTGCTGGAGCGAAAATTGCAACTGTTGTTAAAAAAACAACAAATGACAGTGCAATGATACCGACCGGATTCCTGCGATAATGTTTCCATGACTCGGCCCAAAAACCTTGAGATGGGCTAATCTGTTCCTGATTGTCTCCCTCCATGCGCTTTTCCTCATTCCATCCTTACACGGGGATCAACAAAACCATACAGAATGTCTGCGAGTAATTGACCGAGTAGTGTGAGTAAACTAAACATAAAAGTAAGGCCCATTATTGTTGGATAGTCACGCTCTCTGATACTTTCAAAAAACAGTCGTCCCATACCTGGCCAGGTAAAAATCTGCTCAATAATTACAGATCCACCCACGAGAGCAGGCAAGGAGAGACCTAAAAGTGTTACCAGTGGAATCAGCGTATTACGGAATGCATGGATTATAAGAACCCTATACGGACCTGCCCCTTTAGCGCGAGCAGTACGGATATAGTCCTGCCGTATTACTTCTTCGAGATTTGATTTTATAAATCTACTATTGTAGGCCAGGACAACATACGTTTGACACACAACAGGAAGGACTGCATGCCAAGCAACATCCTTAATCCGCAACAGTAAAGGAGCATCGCTTGGTAAATCACTCATTCCAAAAAGTGGCAACTCCCAAGGGGTATCGCGTAACCAGACTGCAAAAATGATCTGAAGAAAAAGAGCTGCGACAAAAGTTGGGAACGAATAAAGAGCATAGAGAACCAGTCCAGTAACCCGTTCATCAACACAACCGCCTCTCGCAGATGCATAAAGACCTAGTGGAATCGCAAGAAGCCATGTCAACAAAAGTGCAGTCCCAGAAATTATTACCGTTGGTCCTATTCGCTCACCAATGAGTTCTGTCACTGGTTGCTTCCGAGTTATTGATCTTCCCAAATCACCACGTACGACTTTACCAATCCATTGCATGTATCCGACGGGCCAAGGTTTATCGAGTCCGTAGATTTCCAGCATTCGCTGTTGATCTTCGGCATTAAGTTTTCGACTTGGATCGCTTTCGCCCAATTGCACCGTCAATGGATTGCCGGGCATTGATCGAGCTAAACCGTAAACAATAAACGTAATGACAGTAAGCGTCACAACACCTAGTAAAATGCGTCGCAGTAAGTAATTCGCCATCACTTACTCCTGTTGTGGCTTCCACAGGCTGCCAAACCCCGGTGAATAGTGATATGGACCACGTGGAGAAAAAACGTATCCACGCACATCTTTCGAGAAACCATAAAAGCTATTTCGCCAATACAACCATGTATAAGGTTGATCGTCATAAAGAATCTCTTGGATTTGTCCGTACTTTTCCGCTCGTTTCCCTTTATCAAACTCCTGTCTTCCCTCAGCGTAAAGACGATCTACTTCTGGATTCGAATAATTACAGAAATTTCTCATAGCACCCGTCTTCCACAAATTTTCAGAAGTATCTGGGTCTGTTCCTGACCCCCAGCCACCAAGATATGCTTGAAATTTCCGATTAAGCGTAAGGTCCTGAAGAACTGTCGACTCTACTGGACGGACATTAAGGCGTATACCAATTTGATCAAGATTCTCTTTCAACAAGGTACAAATTGCGATTCGCAAAGGCTGTTGATTCACGAGGATTGAAAATTCAAATGGTACTGTTCGTCCATCGATTTCTTTGTCGCGGATTCCATCATTATTACTATCAACCCAACCCGATTCATCTAACAACGCCTCAGCTTTATCCAAATCTTGTTTGTATGGTTTGAACTTCTTAGTCGATGCCATCCATGCACCTGGATGAAAAATTCCCGTGCATGGATCGTAAAGGCTGTAACAGAGTTCTTCGAGCATCTCATCGTGATTAAAGGTATAGCTCATTGCTCTCCGTACACGTCGGTCTCGAAAAAATATCGTGTCGATATTCCAACCAAAATGAAAACTTACCCACTCTGGTGCAGTTACTTTGGTATTTCGCTCATAGAAGTCACTGCCAACTGTTTGTGTCGTCCACTGTTCTGGCTGCAAAATCATCTCATGAATCTCACCCTTCATGAGCGCTAAAAGTGTTGTGTTTGGGTCTTCTATAATTCGGAAACGAACTTCCTCAAAATATGGGCGATCTCGAACCTGTTGACCTTGGACCAAGGACCAGCTTTCTCGCCTCCGTAACACGATTTGCTGACCGCGCTTCCTTTCCACGATCTCATATGGGCCACCACAAACCGGTGCCTGCTCCAACTGAACATGTTCTTCAGAGTCTTTCAGCGTCGGATCGGCTTCCCATGTCTTTTCATAAATATGCTTTGGCAGTACTGGAAAATTTATATTCCAGACATTTGTAGCAAGTGGCTCTTTATGAAAAAAAACAACTGTTCGATCATCATAAGCTTCAACCCAGCGAAGTTGATCGGTCCCACTACGCACAGCAGGAACGGGAACTCGCGGATCCATAATAACCTTGTATGTAAAGGCAATATCATGTGCCGTAATCGGTTCACCATCGCTCCAAACAAGATCATCACGAAGCACAACCTTGTCGAGCATTCTGTCTGTGCTTGTTTGCCATTGTTCAACCGTTTCACTGGTGGCAAATGGTTCTAAATCTCGACCGAATGAAAATAGACCAAATCCTGTAAGTCCAAGAATGTCAAACTCTGCAGATGTACTAATCATAATCGGATTTGTACTTCCAAGGTCGCCACCAACATGACGATCGATACGTGCTGTATAATCTGCTTCTTCATTTGTTGGTAGCTTGCCAAGAGCTGAGAGTATCAACTCATTCACGTCAGGTGAATCATTCTGGGCTGAAAGTGCATCTGCTACTGACCCACGAACTTTTTCTTTCGACTGGGATTCACGGAGCAGCACCAAGCCATTACGAACAGGCCTGTCAAGCCAGTTTGCTTCCATATCGAGTTCATCTATTTGTGGTACATCGAAAGGGTCTGGCGGCTGTAGTGCTGTTACAGGCAGTGGCTCTTTGCGCTCTTCCGCTGATGCTGTGAGTTCGGAAGGTGGTGTCTCTTGAATAGACTTTGATCCGCCGCAACCCGTGCTCGCGATACACAGCAGAAGACAGCAACACATCAACAAAAATGTACTGCCCGGTGATACGCACACTTTGCAGCCGAGTGCTTTTTGCATACAGATTCTCCCTACAAACCTTCACCTAAGATACTTCCTGTCCAGAACAAAGATGCTAAGGGGGGAAGCGAGGGCGGGTCAACGTCCAGTCTGGGTTATCACCTCTTGGGCAATTTATGACCTAATTTTTCACGCTTTGTGGCAAGATACCGTTCATTAAATTTATTTGGTGGAGGCTGTATGGGTACTTGGTCAACAACTTCGAGATCAAATCCACCATAAATGAATGCATCAGTCTTTTTTGGATTGTTTGTCAAAAGCCGAACTTTCGATAATCCTAAATCTTTCAGTATCTGAATCCCAATACCGTAATCCCGTGAATCTGCGGGAAAACCCAGTGCCAGATTGGCCTCAACGGTATCGAGCCCTTCATCCTGCAGACTATAGGCACGAATTTTTTCCACTAAACCAATCCCACGCCCTTCCTGCGGAAGATAAACAACCGCACCGACGCCATCATCACGAATTTTTTCCAGGGCCATATGCAGTTGATCACCACAGTCACAGCGAAGACTATCGATCACATCACCTGTGAAACAAGACGAGTGGATTCGTACAAGCGGTGCCTCAGCTTTTTCAAGATCACCCATAGCAAATACAATTGGCTGCTGAGACTCATAGCGAACGTCGTACGCCATGACGCGAAAGTTCCCCCACTTTGTTGGAAGTTCTGCTTCGGCAACTCGCTCGACTAACTTTTCTTTTGTCCGCCGATAGCGAATTAATTCTTCGATTGAAATAATTTCCAAGCCTTGCTGCTTCGCCAATTCTTGCAGCGCATTCCGATCTGCTCTATTCCCGTCTTTATCAAGGATCTCGCAGAGAACGCCCGATGGCTGTTTTCCCGCAAGCCGTGCCAGGTCAATCGTCGCCTCGGTATGTCCAGCACGCCTGAGAATCCCGCCCTCTTTTGCCACTAGGGGAAAAAGATGACCAGGCCGAACAAAGTCACGTGGACTACTTTCAGGATCCAGAATTGCAGAAACAGCCGTGGCTCTCTCTACTGCCGTAATGCCCGTTCTCGCTGAAATGTGATCAACAGGAATTGTAAATGCAGTACCAAGTGGAGTCTGGTTAGACTCAACCATCATTGGTAGTTCTAGGCGACTTGCCACATCCGGTAGAACTGACATGCACACCTGACCCCGACCATGAGTAATCATGAAGTTAATGGCTTCAGCGGTCGCATCTTCGGCGGCACAAATAAAATCACCTTCATTTTCACGATCTTCGGCATCTACAACAATCACGACTTTTCCTTCTTGGAAAGCTCGGATAGCGGCATCTACGGAACTAAACTGATCAGACATGGGTTTCTTGGGTGGATGTCACCCGGCCTCTTTTTGTTTCATGACAATAACTGCATTATAGGTCGTTCGAATTCATAGTCTGCCCTAAATTACTTACGAAAAAAACTGGATCTCATACCATGCTTGCAAGGGAAGAATATATCGAACAGTCCTACCTTTTCCGAACCCTCGGTGAGCGGATGCTGGATGGTGTAGCGACTCAAGACGCACTCAAAAGTCTAGGCCACGAAATTCTAGCTACAACAAAGTTACCGCTTGCCATTGATTACCTGGTAAGCGACTTAAAACTCACTGGTACTCTTGCACCGGCAATGCACCAACTGAGCCACTACTTTACAACGTTCCAAACCTTTGTCATGCATGAAGCAGAAGATGAAGAAGGACGGTTTGACCTCCGCACTGCATTAGCAATTCTCGAGCGCGAGTCGTGTTATCTCGCAGAAAGCGGTACACCTGAAGGACTATTTTTCTATCGGTTTGAATGTCTTTCACGAAACCGGCTCGATTATATGCGTGGATTAGCTGCAACAGCCGCTGATGACATATTTGATAATGACTGGAAAGAATGGATCAAAATGGTATCTCGACAAGTTGGTTTAATTGACTTAGCAGACCTCATTTATATCCGCAGCAAAGAAATTGTACGACGACAGGAAAGAAAAAATGCTGCTCACGTGAGCATAAGCACAAAAGAAAAAAAACATATTGCTGCTGCACAACCGGCCATTCTGTTCGGTGAAAAAGAAGGGCGCATTGCATGGGCCAATCGTGGCAAGGATCCCCTTTATCTATTTTCAGCTTTACAAAGACAACTCGGTTACCCAGCTGTTCCAAAGCCAAAGCGTCCTCAACCACAAAATGAGTCGCCCATGATCTTAGCACGTCGGCTTGACCGACTTGAATTACGAGTCAAGCTTCTTGAAGAAGAATCAAAAGGTGGCATCGACTTGTCTCAGTTTGATCCAAAAAATTCCCCCGTGAAGAGACCTCCTCAACAATAATGACGTGCTTCAATAACTTGTTGGCTCGAAATGCATTAACTATTTTGACTTACGTCTGTTCCTTAAAACATCACAGCATTGTTAAAACGTAGCAATGCTTTGGGAACTGAACACGAACGTCCATGTCTCATTAAACAACAAAAGGATTGATTGCTTTGAACATGATTCAGTGGCAAAGAGACCATCTTTTATCAATTGTGTCTGCCGTCACATCCGCTGTCGACCCTTACCGCCTTCTCACAGAACGGCTTGCTCTGGAATCACCTGAAGACGTACTCACATTCGATGGGAATCCTGTTTTTGCTGGTGACAATCAATCAGTAGAACTTAAGAGCATTGGGAAAATTCTGGTCGTAGGTGGTGGAAAAGCTGCTGCCGGATTCGCTGCCGGTTTGGAACATTTATTAGGAAGCAGCCGTCTCAAAAAACACAACGTGCACGGCCTTGTTAGCGTGCCAGAAGGATGCGGAATCCCACTCGACCATATTGAGGTACGTGAAACACGACCTCATAAGCATAATCTCCCAACCGAAGCTGTTGTTCAGGCCACTCACGCAATGCTCGAACAACTACGCAATCTTACAAAAGACGATCTTGCTTTTGTCCTCATTACAGGTGGATCCTCAGCACTCATTGAAGTGCCACGAGCAGATATCCCACTTCATTCATTAGCTCTCCTGACACAAAGCCTGTCAAATTCGGGTGTCGACATTAAAACGCTGAACGATGTGCGGTGCCTAACGAGTCAAGTCAAGGCAGGTGGACTCGCAATGGCATGCACCGCAGGAAAACTCATCGTACTTGTTCTTTCTGATGTTCTTAACGATTCTTTGCCAGTCATTGGATCTGGTCCATGCATGCCACGAATTCACAGGCTGGCAACCATCAATAAAAAACTTTTTGATTTGAAAATCTCTAAACGAGACCGTGACATCGTGGCACAGGCTGAACGCGCACTGAAGGAGGAAGCCTCAGTCGTCCCGTGCTCTGCAACCAATTTCGGAAACTGGATCACTCCTCAAGGATGCCACGTAACCCACCTTACTCTTGGGACAAATTCGCTCGCCGTCGATGCTGCAGCAACGACCGCTACAGCACTGGGCTATAAAATTGTTTCTGCCACAAGCAATGCTCATTCAGATTCAGCGAATACAGTTGGCCTTCGTCTGGCAGCGTCTCTGAACACGATGGTCACGACCGGCGAAACAACGAACCGACCTCTATGTCTGCTGGAAGGTGGGGAAGCAACTGTAAATGTGCCTATCGGCCACGGACAGGGTGGTCGCAATCAACACACGGTTGTTGCGGCAGCAAATGACATCCTCATGAATCAGCAGAAGGCGTGGCCGACAAGAGCTATTCTCGCCAGTTTCGGTACTGATGGGGAAGATGGGCCAACTTCTTCTGCTGGCGGATTCGTCGACACTGATGTCGCAAAGTCACTCGCGCGCCATCCTAATAAGATCTCAGAAGCAATTAAACGATGTAATTCATATGAACTTCTTAAGTCTGCGGGTGGCCTGATTGAAACTGGACCCACAGGCACAAATGTGGCCGATGTTCGAATCGTACTCACCAATCCGAAATCAGACTAAATACTTTTTATTGACTGGCTGTATCCTGAACCTCAAGAAGATGCGTATCGCCAGTCATTCGGAAATAATGGCCCTTTGGACCTCGGTCAATCAGAAATGGCCCTACAGTTCGATCACAGTCAAGAAAAATTACTGTGTTTTCATCTGGTTTCAATCGTCGCTCCGGCACGAAAGATTTACGATATCCAACACCCTTAGAAAGTCTGATCTCATCAATCTCTCCGTTAAAAAATGAATTCGCCCGACCACGTGCATCTGGATCTGCACCCACAAGAAGCGGGAACCAGTTCAATTTCCGCTTCATCGGCTGTTTTGTCTGCACCCGCTTCTGAAGTTTACCGTCAAGGTACAGTGCCAATGCTTCTCCCTCGTAGACCATGGCCACGTGATACCACTGATTCGTTTTGAGTTTCAAATCCGGCCGGATACTTTTATAGGATTTACCAAGAAATACACTTGCATCAAGCTGACCACGAGAAGTGAATATGCCGTATTCACTCTGCTCGGTTTTCGCAAGAAGTCCGACGCGATCTGCAAACTGCTTTCCCTTAAACCAGCACTCCAGTGTAAAAGGTCCTTGTGGAAGAGGAACCTTATTTGATTCCAGAGATACATAATCTCCATTACCATCGAGTGATAACGACCGATTGATAACACCTTGCGAAGAGAATACTGAATCAAAAAGCAATGGCACATCTCTTCGTACTACAGGGATACTATATCGAGTGGCTGGTGCAAGATAATCTTGAGAGATCGTCAACTGCACCATTTCTGATGTTTTTTCAAAATACTTAGACTGGTATGAGGCCTGAAACTCCACTTCACAGCTTTTGCCGAATCCCAGCACACCGTGAACATGATCCGGCACAAAGTGCCATCGATTGTCATCGCTTTCGAGCGACACCGTGTATTCGACCGGGCGACTTGTCGGATTTGAAAATACTGCAGAGAATCTGCTCACGCTCGACTTCTTCTGTTCGGCTGTTGCTACCTGTATCCCTCCTTTAAAAGCTACCGGCAGCCGTGCTAATTGAACGGTCTCTTCCTGAAGACTGGCAGTAATTTCTCGAACGTCCATCGCCTCACCTACCGGAAATGCGGCCATTGCCACCTGTTCTTTTCGAACTGTGACGAGGTGATATTGATGAAGGTACCCGGACTCCGGAACAAGGCCTTTTTGACCTCCTCCCACGGTAGCAAGAGAAATATATTCAATTCCATCATTCGGATCACTCCGCATGTGATGAATATGACCAGCAAATACTGCTGTTACATTTCCAGCATCTACAAGAAGAGGATGGACTCGTTTTTTCCAGTCATCACCATACTTGCCCCCAATCCATCGCGGATGATGGAGAAATATAAATTGGTGATTACAATCCTTCCCGCGCGCGAGAGCCTGTTTCAAAAAAGAAAGCTGCTCTTCACTCATTTTTTGAAGATGGGGCTTCGAAAAACTTTTTTCACCCGTTTCTTTGTCACCCTCATCTGAATAAATCACGGTAAAAGCGCATTGTTTGTGCCGAAACGAATACCACAATGGACCAAAATGCAATTCGTAGTTCTCTTGATGCTGAAATTTGGGCATCTCCGGATCATCCAGCGGTCTCCAATACACATCATGGTTTCCTGCAACAGGAAACCATGGACATAGCAGACTGTTCATAATTGACTTGAACTCGCGCATCTGCACGAGCCATTCGTCTGTGCGGTTATATCCATTGACTAAATCACCTACCGTCATAACCAGATCCGGCTCAATGAGATTGACGTCCCGAACAGCATCCGCCAATACATCCACACCTTCTGGTTGACCTCCGGTTCGGTCTCCAAATACAGCAAACGTGAAGGCCTCTTCTTCGGAAGGAATTGGTAGCACGATCTCACTTGAACGTGTTGTAAAAAATCGTTGTGTATTTGGCTGTACCGTTGGATGAGGAACTCCATGACGATGCAAATGCCGTCCATGAGACAGGTTAGGGGTTTCTCCCGTTTCCCGAACATTGTCTTTCTCGGAGGAAGGGCTGGCAGCTGTCCCTCGATGAACGCCCAGTACAAAGAGTATGCCTACGCAAGCAACAGTAGCCAGCAAACGGACTTCTACTTGTAGAACACCACCGTGCAAAATTCTTGTAGCCACGTAAGTCCCCTGTCACCAAAGATAAAAAAAGAATTGATTGTTTTCAGACATCACATAGCGTGACTGCCTCCCGCAGACCAACAAATGCATCCCGAGTCGGAATAAATTCCTGGCCGACATACCCCTCGTATCCAATCGCCAGAAGTTTCTTCATTATTGGTGGATAATTAATTTCTTGAGACTCATCAAGCTCACCTCGCCCAGGGCATCCGGCCGTATGCACATGACCGATAACGTCTTTGCATTCCTCTATCCGACGGATAATATCACCGTTCATGATTTGGACATGATAGATATCAAAAAGTAATTTCACACGATCAGATCCCACGCGACGAAGCATATTGGCTACAGCATCGACATTGTCACCCTGATAACCCGGGTGCCCTTTCATTGGATGGGAATCGTCTCGCGTATTCAGATGTTCGAGACAAACTGTCACATTCTTGTTCTCTGCATAGCCAGCTATTTTTTTTAACCCAACAACACAATTGTCAAAGGCTTCTTCATCAGTCATAGCACCACTTTTTGAATCTTCAGCATCACGCCATTTAAACCCGGTGAAAGCAATGACTGCTGGAATATGAGCTGCTGCACAAGCGTCAATCATCTTGCTCGTGCGAGTGATGACTTCCTCCTGGTATTTCAAATTATTAAACCCTTTGACATATGGCGCACCAGGCATGCCATTGGGAGCTATTGCACAGGTGAGCCCATGCTGTTTGAGGATTGGCCAATTTGCAGGCTGGGTCAGTTCAATAGAAACACAGCCAAGTTCATTCGCAACCTGACACTGTTTCTGAATATCCCACTTGTCACCCATCGAGCTGAAGCACCAAGAAACAATTGATTGCTTGATATGCCCTTTAATAGTTTCAGACGATGCCCTCCCCTTCGTAGAAGCTGTTGCAAGCGTTGCTCCAGCTACCGTTGCAAAAAGACCTCGACGATTGATCGTTAGTGATTCGTGTTTCATTGCATCAAGCCTCCTCACTAAATTAGAGCAGAATGCGGAGTGTTTCGCCTCAGTAAAGAACTTTTAAGCCTTGATATTGTGCTTTGTATATTTTTTAAAAACAATGAGCTATTGATACTGGTTTTTCTATAACAAATTGTTTTTTGATCGGGAATTCATGTCTCAGCTTAAACGCATTCTTATTACTGGTGGTGCAGGTTTCCTCGGTAGTTATCTTTGCGAGCGGCTTGTTGAGAGTGGTCATGATGTCATTTGTGTTGACAACTTTTTCACTAGTCAAAAAACGAATGTTGCCCACCTGCTCGAACTTCCAAATTTTGAACTACTACGACACGACATCATCCATCCATTTTGGCTTGAGGTTGATGAGATTTATAACCTTGCCTGCCCTGCAGCGCCGGGTCATTATCAATACAATCCAATAAAGACCATGAAAACTTCTGTATCTGGTGCGATGAACGTTCTTGGCATGGCAAAACGATGCCGAGCAAAGGTACTTCAGGCTTCTACAAGTGAAATATATGGAGACCCAGAAGTTCACCCCCAGCCTGAGAATTATCGAGGGTCAGTGAATCCCATTGGGATTAGAGCCTGCTATGACGAAGGGAAGCGAGCCGCAGAGACTTTGTTTATGGACTATCACCGCGCCCACGGAGTAAACATTCGGCTAATACGTATCTTCAACACGTATGGACCAAGAATGCATCCGTACGATGGTCGGGTGGTGTCAAACTTTATTAGGCAAGCTCTTACGAATGTGGATATCACGATTTATGGTGATGGTTCGCAAACACGTAGTTTCTGCTACCGAGATGATCTGATTGAAGGAATGATAGCAATGATGAATGGCTCGGATAATTTCATCGGACCTGTGAACCTTGGGAACCCTCACGAATTCACAATACTTCAACTCGCAGAAATAATTATAAAACTTACAAAGTCAAAATCAAAAATTATAAAAAAACCGTTGCCAGCAGATGACCCTGTGCGAAGACAACCAGATATCACACTCGCGAAGCAAAAACTTTCTTGGGAACCGAACGTTTCTCTAGAAGAGGGTCTCGTAAAGACAATTAAATGGTTCCAATCGATCAACTTCGATGAATTTCGTGCACCCACACCGAACCATGGCTAACCGTAGGTTGAACATGACACACCTACTCGACCTTCATGTTATTTCCAGCACATGAAATTACAAAAGCGTGCGATTTGCATCTATAAATCCAAGAAAGAGTTCACTCGCGATTTTCTTGTAATTTCCTCTTTCTCTGTCTATTTCTTCGACGAAATGCACCTATTTTGCCCTTCGCTCCACCCAAATAATTCGCTATTGTCCTTCACTAAGTGAGCGTCAGTACTCTTCGTACTATCACTCACTCAATGAGTCCCTGCACCCTGAGGATCTGCTTGATCATGGAACGCACGCAGTTGTCGGCAATTGTTCTCGACTTACTCGAAAAAGAAACCGGCGAAACTTACGACACTCTCGAAGATTCAACAACTCTGAACGAGGGCCTTGGCCTCGACTCACTCGATATGGCAGGACTTATTTTGCATATCGAAAGCCACTTCGGTATTCAAATCGAGACCGAACTCCTCGAAAAAATTAAGACTGTTGGCCAGATACTCGACACACTGGAAGAAAAAATTGCTGTCAAGGAAAGACGAAACGCAGCCTAGGAACCGCGGCGTCGTCATTCGCAGCGTACCTGTCGAGTTGCTCATCACAACTCCCTTTTGTTTGCACATATTGGCATGAATCAAGCACCGTCTTTACCGGCTAACCTTTCTGCTCATTGCCAAATTGATTCGTGCGCAACGGTGTCTGCACATCTAAGCGAGTTTCCCACATTGGCCCGTGAAAAATATGCCCATGGGTCGCACTCCCTGCCGACCCGCTTTCTTCGGCATGCAGACGAGCAAACAGTCATTGGCGTACGGTCCCTTCTCAAAGCAATGGCTTCAGATACACAGAAAAATATAGATATCAGTAATGATGCTGTCATTGCAGCTACATGCTTAGCCGGTCAGCCAGCTGCAGCACGGACAATGATAGGCCTTCGGGATAAAGGACCTGTTGGGGTAACTCCTCATATTGTTCCACAGTGCTCACTACACTCAGTCGCATCAGCGGCAAGTGTGGGCTTCGGAATGCATGGTCCAAACTTTGGTGTTGGCGGGGGAACACACTGTGTCTCTGAGGGCTTGTTGCTTTCGGTCACTTTAGCCCCCATGCTGGCGACAACTTCACCAACTGCGCGTATCTGGCTCATTTGCACTGGCTGGGATCAGCAACCGTCTCTGGGGACAAACGGCGAGGCCACAAATGATCCCCTCTGCCGAGGACTGACTCTGTTATTGCGACCTACTCTGGCACATTCCGTTGACACCATGTGCCCACACATACATGTTGCTCCTCAGCAGGATTTCCATGCCCACAGTCACCATCCGATAGATACCTCACTCAGACAATTCTGTGAACGAATTGAAAATGGTGACTCCACAACTGTAGCTGTATCCAACAGCTGCGCAATAAAAATTTTACCACCCATACCCTCGCAAGATGCTCGCAGACCAAATAAAACGGTCGCCCAGAAGGGGGCTGCTTAATGGTTTCAATATCCTCGCAGATCGTCATTACGGGAATTGGGGCTGTAACCCCGCTTGGTAATTCATTCGATGCTATTGGAGATGCTTTACAAAATGGCCATTCAGGCATTGATTTCTACGATTTCGGAACATTTTCCCGTCAACAGGAACATGCTGCTGCTCGAGTTCAATCAGTGGATGTGGAAACGGATGACAACATCATCTCCTCATCGTGGCGCATTGAAAAATCTTCTCGCCTGGAACAGTTTACTGTAGTACCATCTGCCCTTGCTCTTGCAGATGCTGGTATTCAAACGAGTTCTTGCACGGTCGATCAAAAAAACCGTATTGGATTTATTGCAGGCATCGGAGCAGAACAACTCAAAGATTGGGAACACGACTTCCTTGATGGTGGCCATGATGTATTCCATGCAAAGCGTCAGCCGTCTCTTGTCCATCGAGCCGCTCAAATACTTGGTATACATGGCCCGGCAGCAACAGTTGCGGCTGCCTGCGCTTCCAGTGGTTACGCCCTTGCACTCGGTAAAACATGGCTTGAGACTGGGCTGGTAGATGCTTGTGTTGTTGGTGGGTGTGATGTCCTTAGCCCAACTGCACTTGCCGCATTTCATAACCTTCGAGCACTGTCGAGACGAGAAGACGATCCGAAAAAAGCCTCTCGTCCATTTGATCAAGACCGTGATGGTTTTGTAATGGGAGAGGGTGGTGTTTTTTTTGTACTCGAACGATGTGACTCAGCATTCAGCCGTCAATCCAAGATCTATGGCGCATTAGCTGGTATCGGTATGTCCAGTGACGCCTCACACATGGTCACACCGTGCAGTGATCCAGTCCAAGCGTCGCGTGCAATTACTGAAGCACTCGCTGACGCACGTCTTTCTCCACAAGATGTGAACTATGTGAATGCTCACGCCGCAAGTACTTCTGTAGGTGATGCCGCTGAAGCCGGAGCCATCCGCGATGCATTTGGTTCCGTAGCTGAATCAATACCGGTAAGTTCCACAAAAAGCATGTCCGGGCATCTCATTAGCGCTGCAGCGGCTTTCGAAGCACTTGCGTGCCTTGTGGCAATACAACGAAACATGATTCCACCAACTATCAACCTCGATAATCCCGATGAAGACTGTCTTCTTCGACACGTCCCTCATCAATCGATCTCCTTACCGGTTCATATTACCGCAAGCAATTCATTCGGTTTTGGTGGTTCAAACCTTTGTCTCATTCTCAAAGAAGCTGCATAACAACTTCCTTATTTCAATTTCCCCTCGGAGTTTCATCGTGGCTCATTCATCACCGTCGCTTCCCTCGCTTACACTTCCAGAAATTGGCTCCAATACTGACGGCATACTCGAGACTCTTGTAGCTCATTGGCATGACGTTGAGCCAAGCCATTCGGAAACAGAACTTGCCGGTAAAGTCTGTGATCTTCATCAATTCAATTTTCTCTTATGGCATGAAGAAGATATTGCGAGGTCCCCTGACGTTACTGATACAAAAATAGCTGCTGTCAAACGAGCAATCGACAAATACAATCAGGCACGCAATGATGCCATTGAGAAAGTTGATGACTGGCTTATTCAGGAACTTGAACATCAAAACATTGTGGCAGCTAAAGATGCACCAGCCGCCACAGAAACCCCTGGCTCTGCAATTGATCGGCTCTCAATTCTTGAACTCCGCCGCTACCACATGCGTGAACAACTCGAACGAGCCGACGCATCGCAGGAGCACCGTGAAAAAGTTGCTGAGAAAATGATCATACTTGATCAGCAGAGAGATCATCTCATCACAGCCCTTGACCGACTGCTTCAAGAAATTTTTTCAGGAAAACGTCCGCTTCGGGTCTTCCGGCAAATGAAGATGTATAACGACCCAGCAATGAATCCGTATTTGTACAAGTCCGCCTCAAATTCAGTTGCATAATATGACACAATGAGACTATCTGCGTAAAAACGTTCGTCACACATGCCGTGTCACAAGCGATCTACTACAAAATCACATTAGAATGTCTTGGACAATCTCACCATAGACATCAGTGAGTCGATAGTTTCAACCTTGATGACGAAACTTGATTTTCGTGTGGTCAAAACCAAGAACCTGAAGAATTGTCGCATTAAGATCGTGCACGTGAACGGGGTCGTTTGTAATCGAAAACCCTAGTTCATCTGTTGCACTTTTGAATTCCTTGGTTTCGTACCACCGACTCCTCTCCCGGCCCACATTTTTTGCTTATAAGTGTTGCATCCGTTCTTTTCACGAGCGGTGTGCGACCAGACTCACCAGACCTGACAATAAGTAAAAAATTAGTTGGTTAGTACGTATGCAATCTAATTTTGTACATTTAACGCACGCTTTTGAAGCACGCCTTTTCTCACAGTTACATCGTAAGAATTATTGAGTTTGCACATTAGAATGATGGCCCCTTGGGAACTCTTTTTTTATTATAACTTTGAAACACATCGTATGGTCCTCTCCAAAAGAAAATCTTTAAGTGCCCTTAAGGTACTGCAAAAAGTTTTCGTTCTTTTCATTCTGACCATTACTTGTCGCGCGACCTCCGGCTGGGCTGTTGAAAACAAGACTGAGGGACGACCAAATATTTTATTTCTTTTTGCTGATGACTGGGGGCGACATGCTTCAATTCTTAGTAATGTTGATGGAACTGGCAGTATTAATGACGTCGTCCGCACGCCAAATTTTGACAAGGTTGCCAGTCGTGGTGTGTTTTTTCGAAATGCTCATGTAAGTGCGCCATCATGCACTCCATGTCGGAGTGCCTTATTGACAGGCCGACATTTCTGGCAAACTGGAACAGGATCGATACTTCAAGGCGCTGTCTATGACAGTTCCATCCCCAGCTTTCCTCCCCTTCTTCGAGACAACGATTATTGCATCGGCTACTCGCATAAGGTGTGGAGTCCAGGAACGCCCCCTAATTCTCCATTCACTCGTAATGAACGTTTCACGAAACGCGGCGGGAGGATCAACAGATTTTCTCAAGACGTCACGAAGCTAGTTGCAGAGGGAACTCTTCAAGCCACCGCAAAACAAAACATCCTGAACGAGGTACGCGGCAACTTCCGTGATCTGCTTGACAAATGTGACAAGAACCAGCCTTTTTGCTACTGGTTTGGACCGACGAATGTACATCGGAAATGGATCAAAGGCAGCGGCAAGGATCTTTGGGGTATCGACCCCAATTCTCTCCAAGGAAAGATGCCTGATTTCTTGCCTGATGTTCCAGAAGTGCGACAGGATCTGGCAGATTATTTTGGTGAAATAGCTGCTTGGGATGCGGCTGTTGGCGCTCTACTCGATGAACTCGAAAAAGCCAACCTCACTGAGAACACACTCATTGTCATTAGTGGAGACCACGGAGCACCTGGGTTTCCTCATGGGAAATGCAATCTGTACAGTTTTGGTACAGGTGTGTGTCTTTCTGTAACCGGGCCAGGCGTTGTTGGCGGTCGTGTTGTTGATGACATGGTAAGCCTGATTGATCTCGCTCCTACATTCCTTGAGGCCGCAAAAATCAAACCACCTGAATCAATGACTGGCAGGTCACTATGGCCGCTTCTTCACACAAAAAGATCCGGCTTCATTGATCAGACACGAGACTGTGTATTTACAGGCCGTGAACGACACGTTGAAACTGCACGGGCTGACTTCACACCCTACCCTCAGCGTGCAATCCGTACTCAAGATTACGCTTTGATTATGAACTTTCGTCCAGATCGGTGGCCGATCGGCGACCCATATCGTCTGAGAGAGGGACCAGAGCCAACAGTCGAAGAGCTTGAAACAAATACACGTATTACATTAGCCGACGAAGATGCCGGACCAACAAAAGCATGGTTGATTAAAGCACGCAAAACTGATCCGTGGAAAAAATATTTTGACAACGCCTATGGGAAACGACCGCTTATTGAACTATTTGACCTGAAATCTGATCCTCACGAAATGCATAATTTGGCTGGCCACCAACAGTATGCTGCTCTTGAAGAAGAGCTGACGAAAAGACTTCTCGATGAAATGCAACGTACTGGCGATCCGAGACTTATCGGAGAAGGTCAATTTTATGAGACACCGCCAATGGCAGGTCCCTTGAAAAAGAAATCTCCTGGTTGGAAAAACCAAAAATAAAGGTCACGAATCTATGAAAAATATTGTTGCCTGTTGTTTTCTCGCTGCTGTCTGTTCGTCTGCTTTCTGTTCATCTGTGTATGCAGCTGACCATCCAAACATTCTCTTTATCGCCATCGATGACCAAAATGATTGGATTGGACATCTCAATGGACATCCACTTGCCAAAACACCACATATTGATGCCCTTGCCAAACGGGGGACGACATTTACAAACGCACACTGCCAAGCACCACTGTGCAATCCTTCCCGGACAAGTCTCATGCTTGGATTACGCCCAACGACAACGGGGATTTATGGACTGAGTCCATGGTTTCGCACAGTCCCGGAATGGTCTGACCGTGTCACCCTTCCACAGCACTTTGCGAATCATGGCTACTACACTGCATCAACTGGCAAAATCTATCATGGTTTCAGACGCAACCGCAAAAAACAGCCGCGGAAAGAGCAAGCCGGACAGCCCATCCAGACTGAGTTTGAAGTAACCGGTGCATTTGGTGGTGTCGGAACCAAACCACCAAAAAAACTGATTCCCGAGACCCCCATGGGAAATCACCCACTCATGGACTGGGGCGTGTGGCCGCTGGATAATGACGACACGCAGAAGGGTGATTATCAAGTAGCTTCTTGGACTGTAGAACAGATTAAAAATGCCCCAAAGGATCGTCCATTCTTTTTGGCAGCAGGATTTTTTCTGCCACACGTACCGTGTTATGCCACTCAGAAATGGTTTGATCTCTACCCGGATAATGATTCTGTCTTACCACCAATTCTTAAAAACGACCGAGACGACACGCCACGCTTTTCATGGTACATCCACTGGTCCTTACCAGAGCCACGCTTAAAGTGGGTTCGTGAAAACAATGAGTGGAGAAACCTTGTGCGGTCATATCTTGCCTGCACCAGTTTTGTTGATGCTCAAATTGGTCGTATTGTGTCTGCGGTAGAACAGAGTGACTACGCGGACAACACGATTATTGTGGTGTGGGGAGATCATGGCTGGCATCTTGGTGAAAAGGCGATCACCGGAAAAAATACATTATGGGACCGGGGTACAAGGGTGCCATTAATATTTGCGGGACCGGGCATTACACCACAACAAAAATGCGGCCAACCCGTGGAACTCCTCGACATCTACCCAACACTCGTTGATTTAGCTGACCTCGATGGCCGTTCTGACCTGGAAGGATTAAGCCTTGTTCCTCAGCTACAGAATGCAACAACGAATCGAGATCGACCTGCAATAACGAGCCACAATCAGGGAAATCATGCGGTCCGAAGTGAACGCTGGAGATATATTCATTATGCCGATGGTAGTGAAGAACTCTATGACATGCATGCCGACCCAAACGAATGGGAAAATCTCGCAGATCGCAAACTTTCAAAATATGCTGAAGTTATGAAGCAGCATCGCCAATGGCTACCACGTATTGATAGAGAACTCGTGCCAGGAAGTGCTGCCCGAATACTAACGTACGACAAAAAAACAGACACTGCTGTGTGGGAGGGCACTCCGATACAACGCACAGATCCGATTCCTGATTAGTCCAACGCCTACCCACCTGATTGAGCCAACGCTTACCCTTTAAGTATCTTATTATTTGTCCGAATCTGTCTCGACCGCTTGCAGCAGGCGTTTCACCATGACCAGATCAATACCGGACGGCTGTTGCGCCAGAAGCCAACGCGCATCTTTTTTCACAGTTTCAAAGTGATTGAGTTGCCGGGCGGTAAGCATTCGAAGAAAACGGCTTCGGGCAGAATCTGGTTGAATAACGACCATCGCATCTGAATACCGAAGCATTGATTCTGCATCTTTCTCCTGAATCGCAATTGATAACAGATTATTGAGAATTCTCGACAGTATTTCACGAGATGATGAGACCTCAAGGTGACTCTCGTTGAGTACTTCTCCCGTTTGTTCAGAAAGTCGCTCAACAAGATTTTCATACGTAAGCCGCTTCCCTCGCTCAAAGACATCAATCCACTCCGAATGGCCCTCGGAGGAATCAAAGCGAACTAAAAAATGTCCTGGAAAACCAATGCCATGAACTTGAACACCGAGCCGTTTCGCAAGTTCGATATAGAGGACTGCTAACGTAATGGGAATGCCTTCCCGATCGTCAAGAACCTCGTTCACATAGCTGTTGGAACGATTGTAATAATCTCCACGACTTCCGTGAAAACCAAGTTCTTCAAAAAGCACCTTGTCTAACATCCTTATGCACGTCACATCATTTGCTTTTTGTGGCAACCTCACTTTGATTAATGACGAGAGTCGTTCAAGATCTGCAACAGATGCTTCATAATCAAGTTCTAAATTATCAAGACTCGCAATTTGCAAGGCGGCTCGAAACATGTCGATGTTGTGATCATCAACATCGACTGTTTCTGAGAGCTGTTCGATTATCTGATGATGATGAACCTGCGCAGCCAATATCTTCAATTGCTCAGACTGACGTAACAATGCACGAGCTTTAAGCTCGAGTGCAGATACAGTTGTCGCCCCAACTTCTGCCAAGGAATTCACTACCTTTCCATTCCTTGGGTCAATCTTCTGAAATCCGGACGTGATTTCCTCCACTTGTGCCAAAACAGCGTTGTTTGGGTACAACCGTGGCACCTCATCACCAACGAAAAACTGGCGAAATTTTGCCTCCGTTCCCCGAAAAGAGACAAACCCTGGTCTTCCACCCAGCAAATTCCGATCCGTTGATTCGATGACCTCCTGATCATTAACAAAGCAGCGTATGAGATCTTCTTCGACGCGCACACGAAGATGATTCCAGTCGCCCACGCGATAATCAGGCACATCGATATCTTCAATCACATTCCATGTATATACCGTTGGGCCATCAAAACGAGTCAGTCGTAAACGGCCATTGCTTGGATAAAATCCATAATGCTTATCTTTTCCGTCTGCTGCAAAAACGAGCCCAGCTGCTCCTGACGTGTCATCAAACTTGACTTGAACCGTTACTTCGTACGGCAAGGTCGGCAAGGTCTCTCTCGCTAAACAGAGGATTCGTCCTCCAAAACCTTTTCCCTCACCAGACACTAGTATTCGGCCTGCTCGTTGACGCCAGAGTCCGCCACCAACAGTCAACCATTCGGCTGGGTCAAGCTGACCGATCGTGAGCCATCGATTCATAAGAACCGGATTTGGATTCTTCAACAGCCCTTGAACGCGATCGCCTGCTACCGCAAACCCAAGATTGCGAGTAACTTGCGACTTTAGAGTCAGAATACCATGAACTTTTCCGCTTCGATCGAGCAATGGACCGCCGCTGTTTCCGGACTCAATCGGAATTGCTAATTGAATCATCTCCATGCCACCAATCGTTCGCCTGCCTGAAACACGACCTACGACAACACTTCGCTCAAGACCATAAGGATTTCCAATCGCGACAACCTCCTGTCCATCGCGAAGTGAACCGGCATCAGCTAACGGCAGCGGGCGTAAATCATCTGCTTCTACGCGAATAACAGCAACGTCTGCGATCTGGTCTGTTGCATAGATTTCTGTGACGTCGAGGACACGACCGTCTGAAAGTTCAACAGAAATTGGCCTCGCTTCCCCGATCACATGTAAATTCGTAGCTATAAGACCATCAGATGAAACAACAAAGCCTGTTCCGAGGCCAGCGTCTTGACCCCCTCTACCAGTATGACGAATTGTGACTACTGATGAACGAACTGTGGTAACTAATTCTTCAATTGAAGTATTGGTTTCTGTGTCTTGATGCACAGCATCTGCATTTCCAGACACTCCGACAAAAAAAACCACTGCCCACAAAAAAGCACTTATGAAAAACCTAGAACAAGATGCACAGAAGCCGAACAAGTCTCTGCAAGCTCCCCATTTCAAAAGTATGCCAAGGATCACTCTTTTGCTTCGAACATAAAAATCGTGGTATTGCTGACTCACGCATTCACCTGATCTTGATTTTAAAACGTTACAAAATTTGGGACTGTTTCAAAATGGTAGCCCACCTTTGTCTCGAAGGTCTTGCTATGTGTCAGGCAACCCTTCGCTTGTTATCGAGCAATGTTTTTTTAAATTAAACTGCTACTAAATAATCTGATCATTGAAAAACCACTAAAAAACGACCGCTGTTTTACTTATTTTTAGTACTTACCATGAAATTGCCGCATTTGCACGATGATGTCCCACGAGCCACTGTGTGTACGATTACTGTGTAAGATCGACTGGTCTTCCAAAATAGCTGGTATGTACACAGCAATCAAAGAGAATACCTTCGAGAATGCCCTCAAACCCTCATTTTTAAATATGCTATCAGACAATAAAAAATATCGAGCTCAACTGCTCCGTGGCATCACAATCTGGACTTGCGGGCTCTGCCTTGTTGCTGCTGCCACCCTCCATCCGACTCATTACGTTTCTGCTGAAGACTTTTGTTTTCAAAATGGTGACGTCGTCGCTATTTATGGAAATGGCCTCGCTGACCGAATGCAGCACGATCCATGGGTGGAGACGGTTCTCCAGAATCATTTGAAAGGTATGGACATTCGTTTCCGGAATATGAGTTTTTCGGGAGATACCGTTGATCGAAAGCCACGAAGCAAAGGCTTTACTGACGATGAAGCATATCTTCAACACGTTGGTCCATCAGTCATTTTTATTATGTATGGATACAATGAATCTTTTGAGGGTGAGCAAGGTGCCGCTCTGTATACGAAACAGCTTGTTGAACTCGTTGAAAAATATCGACGGCTGCGTAAAGAGAAAGATTGTGATGCTCGATTTGTTCTCTTCAGCCCCATTGCATACGAACCAACAGCAAATCCAAATCTTCCTGACGGCATTCAGACTAACGCAAATTTAGCTATCTACACAGAAGCTACTAGAAAGGCTGCTGTTGATAGCAAATCAACCTTTGTCAATCTTTATGAACCAACCTTACAGCGGTTTGGTCAGAGTGAAAAACAACTGACACTCAATGGCATTCACCTCAATGCTGCTGGCTACTGGAATCTTGCTGGCATCATAAGCCAGTCTCTTCTTGCTAAGCAAAGCCCTTCACAGGATGCCTTAGAGCAACTTTACAAGGCTGTAGCCGAAAAAAACTGGACTTGGCATAACCGCTATCATGCGACTGATGGTAACGACATCTGGGGGTCACGTGCAAAACTCACATTCGTTGACGGGCAGAGTAATGCCGATGTTTTGCGAAATGAATTAGTGATGCTCGATGTGATGACATCAAATCGTGATTCTGTTATTTGGGCAGCAGCAAATGGCCAAGCCATTACGGCTGATGACAGTAATGTACCGTCTCCAATTAAGGTTATTTCAAATATTGGAGGAGGCAGTAAAAGCTCGAGTGCGGAAAAAGAGGGAAATGTTGATTATCTCAGTCCAGAAGAGAGCATTGCTCAAATCAACGTTCCGGAAGGCTTTGAACTTAACGTCTTTGCCTCGGAGGACATGTTTGAAGACTTCGCAAATCCCGTTCAATTGCAAGTTGATGGAAAAGGCCGGCTCTGGGCAGCCTGCTGGAACACATATCCCAAGTGGGAACCCTTGAAGGAAATGAATGATGCTCTTGTCATTCTTGAGGATACCGATCGTGATGGCGTTGCAGATAATAGAAAAATCTTTGCTCATGTTCACAATCCATTGGGCTTTGAATTCTGGGGAGGTGGCGTGGTGGTCACTTCAGGCCCCGACTTAATCTTTCTAAAAGATACCGATGGTGATGATGTTGCAGACCTCCGCTATCCACTTCTCCAAGGCTTGGGTACTTCTGACACACATCACGCTGCCAACAATTTGATTTATGGGCCGGACGGTGGAATTTATTGGCAGAGTGGCATTTTTCTCATGAATAATCATGAAACGCCGTGGAAGCAAAATCTAGCCATTGGCCAATCTGGAATGTATCGGTTCGACCCTCGGACATTCGCGATCACACCACATGCCGAAAATAAGCCAAATCCACACGGAACCAGCTTTGATTATTGGGGCTACTGCTACGCAAATGACGGTACGGGCGGGCGGTCGTATCAGGTGCGACGAGAAGGCAACGGCTTCAAAATGCACACCCTATTGGAAAAGGAATTCCGGCCCGTTGCTGCCGATGAAATTTTATCCTCCGAGCATTTTCCTGAGGACATGCAGCAGGATTTCCTCATCTGCAATACGATCGGCTTTCTTGGAATCCGCCAATATGACCTTGACCGTGGTGAAGGTCTTTCAGCACAGGCAACAAAGCCTAGAGAAAGCCTGGGCTACGCTGAGGTAACAAAGAACGGACGGCTCATAAACGTTCATCATCCGGCACTAAAAGATGAAAAAATCACTTCCTTCAAACTGAGTGTTCCCGGAAAGCAGCAGATGAATCTCTGTGAAATTGAAGTCGTCTCGGAAGCAGCAGCACTTGTTCACGGCACGAGACATATCACAAAAAATGTCAAACTAAGTCAGTCGAGCGAATACAACAAAGGTATGTTCCCCGTCTCATTGCTTGCTGACGGAAACAAAAAAACTTTTGCCCATACATCAATACAAATGAACCCTTGGATGAAGGGTGAATTTGCCGAACCTGTTGAAATCTCAGAACTCCGAATCTGGAATCGAGAGGGATTCGAAGACCGTTTTCATAATGGAAAGATCGAGTTTTTCAACAACGATAGTTTGATTGCAACCGTGCATGTGAAGATTGCAAATAGCAAGGGAACTATGGATCAGGAGCGTGCCTTCGGAGAAGTTTGGGGAACTCCTGTTCAAGATGTCCTCAATAGCACCGACCGAAACTTTCGGCCAACTGATGCGATTGTTGGTGAAGACGGTGCACTGTACGTATCTGATTGGCAAAATGTCATTATCGGCCACATGCAACATAACATTCGTGACCCTAATCGTGATCATACGCACGGGCGAATCATGCGGCTTACAGTAAAGAATCGACCGTTACAGAAGCCCGTAGCTATTTCCGGTGAAACCATTGAGAACCTACTAGAAAACTTAAAACACCAAGTGAACGGTGTTCGTCACCGCACACGCATTGAATTGAGCGGACGTAATTCTAATGACGTCATAGAGGCAACACAAAAATGGATGGGTAGTTTCGATCCGAATAACGAACAAGAAGCCCACCATCTTGTTGAGGCTTTATGGCTTCATCAGCAACACAACGTCAAAAACCGATCACTTCTTGAACTCTTACTCAACTCAACTGTCCGGCACGCGGTTGAGGCGGCTAAAACAGTCGAGCATTTCTGGACGAAGGTAGACGTCGAAGGAGCTAGCGGATTTGCTGCACCTGCAGAAAGTGATTTCGTCAAGTTCGACATACCAAAACATCTCAAGGCCAAAGACCGTAAGGCATATAAGATTGGTGCCGAAATTTATCAACGTGAAGCCCACTGCAGCACGTGTCATCTCACTCATGGGAAAGGGAATGGGATTATCTATCCATCCCTTGTGAATAGTCCATGGGTAACCGGAAGTGAAGAACGACTTGTTAAGGCAACCTTGCATGGGATGTGGGGACCGATGGAGGTCCATGGAAAAATATATGATCCAACCCGTGGCGTACCACCTATGACAGCTTTTCGCAATCTTCTCAACGATGAAGAGCTAGCAGCCGTACTCACATTTGTACGAAATACATGGGGCAACGAAGCTGCCTCTGTATCACCAAGTACCGTGAAGCAGATTCGTGCTGCAACAACAGCCCAGACAACATTCTGGAAACCTGCTGATCTCCTGGCTGCACACCCACTCGAACCAGAGTTGGTGGCTGCTGCTCGGTCTGAACAAAATGCCTTTTCTAATATCGAACTAGAAAAAATATTGCTTGCCACGCCCGTGGGCGAACTTGCGCAGATCGCGATGAAGCGGGGCAATCTAAAGCCAGGAAAAAATCTTTTCTATAAGTCATCAGCGGCATGTGCAACCTGTCATCATCCATCCAAGAATGGTGTCCGCCTCGGACCTGACCTTCAAGAACTAAAGACGAGCCTCTCCCCAGAACAACTTGTTGAGTCGCTCCTTTATCCATCAAAGCGAATTGATAAAAACTACGCACAAGTAACCGTGATTATGAATGATGGGAAACAGCATACTGGCATGCGAGTGTCTGAAGATGAAAACCAACTCCTCCTGCGCAACCTTGCTCAACCAGCACCAGTATCTTTTCAAAAAGACGATATTGATGAGATCTTCGAATCCCCCATTTCTCTCATGCCAGAAAATCTAGTCCGACAGCTTAAAAATCGACAAGAATTTGATGACCTCATGCGATATGTACTTGAGGTTCGTAAACGATAGCCGATCAAGTGGATTCCAAATACCGGAGGTGGGACTTGAACCCACACGCCCTTGCGGGCAAAGGATTTTGAATCCTTCGCGTCTGCCATTCCGCCACTCCGGCTTGTATATGGAAGATTACGCCACGGCAGCCTAATTTTCCAGCAGCGGTCTCGCTGCCGCAGTGGAACGTCTGCTAGGGTTTTCTTCATGGATATTTACGTATTCGAAGATTCCGAAGTTCCCTCACTTGGGCCACTCGTTGCTGCACGGCCGGCATGTGATATCACAATTGGTACGAGTACCCTTTACGAGATCCTTACTCAGCTTGGTGAGGTCAGACGGCTCTTGCGACCACATCTGCAGCAATACGTCGAAGACCTTGCGGGTACGCGGGCACCCTACTGGGGATGCCACACAGATTCAAAGCACGCCTTTCAGAAAAATTCTGACCATGTGCTTGTTGTAAACGCTCGCCTCATACCAAACCGCTCAAGCCTTGTTGCACTCCAGAAATTGGTTGATGCAAACCGCCGTGGAAAAATCTCTGACGGCACGACAATAGTTGCTGCACTCCTTGATGAAAAAGAAAAAGAGAAATTCACGCAGACACACCTATCCAGCAATCAACTACCTGAAGAACTCCTTGATGAAACAGATACACCCTTCATTGATAATGAGTTACAACTCATTAAGTCTCCTGAGGACTTTCTAACCGCTCATGAAAAAACCATCGGGGACATGATCGAGCTTGCCATAGACTCTGGAAAATACATTGAATTACGCCCTGGTATTTTCCAGAACAGCAAAATTGATTCGAGTAATGCAGCACGTATTGATGATTTCATATCTGTTCGGTCTGGACCAATTCTCATCGACGAAAATGTAACGGTGGGACCTTTCTGCTGTCTTGATGGGCCAATAAAAATTGGATCAGGAACGCAGATTTATCCACACTCCTGGCTAAGGCCAGCTACTACGATCGGTCAAGGATGTCGTATTGCCGGTGAAGTCCTGTCATCTGTGATTGAAAATTTTTCCAATAAGGCACATGCCGGATTTCTCGGCCACAGCCATCTCGGCAGTTGGGTTAATTTTGGTGCTGGAACGACCACAAGTAATCTTAAAGTGAGCTACGGCCCGATCCGGATTCGTTTAAACACTAATGATATTATTCAGACTCAGCGGCAGTTTTTTGGAACGCTATGTGGTGATTTTACAAAGACTGCAATTCATACTTCTTTGCCCTGTGGCGCACTTATTGGCGCAGCTGCAACTCTCGGCGGCAATGTAACGAACTTCATTCGGCCTCTTTCTACGAAACTCGGAGACAGTCATCGAGAAACCACGGCCACTATTGAACAAGTTGTCACCACCCTTGATAGAATGATGAATCGCCGTGGCATTCAACTTCATCAAGCAGACAGAAACCTCATTACTGCTCTTGCAACACTATCGAAACTGCCCTCGTAATCAGTAGCCGACGTGCGTCGGGAAGGGTCCTAGAAGGTCCGTTTATTTGAAAACATGTGAATTTAAAATTCTCTGTTAGGTTAATACCCTCGCCTACGGTTTTTACAGTATCTATAATCATATTCACGCTATTCCCATATTCTCGATATTTCAATTTCCTTCCATTGCCGAAAGGGATCGTTGTGACACCGCAAGAACGTTACGGAAAAGATTCATTCGAACTTTCTTTTGAATTATTTCCTCCCAAAACTGCTGAATCAGAGGCTATGCTCTGGCAGACTGTTGATGAATTAATGGGGTTTGAACCCACACTTATTACATGCACCTACGGGGCGGGAGGCTCGACTCAGACCAAGACTCTTGAGGTCTTGAACGGTGTTCACGTAAGACATCCATCTGTCGCGATTGCCAGCCATCTCACCTGTGTTGGCAGCACCACTGACCAATTGAGAGAATACCTCCGGAAAGCCGAAAAAACCGGTGTTACCGCAATCGTCGCACTGCGTGGAGATCCACCGCAGGGAGAAACTGCGTTTACTCCAGTTGCCAACGGACTTCATTATGCTGTTGAGTTAGTAAATCTGATCAAGCAAGAGTTCCCTCAACTAAGAATTCTTGTCGCTGGCTATCCAGAAACACACCAGGAAGCAGTCAGCACTGATGCTGACCTTCAATTTCTCAAGCAGAAATGTGATGCGGGTAGCGATACGGTCGTCACACAACTTTTTTATGACAATGCTGACTTTTTTCGGTTCCGGGAACGTTGTTTAGCAATTGGCATCACACAGTCAATTATCCCAGGACTCATGCCGGTAACGAATTTTAAGCAGATTCAGCGAATCGCAAACCTTTGCAAGGCTCGGCTGCCGAGTTATTTCACGAATGCTCTTGAAAAGGCTGGAGACGATGCAGATGCACAGTTTGAAGTAGGTGTTGAGTATGCAGCAAAACAGGCTGAAGAACTGATATCACAGGGAGTTCCTGGCATGCATTTATATGTCTTGAACAAGTCACCTGCCACGATACGTGTTCTTGAGCAGGTTGGCATGACAAGGCCATAAGAACTTCGTCTACCGTGGTGGTAGATCGTTATCCATGCTGCTGATGTAACTTCGCAACCGCTGAAGTTCATCACTCACATGACGCAACTTCAACATGTTTTCGACCCGCTTCACTAACTCTATTTTATTCACTGGCTTTGAAAGAAAGTCATCGGTTCCTGACTCTACGGCACGTTCTATGTCGCCTAATTCTCCAAGTGCAGTGACCATTAGGACCATAATCTGCCGTGTTGCTGGATTGGACTTGAGCTGTTGACAGACTTCAAACCCCGATAGTTTTGGCATCATAATATCAAGAAGAAGGATGTCTGGATTAAAAGATGCCACTTTTTCCAAAGTGTCGTGACCATCAACAGCAGTCGCAATCACACAATCAATATCAGCCAGATATACTTCAAGCAGTTCTCGGTTCGGTTCATTATCATCGGCAATCAGAATTCGGCTGGTTTCAGTCATAGATGAATCGGTATTATCTTTTTTCATAAAGTTGAACTCGTCGTCAGAAGCCTTGCTGTCATTAGACTATAGAGCATTAGGGCAGCTGGAAAATTGATTGGCTTTTTACAATTGCAAATTCTTCTGGGAAAGTATGAAAGGCTTGAAGCAACAGACTTTTTGTACGTGTTTCAACATTCACCCAACTTATAGCCCCAACTGAGAGACGCCCATGCGTTGCAAACCGGTGAAACAAACCTTGAGAGATGCTATCGGCTGTTAATTCCTGCTGGAATGTCCAAAACACATCTGGCCGCACTCGCTCTAACTGAAAACTTGTTTCATAACAGACGCCGTTAGCACACTCCAGAGAGTCTGTGCGTTCTCCCTGAATGGGGTATGAGAGCAATCGCCTTTTCTTTGGAAGAGGCTGTTGAGCTGAGGTCGCAACCTCAACTAACGTGAGGTTTCCGCTGGTCCAAGAGACCGTATGTCCACTTCCCGTTATAGCAATCTCCGCTCGAAAATCACCTCGTTCAACACGCCGCACTGCATGTCGTTGGAAGAGCTCTGGGTGCAGAGAACGGCCGTAAAGCTGAAACACCAAGTCAGTCACACTGGGACGGGCTGAAATCACCGTTACATACCTCCACGGACCATTTGTCAGCAATCGTTTGGAAACGTGTACCATCGGAAAAAAGAAGTATATCGGCTCCTTTCGGCTACTCCTACTGATCGGCAGAAAAGAGGGGAAGGGTTTCCTACAAAAAACCTTCCGTTAGTCACTAAGTCAGCCTTATTTGTCCCAAAAACCACACACAATCGACAAGAAAGCCCTGTAAATAAACTCTTTTCAGTGCGTGTCACCAAACATTGCCGGGGGGCGAGTGCTTTGACATCCGTCACACAAAATCCAGAACGTTTTGTTTTGAAGGGTTTTTCTAGGCACTGCCGACATCCTCCAACTGCTTTGAGATTTTTTTGTGCTGTCAATATTTTTCGTGATGAATATTTATGAACTTTTTTCTTTCATCAGTGATAACTTGCGTATAACCGAGACACTGCTTGACAGGATTCTTCAGCAACACAGAATGCACATCTGATGAAACATTGTGATTGCTTAACACGCTTCATAATTCATTTTGATTTCAAGAAATTTAATTTTTAGCTATTTGAAATTTTTTTATTTGAGATAGCATTTCGACCACTAATTTATTCATCAAATCGGGGGAGAGATTTTAACGAGCTGGTCACATTATTTTTTCATTCATTGACTAAACTCGTTCATGAAATACAACTTCGAGGAATCCAAGGGGGGCGGCGACGTGAGGGATCGACAGTCGACGGGTTCACCTGTGGCTTGGATGTCCCCCCCGTCTTCGAGGTCTGTTTTATAATTTCTTTGAGCGTTTCAGATGTGCACGTTCTGCGTTGACCCGCAGAAGAATTTTTCTTTATATTGAACCTGGAACGGTTTCTCAGAAAATCAAAGACTAAATGAGCATCGGGGGGTTTCTTACTAACTAGGCGTGTTTTTTAGTCAACTTTCTGCGACGCACATAACGATGTGAGGATACGTAATGGTCCTTGAATCTAATCGTTCTCGAAAGACTGCACGATGCCTCATCGGTTGTGGTGCAAATATTGGAGCCCGAAGACAGCAACTCGACCAAGCGATCGATATGCTTCGGTTTATGCCAGGCGTCCAGATATTACGTGTAAGTCAGTTTCTGGAGACAAGGCCTGTGGGTGGTCCACCTGGGCAACCGCCTTACCTGAACGCTGCCTGCCTCATTGAGACGACCTTCGAGCCCATCGAAGTCCTTGACATGCTCTTAGCTGTTGAAAACGCCCTACAGCGGTCTCGGGAAACACGATGGGGCCCCAGAACAATTGACCTTGATTTACTCCTCTACGAAGATTGTGTTCTGGCTACAGATCGTCTTCAAGTTCCACATCCACGCATGAGCACACGGCGGTTTGTCCTTGAGCCAGCAGCCGAAATTGCCTCGGGCTTACTACATCCATTAGCACAGTGCACTATTGGCGAACTCCTTGAAAATATTCTTGAGCCTCATCTTCATATCGCCGTTGTGGGGATCCCAGGAAGTGGTGCACCTGAAATTGCAGATGCCATAGCAGATGTCACACTTTCAAGATTAATACACTCGCCTGCTCCTCTACCTTTAAATGGCAGTGATTTCTTATGTGACAACAAAATATCACCACGAGGATCACCTACGGAGCAGTTGCTTCACGTAACACAAGAGTATGCAACCCCGCTACTAGAATCACAGTGGCCCAATGATCCACATGGGACCGTTACCGATTATTGGATTGAAGCCATCCGGGTAGCAGCCGAACTGAATACTGAAATTAAAGCTAGTGGAGAATTTAAAGAAGCATTCGCATCAATTATTCAAAAAACAGTTCCACCGCATGTTGTACTCCTTCTCAATGTAAATCGTCAGACACTTTCAGAAAGAGTTGCTTATCGGTCTCATGCAGCCCAGCAGAGTGATATTTTTTCTGATTTAGTTGCAGTACAAGCAATGACTACGACTGACCAGAGCATTACGACATTACTCACTCTCCAAGAGCATCTTGCGGAGCGTCTACTCAAGACGCAAGATAATCGCTCTCGCCCAAAAGCAATTATTGAAATAAAATCCGATGATCTCGGAAAGGCTGCTCTTGATGCCGTTGCTGCCATTGAGGGCATCTCCTAATCATGCCTACGCCACGTATTGTTCGGAAGCGCGCTGAGATGCGGGACCTGATAGTTACGAATCGGGCATTGGGAAGACGTATTGGTTTCATTCCTACAATGGGCAGCCTCCATCTGGGTCACACATCTTTAATTGATCGCGCAGCCTCTGAGTGTGACGATGTTGTCACGTCAATTTTTGTAAATCCAATTCAATTCGGACCCAATGAAGATTATGAAAAATACCCAAGAGACCTGCATGCTGATGTACATCTATTATCCCAGCATGGCGTCCGCTGGGTTTTTGCCCCTGATGTTCAAGAAATGTTTCCGCCTGGTGATTCAACTCGTGTTGAGGTATCCGGGCCAGCTAAACCGTACGAAGGCACATTAAGGCCAAGTCATTTCTCGGGCGTCGCGACCATCGTCTTGCGACTGCTCCAAAGTGCACCCGCCCACAACATTTATTTCGGCGCTAAAGATTGGCAGCAAATTCTTGTGATTCGCCAGATGGTACGAGACCTGGGGATCGACATTGAAGTGGTCACATGCCCGACAGTTCGTGACCAGGACGGCCTTGCAATGAGTTCTCGGAATGCTTACTTGAGTGCAACCGAACGAAAACGGGCTCTTGTTATCTATTCGTCATTGCGGCAGGCGGAAAAACTCTGGTGCAGCGGCGTTGCAATCAATCGAATCGAACAAGAACTCAAAAAAATGCTTTCTGCACAAGAGATTCAGATCGAGTACGCTGATATTGTCGATGCCAAATCCCTACTAAAAATGCATAAAAATAACCCGAACGCATCAGTAATTATTCTTATTGCCTGTCGAGTGGGTTCAACACGATTGATTGACAACCTTCTCCTGCCATCTCAGACTTTATCTTCGTGCTAACTACTCTTTTTCACATACCTTCAGAAATCTCACTCGGCTCAATATCTTTGCCGCTCTTTGGACTGGGTGTTCTCTTTTTCCTGTTGCTGGTTCTTGGTGCCGCAGCAGTAGCATTCACTGGATACCAAAGAGGATATCGGGAAGCTATCGGATCTCTTCTGCTTCCACTGGTAATGTGCGGCATTGTTATTGTGTGGGGGCTACCCGCACTTAACGATGGTCAAGGGATTCCTGTACGAGGTTATGGAACAATGCTCGTTGCAGCCGCTGCCGCTGGTACCTGGCTTTCAGTTATTCGTGGACGAAAAATTGGCATTGATGCAGATACAATTATTGCCCTCGGGCTAGAAGTTTTTCTCGCCGGAATAGCAGGCGCACGAATATTTTTTGTTCTTGAATATCATGAACAGTTTTTTTCGGATGATAAGAGCTTGCTGCAATCCATTCTCGCAATCATTAATATCCCAGCAGGTGGGCTCGTCGTTTTTGGAGCTATACCAACAGCATCCATTGCTGCTTGGATGTTTTCTAGACGACGAAAGATTTCTATTACTCAACTTGCTGACTGTGTGGCTCCGGGCCTCTTAGTAGGACTCTCACTTGGACGAATCGGCTGTTTCTTAAACGGATGCTGTTACGGTGGTCTTTGTGAATTGCCATGGGCTATGGAGTTCCCCGCGGGCAGTCCACCATGGTTTGATCAAGTCAGTCGAGGACTCATATCAGGACCAAGTGTTGATGGCAGCACTGTACGAACGCTTCCAATTCACCCAGCGCAACTCTACGCATCACTGGATGCTGCTCTCTTAGCTTTATTAACTATTGCTTTTACACCTTTTGCTCGCCGGGACGGTGAAGTCTTTGCTGTAATCATTACACTCCATCCAATCTCACGAATTTTGCTCGAAGAGATTCGAGTTGATGAACCACCTGCTTTAGGAACACCGCTTTCAATTTCTCAACTAATGTCTGTTGGGATTCTGGCGTGCGCAATGGTGTTCTGGTGGTGGCTCATGAAACAACCGTTGCAGACACGGCAACAGCAAACACTTCAGATGGACACGAAGGCACATTAACGTGACATTTCAGAAAACAGAAAATCCTGCCAACAACCTTCCTGTTGTGAAACTCCGATGTCGAAAAGACGGTCCGCTCGTTATTGAATTGCCGTACGACATAGATGGCGGGCTCTTGGCAACGATACAGGTTACAGATCATCATCGAGAGGCATTTACGGTGCCCACCCAAAAATTGGCTGTCGCGTTATGCCGATGCGGAAAATCCTCAAATCGCCCATTTTGTGACGGAAGCCACAAAATCAGCGGATTTCAGGCACACGAAACAGCTTCCTGATTCAGGCCGCTTGAAAAACAGCCCCAATCAGTGGCAACTCTACCGAAAACCACACGTTAGGGGGGCATTATAACGGCTCTGCCGAGTAACAAGAGTCTTCGGGACAGGAAAACCTTGCTAAGAAGATGGTTCAGCACGGATCAGGCAGGAAAAAAGCAAGCCATTTATGCAGGAAAGATATAGACTCTGATAGAGAACATGGTTAGCTTTCCGTGTGTCTTTCAGTTCCCGACCATTACCTACACGTTCTTGTTGATTGCAGTATTGCCTGTTCGATTACCAACAAAGCTTTATACGTTCGTTGATTGTTGAACGCTACAAATCACCACTATTATCCCTTAACTAGGTTCCACCAGAGCCCTTATGTCGCACCGACCCGGATTTTACGAGCGATACAGTGTTTGGATTCTCGCTGTTTTAGTCTTTCTGCTTCCCATGGTTGTTGTAGGAGCAATTAAGGCTAAAGGAAATAATCGCAACGATGTAAAAGGATGGCTCCCTCTGGAATATCCAGAGACAAAAACCTACCGCTTCTTTCGGGAAAATTTCCAAGGCGAAGAATTTATTCTCGTGAGCTGGGTCGGGTGCACGATGGACGATCCTCGTCTTGAATTGCTCGCGAGAAAATTGCTTCCGCCACCGGAAGAAGCTTCCCGTATTGACCGGCCCATCTTTTTCAAAACAGCTCAGACTGGCCCCCGAGCCGTTGAGCGAATGACTGAAGAACCGCTTAATCTCGATACAGAAGAAGCAGTCGACAGACTTACCGGAGCGCTCATCGGTGATATTGATTCATCAAATGAGCAGACGAATGGAGAAAATACTGCTGCAGATTTGACGGACGCAGAAGTTGATGACCTTCAGACCTGCCTTGTTCTGACACTTTCGGACGCGGCACGAGCAAATCTTCATGGTGCGATCGATACCATAAAAAATGTTGCTGTCGAAGAATGTGGTATCCCTGAAGAAACCCTACACATGGGCGGCCCACCCGTGGACAACGTGTCGATTGATCGCGCCGGTCAGACGAGCGTCACCCTACTCTTCGGTCTTTCTCTGATTGTCGGATTTTTTGTCAGCTGGTGGAGTCTTAAAAGCAAAATGCTTGTTGGGCTCGTTCTTGCGTCCGGCGTGTACAGTATGTTCGCTAGCCTTGCGATCGTATGGTATTCAGGATATCCCGTTGATGCGATTCTTCTTACCATGCCCTCTCTTGTCTATGTCGCAACAACCAGTGGTGCGATCCACCTTGCTAACTATTATCGTGACCAATTAGCCGAAACGGGTGTCCTTAAAGGCGCTGCCGGTGCTTCAGTGCGTCATGCTCTACTACCGCTCTCATTAGCAACAGGTACAACCGCTGTGGGACTGGCAACGCTCGCCGTGAGTGTTCTTGTCCCAATCAAAATGTTTGGCATCTTTTCAGCAATCGGTGTCGTTGTAAGTTTCATCATTTTGATTACGTTTATGCCTGCGTGCCTCGAGCTATTCCCGCCAAAACTTCGTCTCGGTACGGAATCAAATGAGGACACTCATGACACATGGCGGCCTATTGAAGAAAGCCCATGGTGGGGTGTCGGCCATTGGATCACACGACACAACATTGCAATCGCGACAATTTGTCTCATTGCCATGGCAGGTATTGGTTATGGGATGACCCGTGTCGAAAGCAGCGTTCAGCTCATGAGGCTATTTTCTCCTCAGGCGCGTATTCGCCAAGATTATCGCTGGCTTGAAAAAAATCTTGGGCCACTTGTGCCGATGGAAATCCTTATCCGGTGTGATCAGGAAAAGTGCGATCTCAACTTCCTTGAACGAATGGAACTCGTAGACGAGATACAACGCGAAATTGGCGAACTCGGTGAAGTTGGTAGTTCTCTTTCAACAGTCACTTTCGGTCGTAGTCTTGATGTCGGTGGTGGTGGGATTGGTGGGGCTGCTGGTCGAGTATTTGGACTCAACGCCAGGACACGACGGAGCGTGCTGAACCGTAGGCTTGTTGCCCACCGTGATGAATTTCTTGATGGGGACTACTTGCGTGAAGCCAAAGTAGAAAGCGAAGAAGGGATTCGTGATCAGGAACTGTGGAGAATCAGTGCTCGTGTGAGCGCCACAAAAGAAGTTGATTACGCGGACTTCAAACGGGACTTACAGTCAAAAATAGATCCAATCCTAGCGAGCCACAACGCTGACGGCACGCAAGGAATTTCAGTTGACTACACCGGTCTTGTACCACTGGTCTACAAAGCACAGCATTCGTTGCTTGATGGACTCATTGTTGGCTTTATCAGTGACTTTGCAATTATTGTTCTTGTTATGGTGCTTCTTTGCCGCGCTGCTTCAGCTGGGCTTGTACTCCTCCTTCCTGCTGCCTTTCCTGCCGTCGTTGTTTTCGGTGGGATGGGATGGGGAAATGCACTCCTTCAAAGTTTCGGTACTGGCAATCTACTGATTGATATCGGTACCGTAATGGCCCCATGCGTTGCCCTGGGTGTTACCGTTGATGATGTTGTTCATTTTATGCTTTGGTTTAGACGAGGCATCTCTGATGGCATGGATCGTAAAGAAGCCACCATGTTGGCTTATAAAGGCTGTGCTCGAGCGATGTACCAGAGTTGGGGTGTTATTGGCATTGGTTTATCTGTGTTCTCACTCTCACCATTTGGACCAACACAACGATTTGGTCACATGATGCTCGCAATGCTCACCGTCGCATTAGTCGGAAACCTTGTGCTGCTTCCGGCATTACTAGCTGGACCACTTGGTGATATTTTTGGATGGAGTGTTCTCCGTCTCAATCAAAAGAAATCTGAAAAGAATAGCCAACGTAGGGTTAAAGCTGAGGCAGGAACAGATACTCTTCCGCAGCCTCACGTGTTGCCAGAGCCGGCAACAAAGCAGGTTGTTCATGCCTGAGAATGATGTGGCCTCAGCGGCACTTTCCGAGGCCACTGTCTTTATTAAACCCAAGCGTGCCAGACCATTTTTCGGCAGGCATCCATGGGTTCTTGAATCTGCCATCCTACGCGTAGATGGAGAGCCAGCCAGTGGAGCAGTGGTCGATGTTGTCACACACGATGGCAACTTTATTGCCCGTGGACTCTGGAATGCATCAAGCCGAATCCGCATCAGACTCTACACATTTGTGGAGAACGAGGCTCTCGATGAAACATTCTTGAGAACTCGTATCGAAAACGCTTTCAGCTTACGGCAGAGTTTTGGACTACATTCTGAAAAAAGTGGGTGCCGGCTTATCAATAGCGAAGGGGACAGTCTTTCGGGCATTATTGTTGACCAATACGGCCCCTACCTCGCTTTGCAAGTCACGGCTCTTGCTATGGCTGAGCGACTCGACATGATCTGTGACAGTTTGGAGAATCTTCTTCGACCGAAAGGTATCCTACTTCGCGGCGCTGAACGCGGGCTGGGAAAACTTGAAGGACTACACTTACCCGACAGGCAACTGCGTGGTGAACGACCCGACGGACCAATCTTTGTTGAAGAACACGGCCTCCGTTTTGGTGTCGATCTGACTGAAGGGCAGAAAACTGGATACTACCTCGATCAGCGTGAAAATCGTCAGGCTGCTGCAGCTTATGCAGCCGGACGGCGCGTACTGGACATGTTCTGCTACTCTGGCGGTTTCGGAGTTGCGAGTGCTATTTCTGGAAATGCTTCTTCAGTTCTTTCAGTGGATTCAAGTATTAAAGCTGTTTCACTGGCTCGGGCAAATGCTGAACTTAACAATGCGACAACGATGTCAGTAGAACAGGCTGATGCCTTTGAAAAACTCTCATCTCTTCACGAAAAGGGTGAGAAATTTGGCATGGTCATACTTGACCCACCGAAATTCGCACGTAGTCGAGCGTCTGCCTCCGACGCACTTCGTGCGTATCACCGTATTAACCGCCTAGGCGTAGACCTCCTTGAACCTGGTGGAATACTTGTAACCTGTAGTTGCTCTGGAGCTATCTCACGTGATGATTTCTTGATGATGCTCTCGGCTGTTGGTCAGAGGAGTGGACGCACATTACAGCTTCTTGAACATCGCGGGGCTGCAATTGACCATCCGGTGAATTTGCATTGCCTAGAGGGTGAGTATCTAAAATGCTCTATCGTTCGAGTGCAGTAAAAGGGGACAGAAACGAATCTCTACGTTTAGAGTCGTTTTATCCTCGTAAACTCATCAACGGTAACAGTTGTTAGTTCACCATCATCCCTGGCAAGGATGAGTACATCACTGAAAACTTTGTCGTCACTGTTCCGCCGAAAATGAAGTCCGTGGCGACGACGCTCTCGCCTTAGAACCTTACCAATGGTCGTTGTACTCCATTTGGCACTTGAACCCACAGTCACACCATGAACTATCTCAATACGGTCTCCCGGCTCAAGATGATCATAGAGATCACGTAATTCCTGCTCTGCTGGTTTCATAATTGTGACTCTGGCTGCAAGTACTGACTATTCTCCACAGTCCATTTCAGTATCAATCGTCAGTATCTACTATAAATGAGATCGGACTACATGAGATCAGACTTCTTTCGAGTCAATCCACTTCATCATCTTCCTCAAATGACGACCTGTTTCCGTCAGCTTATGCTCCCGTTCCCGACGACGCGTAGCTTTAAACATTGCAGCTCCGGCACGGTTTTCGAGAATCCAGTCTCTCGCAAATTCACCAGATTGAATCTCTTCGAGGATTTTCTTCATTTCGGCACGGGTTTCAGCTGTAATCACACGACTACCTCGCGTGTAGTCGCCGTATTCGGCTGTGTTGGAAACACTATATCTCATGTACTCCAAACCACCTTGATAAAGCAGATCGACGATCAATTTCATTTCATGAAGACACTCAAAATATGCCATCTCTGGTTGGTATCCAGCTTCGACGAGCGTGTCAAACCCCGCTTTTATAAGTTCGGACACTCCACCACAAAGTACTGCCTGTTCGCCGAATAAATCTGTTTCGGTTTCTTCGGCTATGGTTGTCTCAATAACACCGCCCCGCGTACCACCGATACCTTTCGCGTAAGCGAGTCCAATTTTTTTTGTCTCTTCTGAGGCACCTTCACCAAGTGCAATAAGACAAGGCACCCCGCCTCCTTTTTCATACTCACTCCGCACGAGATGCCCAGGACCTTTGGGAGCAACTAAAAGAATATCGTGACCAGGTGGCGGTTCAACCTGACTAAAGTGAAAATTAAATCCATGACTAGCCATAAGAACAGCACCGGCTTTGAGGTTCGGCCTAATGCACGTTTTATAGACATCGCCCTGCAATTCATCCGGTAAAAGAATATTTACGACATCGGCTTGCTTTACAGCTTCTTCCACAGAAAGTGGATCAAAGCCATGGCTTTTGGCGAGATCAAAGTTTGGTCCACCGGGTCTCTGTGCAACAACTACTTGTAGGCCACTGTCACGAAGATTCTGTGCCTGAGCATGACCCTGACTCCCATACCCAATAACAGCAATTGTTTTGCCTGAGAGTACGGCCAAATCAGCATCGGAATCGTAATAAATTGTGGCTGGCACGAGGGGCTCCTTTTGAACCAAGGGTTACTTTTTAAATTTCCATAGTTTTAGCACTTACCGAAGAACCTTTTGCCTTTCAGTCTAAGCAGGTTCTTCAAATAAATTAATTGTTGCTCACTGACTCTATGTTGTTTTGTTCACAACTAGAGTTGCTGCCTCGAACCATTGCTATTCGGCCAGTTCGAACCAACTCGATGATACCCAATGGACGGATCATATCGATGAACGCTTCAATTTTCTTTTCGGTACCTGAGATTTCTACAATCACACTGTCGGCAGCAACATCAACAACTCGTCCACGAAAAATTCCTGCCAATTCTCTTACGTTTGAACGATCCTGTCCTGCTGTGGCTGAAACTTTTACAAGCATCAAATCACGTTCGACATAATTTCGTGAACTTATGTCGTCAACGCTTACTACTGTGACAATTTTTTCAAGTTGCCGCCTGACCTGCTCTTGAACTCTATTATCTCCACGCAGCACAAAAGTCATTCGGGAAAAATCAGGATCATCAGTCTCCCCAACTGCAAGGCTATCAATGTTGTAGCCCCGAGAAGCAAGCATTCCCGAAATGTGTGCAAGAACACCGGGAACATTCTGAACGGTTGCAGATAGAACGTGGCGCATCGACATAGCCTCAGCCTGGGAATGCCATGCCGGCCTGCTGGCGTCTACCCTTCGGGTGAAAATTGAGTATTTGACCGAAAGAGTAAGTCTAATTTCGATCCTAGGCTAAATTCAAGCCACTTCCTGACTGAAAGAGGGAACCGGGCACATCCTATTGAATTCGCCCAGAGCCCCAACGGATTGACAAATTGGAGAAAACACCGATATTTGCAGTATTGTCCAGAGTATTCAAACCTGAATTCTGGGTAATCGTGTCGCCCAATGTTGGCACACGGATTTCTTAGTTACTTACAGAAAGTGCATTTTTACCGTGTCTAATGTCCTCGCTCAGGAACTCATTGAAGCTGGCGTTCATTTTGGCCATCGATCAAGTCGTTGGAACCCAAAAATGCGGCCTTATATCTTCGGCCGCAAAAATCTTATTCATATCATTGATGTCCGTGAAACAATTCGCGGTCTGCTCAGAGGCAAAAAGTATCTGAAACAGGTTGCCTCAACAGGAAGTCTGATTCTATTTGTCGGGACCAAGCGTCAAGGACAAGAAGCAATAGTAAGAGAAGCTAATCGCTGTGGAATGCCATACGTCAGCGAACGTTGGCTTGGTGGCACGCTGACCAACTTCCGAACAATTCGTAATCGATTGGCTCGCCTCGAAGAACTTGAGGAATTGCTCCCATCTGATGCCTTCCATAAATACTCAAAAAAAATGCAATCGTCCTTGCGACGAGAGCACCGAAAAATGCTTCGTAATCTTGGAGGAATTCGGACACTCTCCCGACTTCCGGAATGCCTCGTCATTTTTGATCCAAAGAAAGAAAAAAATGCGATCAATGAAGCAAGAAAAATGGGAATTACTACAGTAGCTCTTATTGATACTGATTGTGATCCAGACGTAGTTGATCTTCCAATCCCTGGAAATGACGACTCTATCCGATCTATCGAACTTGTCGCTTCTCGGCTCGCTGATGCCATCCTTGAGGGTAAAGCAGATGTCGCTGAGAAGAATCAGTCAAAGGATGAGGGCGCCACTCGTGATGCAAAACCTGCAAAGGCTGCGCCAAAAGCACGAGGTAATGTCGCACCACCCTCCGCGAAAATATAACTCCTACCGATCGACGCTACGGTGTTCTATTTTTTGGCTGCGTGTAACACGCTATGCAATTCGATTACGAACGTAGTACCGTATCTTTCGAATAGATAATTCATCTTTGCTTTTCATCACAAACTTCGACACGACATGAGGACTTAAAACAATGGCAGCAATAACAGCCGCCGCGGTCATGGCACTGCGGGAAAAAACTGGGTTACCGATGATGGAGTGCAAAAAAGCCCTCGCTGAGTGTGGCGGTGATACTGAACAGGCTGTTGATTGGCTCCGTAAGCAGGGTGTCAAAACACAAGCCTTACGAGCAGATCGTGAAACTTCAATGGGTCGGTTAGCTATTTTCACAGATCTCGAAAAGGGTGTCGGTACCCTCATCGAACTTAAGTGCGAGAGTGCTCCAGTGGCAGGTAGCCCTGATTTCAAAGATTTCGTAAATGACATTGCGAAAACACTTGCCCTTGGCCCTGGTGCTGCGTCTCCAGAAGAACTCCTCGATCAAAAAAGTCAGGCACATCCAGAAAAGACTCTTAGAGAACTTAAGGATGATCTGTTCAACCGTATGCGGGAAGTTTTCGAACTCTCCCGCATCTGCCGAATTGATGCACCATGTGGTGGATATGCCCATCATGACGGCTCGAAGGCTGCTCTTGTTGAGATCTCCGGTGAAACCACAGGATCAACCGCAGCAGAAGTTGCGAAAGACGTGGCCATGCATATTGTTGCCCTCTCGCCGCAGGCGATTGTCAAAGAAGATCTTGATCAAAAAGTTGTTGATAAAGAACGTGATATTCTCACAGAAGCTGCGAAGCAAGAAGGCAAACCTGATAATATTATTCAAAAAATGATCGAGGGTCGGCTTCGAAATTTCTTTAGCCAGTGTGTATTGCTTGAGCAGCCCTTTGTAAAAGACGACAAACAAAGTGTTGGGAAACTCGTGAAAAGTGCTGGCCTCGAGGTCAATCGCATGGAGCATTGGAAAATTGGTAGCGGAGATTAGTGCTTTGTATGGGCAGTGGGGCAGCTTCTTCGCTGATCTACTTGACTCCTTCTTTTATTCCGGTTGTCTACTCAGGTTAAACTACACTTCATGTCATCAGACCCTTACCGCCGCGTGCTTTTAAAACTTTCTGGAGAAAGTTTTTCTCATGCCGGAGAACGTGGCATTGCAATGGAAGAAGTTCTTCATATTGCCAATCAAACGGTACAGGCAGCTGCTCGCGGAACACAGCTAGCTGTTGTTATTGGTGGCGGCAATATTCTTCGTGGTGCCTCCTTTACGGCAGGGAACAGTGGTGTTCAAGAAGCAACCGCTCACTACATGGGCATGTTGGCAACCGTAATCAATGGACTGGCCTTACAGGATGCCATAGAGACTCTTGGTGTTGAAACCCGATTAATGACTGCCATTCGTATGGACGGTGTTGCAGAGCCATACATTCGCCGAAGAGCCCGCCACCATCTAGACAAGGGAATCATTGTGATTCTTGCTGCAGGAACAGGAAGTCCCTTTGTAACAACTGACACGGCGGCAGCTCAGCGAGCACTTGAATTGGAAGCGGATATTTTGATGAAGGCAACGCGTGTTGATGGAGTTTATTCAGATGATCCTGAAAAAAATCCCCACGCTGTACTCTACCGTGACCTCAGTTTCCAACAGGTTCGAGAACAGAATTTAAGAGTGATGGACGCAACCGCAATCTCCCAATGCATGGAACACAACATGCCAATACTTGTTTTCAATTACCGAAAAGATGGCAATATTGAACGGGCCGTTGCTGGGGAAAAGTGTGGCACACTTGTGAGCAGCCATACGGAGGCTGCTGCGGAGTAACGGCAGACTTGCTCTTCGTTGGCCAGTGAGTGACAATCTTCACAACGTGTGAATAACCACAGTATTTCATCTTGTTCTGAAGTATGGAGGAAAAAATGGCAGCCGATGAAATTCTTCTTAACGCAGAGGAACGAATGGAGAAAGCTGTTGATGTCTTTCGAAACTCACTTACTGGAATCCGCACCGGTCGTGCTAATCCGGGACTAGTAGATTCACTACGGGCTGAGGTCTATGGCTCACCAACTCCTATCAAATCTCTGGCCAATGTGGGAGCACCTGAGTCCAACCAGATTGTTATTCGACCGTTTGATCCAGGAACGATAAAGGACATCGAAAAAGCAATTCAGTCAAGTGACTTGGGTCTCAATCCTCAAAGTGATGGCAGAGTCATACGTATTACAATCCCATCGCTTTCAACCGATGTTCGAAAAAAGATGACTGCTCGTATCAAAGAACTTGCAGAAGAATCAAGGGTCGCAATCCGTAATGTGAGACGAGACGCGAACAAGGCTGCTGACGGAGAAAAGACAAACAGCACCATGACGGAAGACGATTGTACCAATACTAAAGAAGAGGTTCAGGATCTTACAAAGAAATTTGAAGGACACGTTAGCGATCTTGCAAAAGCAAAAGAAACCGAAGTGATGGATGACTAACTTCTTTGTGATTGGGGAACTCTGAGCCAGACCAGCACCCATGACAACTTCTGACGCTACCATTCCCGTTCGACTAAAGAATATCGTCAAACGATACGGGCGACGAACTGTGCTTGATGGCGTCTCAATGGATGTCACTCCTGGGGTGACGGGTCTTGTAGGACCCAACGGTGCTGGCAAAAGCACGCTGGTCCGATCTATCCTCGGCCTTGTACGACTTGCCTCTGGTCAAGCAAGGGTCTTTGGAAATGACCCGTATCGTACACCTCGTCGTGTTCGTCAGATTGTTGGAGTTGTTCCAGAAGATGAATGCACAATCCCAGGTTTATCTGGTGTTGAGATGGTTCGATATGCCGCACGTCTTTCAGGCCTACCATCAACTGAGGCACTACGAAGGTCTCACGAAGTATTAGATTGGTGCGATGCAGGTCAAGAACGTTATCGACCCGTTGAGACGCTCTCAGTCGGCACCCGCCAGAAGGTCTCTTTTGCTGCTGCTATCGTTCATGATCCAGATATGATTATTCTCGATGAACCGACAAATGGCCTCGACCCTATTGAACGACAAGCAATGCTTGGGCGTCTCACCACTCTTGCCAAGGATCACGGGAAGACTGTTTTTGTTTCGACACATGTTCTGCCTGATGTACAGGCTATCTGTGACCGAGTCATCGTACTTGCTGGGGGCCGCGTGCGACTCACTGGTTCCATTAGCGAACTTACCAAGCCTCTACAGCCTGAACACCATCTTGTAGGAATTGGGCCACTAAAAAAGCTTGCTGCAAAACTCTCTGAATATGGGCTCACTGCCCGCGTGGAAGTACTAGAGACAGAATCAATTATTTCCCTTACGTCACCAAACCCAGAAAACATCAGGACGGTCTGGGCTGCTGCAGATGAAACTGGAGTGAGCATTCGCTCCCTATCGCCAGCGACCCGTCCACTCGAAGAAATTTTTATCGAAACACTTCGCCAGTCTGAGCAAGTTCCCCATAAACAAGACCAGACTATGCGAGGAGACCACTAATGCCGCTGCAAGATGTTGGTTACCGTTCTTGGAACAGCAAGCGATGTGGTTCTTCGACCACGATCTGGGTCATTGCTTGGACTGGCATTCGGCTGGCTTGGGAAAGCCGGTGGCTTCGTCGGATGGTGTTTTTTGCTTGGAGCCCGGCTCTTATTTTTGCTGCCAGTTTTTTTGCATTTGAACAAGCTGTTGACGAGGGGCGTCTGACCTCGCTTGGCACAGCGGCGCAACGTGGTCGTAATCTTGATGGTGTTGGCATGCTAGGCACTGTTCTCGCTGATGCTCTTGGCGGCAATGATGGTGACGTTGATATCCAAACCACGCGGCATCTGGTTTGGACTCGCCTCCTTTTAGCCTTCATGCGAGCCCCTCAAGCCATGCTTCTAGCAGCCGTTCTTGGATTAGTTGCTCCCACGCTCATTTCACGGGACCTAAGAGCAAAAGCGTGGCTCATTTATTTCACGCGACCTGTAGGGCGTACAGAATACATCCTTGGCAAATCCCTTATCCTCTTTCTTTTAGTTCTTGTCATCACCATGCTGCCTGCACTTGCACTCTGGTTTACAGGGGTTCTCGTAAGTCCGAGCATTTCAGTTGCATTTGAGACGTGGGACCTACCAATTCGCATTGTTGCCGCAAGCTTTATTCTTGCCATTCCAACTGTCTTTTTAGCGCTTGCTTATTCATCGCTTACAGCTGAAAGTCGTATCGCTAGCTTTGCCTGGTTTGCTACTTGGGTGGCATGCTGGATTGCACATGGTGCACTTACAACAGCAGATCTTGTTGCCAGCACACAAGATAGTAATGTTTCATTAGTAGAATCCACAAAAAAAAGTCAGTCTTTTCGTAGTTCAAAAACAGAAGTTTCTCCGATACGACGTAACTTCCGATGGTTTGCCCGCGCAGCAGGAATCGATACTGGGCTAGATCGTTGGGCTTGGGTCTCTCCGTATCATGCACTTGGTACCGTTCAAGCGGCTATCTTTGGTATTGATACGCGACCAAGTTCCTGGTGGCCATCTTCAATGACACTTCTCCTGATGAGTGTCAGTAGTCTCATTATTCTCGCTTGGAGAATAACTGCTCCTGCATCGAGTTAACCCAATTTTTCCCACTCCATTACCCATGCTTTCTCTCCAGCACGTTACAAAACTCTACGGCACTGTCATTGGCGTCAATGACGTTTCGGCTGAACTGAGTCAAGGTGCTCACGGACTTCTTGGTCCAAATGGTGCTGGAAAAACAACTCTGCTCGGACTTATCACTGGACAATTACGCCCAACTATTGGGTCTATAAAGGTATTTGGAGAGGCTCCTTTTGGAAACAGAAGAATACTTGCCAGAATTGGGTACTGTCCAGCTGCCGACCTCTCAGAACGCAATGCTACACCACAGGAATGGGTGACCTACCTCATGCGATTGAGTGGTTTTGATACGGCTGAAGCACCTCGAAAAGCAGCACGTGCCCTCGAAGAAGTCGGTCTTGGTGAGGCATGTACACGCCCACTTTCCACACTTTCCAAAGGCATGCGACAACGGGCAAAATTGGCCGGAGCTTTTGCACACGAACCCGACTTACTTGTACTCGATGAACCGTTTGATGGTCTCGACCCTGTTGCTCGGCATGACCTAGTCAATCTTGTACGAACATGGGCTCAGACACGGAGCCTCCTCGTTGCAAGTCATCTTCTCCACGAAGTCGAAGCACTACGCGCCGATCTCGCTGTTATTCTTGGGGGACGGCTTGTTGCAAATGGATCGGCACAGGAAATCCGTGACTTGGTCGACGCCTTACCGACAAAGATCAAGTTCAAAACACCCTCTGTCAATAACCTTGCTCGCATAGCCTGTGCAGCCGGTGCTGTGGAAACACTTTACATACCAGACGAAAATACAGTTGTCATCGGGACAAGGCAGGCGAGTCACCTGTCCGACACGATTGCGAAAGCAGTTCGTGACGGTCTTGTAGTAAGTGAAGTTATCGCCGAAGATAGAACACTTGAGGGTATTTTTAGTCGGCTTGTGAAACTTCATCGGGGAGTTGAACAATGATCAATTCTCCCCAAATAGCGCCCTCTCGCGATCAATTGCAAAATCACCCTTCCGAAGATAATCGGCTGGCTGCTATCCGCGCAGTAACAGGCTTTCAGCTTAGCCGATTACTGACTCGACCCCGCCTTGCGATGGGCCTCGCTGGTGCCATTTTTCCAGCAGCGGTTATGTTTGCAGTTACTCGCACGGCATCAATTGACCGAAATATGACTGTTGTCATGATATACGCCCTCATTCCTGAAGCGCTTTGTGTCCTTGGGCTTCTTGTAACAATGTGTCCTGTTGTCGCTGATGAACTTGAGCGCGGAACGTGGATTCATATTGCCGTTCGGCCGGGAGGTCGTCAAAACTTGCTTTTGGGTACGTTTGCTGCTGCTGTTCTCTGGACAGCAGCTGTCTCCTTCACGGCGCTCATGCTAACACTCCTAGTTGCTCAGCCGACCCAGCCAATCGGACTGATTGTGATGTTTTCGGTTCTCATTGGATTATCATGTGTTGGTCGAGCAGCTTTATTTGCACTTCCTGCCGTTATTCTTCCAAAGCGAGCCCTCATCGCGAGCGTCGGTGTTGCCTTGATTGTTGAGTATTTTGCCGGTTTACTACCTGCTGTTGTAAATCAAATTACAGTAAGTTTACGGCTGCGAAGCCTTCTTGTTGAATGGATGGAATGGCGACAAGAAATGCCGATTGAGATGACACTTTTTGTGGATGATTATTCGGCACCTGTACAGGTTATTGCTGTTTGTATTCTTGTTTTTGTACTTCTTGCAACTGCTATCTTTATTCTCAATCACCGACAGTTTCCACCAAGTGTAGAAAATTGATGGATAGATCAACAGAACTTATAGATAACGATCCAGTCATCAAAATTGAAGACCTTGTCAAAGAATACAAGAGTAGTGACGGAACAATTGTTCGGGCAGTTGACAATATCTCAATGTCCGTTGCTGCAGGTGAAATCGTTGGATTGCTTGGTGCTAACGGTGCTGGAAAAACAACAACACTTCGTATTATTGCAACACTCCTGCAACCAACTTCTGGTCATACTCAGGTCTGTGGTCATGACAGCATTCAAGAACCAGTCGGAGTACGACAGTCCCTCGGATATGTATCGGCCACAACTGGTGTACCAGATCGCTTAACAGCCCGAGAATTATTAACTTCTTTCGGACGCCTTCACGGTCTTAATGAAGATGCCATCAAGGAACGACTAGAGTGGCTCATTCAAACACTTTCCTTAACTGACTACATTGACCGTCCGGCTGGCAGGCTTTCTTCAGGACAACGGCAACGCATTTCACTGGGCCGGGCACTTGTTCATAACCCCCCGGCTCTGGTTTTAGATGAACCAACAAACGCGCTTGATGTTGTCGGTTCACGCGATCTGCTTGATACGCTTGACCACCTACGAGAACGTGGTCATGCGATTTTGCTATCAACACACCGCCTCCATGAAATTGAACACAAATGCGATCGCTTTGTCATCATTAACAAAGGACATATCGCCGCCCTAGGCACACGTGATGCGCTTGTTGCAGATTCAGGCGATCTTGAAAGTGCATTTTTTCATGCAATTGATAGGGAGACCCATGCATGAATCACACTGTTAGCTCTCTCTGGGCAGCCATATCGCTAGCTCGTCGCGACCTTCTCGAATTTTTACGAGACCGTAGAACTGTTGCTGTCACACTTCTGTTACCAATGATTACTTATCCATTGGTCGCTCTCTCGAGTTCTCTTGGTGTCCGAACAGGTTTACAAACTACTGCAGAACGTCAGTCAGCCACATCCCTTTCGCTTGTTTTTAGTGGGCCTGAGTCTCCTCGTTTAGCCACTCGTCTCGGAATGCTTCTTTTAGATGCCAAAGAGAATTTTCCGCCTGGGTGGCCAAGTGATGTCTTCGCTGAGATTGAACCAGCTAAAAAAGCAAAACAATTACTTGATTCTGGAAAAGTTGATTTATGGATTGATGTCCCTGACGGATTTACACAAGAACTTGCCGCGTTTGACACGGTCAATCTTATTGCGCATGTTTCAGACAAACACCCTGCAAGTAACAAGACTCGTAAACAATTTAAATCACTCATGGAGAGTTTTGCGACTCAGGTTCGTGAGGAACGAATGGGGCTCGCAGATGTTCCACTGAGTCTCTTTGACCCTATTAATTTGACGTTTGAAGGAAAAGAGCCTGAGGAAGCTATTGCTGACCGAAGGATCATTGCCCCGATCTCAGGAGCAATACTTGTACTGCTCGCCGTATTAACAATGACTGGTTCATTTTATCCAGCAATCGATGCCATTGCTGGTGAAAAAGAGCGCGGGACAATTGAAACACTCCTCATCGTCCCATGTCGAACACAAGATATCGTATTCGGAAAATTTCTTGCCATTTTTGGGGTGACGCTCGCCACCCTTGCAGCAAACGTCATTTCAATTCTTCTCACAATTCTTGTCTCTTTACGATATTTTCCCGATGGTTCAGCAGATTATTATCTGCAAAATATTGGGCGAGGAGCATGCATTACGCTTATTTCATTTATTGGTCTGTCTTCCGTGGCATCAGCTATGAGCCTCGCTGTAACAACTGCTTCAAAAAGCGTGAAGGAAGCACAAAATACGCTCACACCTGTCATCCTCCTTATCAGTGCACTCGCTGGAGTAGCACTTTTACCCGGCATTAGTAATGACGGTTTTGTACCTGCAGTACCTTTTACTGGGCAAATAGTTGTTTCCCAGGATGCCTTAACACCACCACCGATAGAGCAGCCACTCATCACCGATGACAATCAAATCTCTTCGTCGTGGAAAATGACAAAACCGATTGTTGAGCTAGCACCTCTGCTCACGACGATACTTTCAAGTATTGGAGTTACCTGGGTACTTCTTCGTGGAACCGCAGCAATGCTCACTGACGAAGACATCTTATTTCGTGGCCCAGATGCAGCAAGTGGTTTTGCACGTCCAGCCCCTCGGCTTGTCCCCGGTGTCATTCACGGTGGTCTTGCACTTGCTGTTGGTCTTGCTGGCCTTTGGTATGTTCAAGGAATTAGTCCGGCAAATATTGTATTAGCAATACCTGCTCAACAATTAGCTGTTGTTGCTCCACTTGCAATGCTCCTTTGGTGGCAGCGGGTTAATGTACGAAAAACATTCTCTCTTTATTGGCCGGGTACTGGATCAGCTTGGCCTTCTTTCCTAGGTGGCCTAAGCGCACTGCTGGGTGGCATTTTAACCGGAGGCGGACTTTTTATTATCGGTGCTGCTGTTCTCTTACAACTCACTAGCATTGAGATGTCACCGGCCATGAAACAACTCTCTGAGAAAATTCTTTCTCTGATGCTTGACCAACCTTGGTGGCTGGCATGGATATTGATCGCAATACTCCCAGCATGCCTGGAGGAACTCCTCTTTCGAGGCTGGGTTCTCTCTGCGTTCTGTGGTGAAAAACCTAGCACACAAAGGATGGCTCTCGCTGTCTTTACACAAGCGATCTGCTTTGCGCTCTTTCATCTTCTGCCAGAGCGAATGCCACAGACATTTCTACTTGGAATCGCGCTCGGCACAATTGTACTTCTCACGAAAAGCATCTACCCAGCAATTCTTTGCCATGTCGCGAATAATTCAATGCCACTCATTCTTCTCTTTATGACTGGTATCCAGGACAAAGACTCGTTGCCAACTTCAGCAACAGCCGATGCAATGAACCTATCACTACCACCTCTCGCTATTGTGAGTGCAGCTGGAGTTGTGGTACTTGGCGCCATTCTTCTAATTGTTTCTCAAAGACTCCGAATAAAGCATTCATTAGGAGGAGTTACTGGAATACTGTTAGTAACTCTTCTTTGTCAACTACATGATCCGACGAGTCATTTGCGAGCACAGGAGCCAGCTTCAACAGAAACAGTTGATCCCTTACGAGTTGCAGTGATACCGATAAAAGGAATCGCAGAGTATCACGGAGATTCACCTCGTGGCTACTCAATTGATCTTTGGAAGGAGTTGTCGAAGCGTCTTAGAGCATCCACACAATATATTGAAATATCATCAATTGAAAAACTCTTTGATGCAACCCGAAACGGTGACATTGACGTGCTTCTTGGTCCACTCGCAGTGACTGAGCAACGAGAAAAGCTTGTTGACTTCACACATCCAGTTGTGCATTCAGGACTTCAAATTGCTGTCTCCAGTGACCATGACGGCCAGCTTCTCACAGCCCTGACGAATTTAATCTCGTGGGAACTCGTCACCATTCTGGCAAGTGTTATCGGAACGATGATTTTGACTGGACACCTACTCTGGCTCTTTGAACGACGCGATAACGCAGTGTCGTTTCCAGCACCATATCCACGTGGTGTTTGGGAAGCTGTGTGGTGGAGCGTGAGTACGATTATTACAGGTGGCTGTGAAAATAAAGTGATTTCAACCGTGACCGGACGGTTTATTGCAGTCACATGGATGATTGGTGGTATCGTGCTCGTTGCCCTGCTCACAAGTACGCTCACCACCACTATGACAGTTGATCAGGTAACGGGTGCCGTACGTAGCCCTCGTGACCTCTT
>CAJXFK010000006.1 GCA_913052575.1 uncultured Planctomycetaceae bacterium
ACCCATGTCGCCCCACTGCCGCCCGGATAAATCGGGGTCGCGGGTACTCGGCGTTCGCTACAAGGCGACGGTGATCCGCGGCGTGGGCCTGACGAACTTGCAGAGCGCCCTCAGGATGACTTGGGCCGTGCACGTCGCCCGCGCTTCGCCGGCCAGTCCGAGCTCCGCCAATTAATTGCGCGAATAAGGGCGAGGCTTTGGATTGGGCGGGATGAACTTCAATCCGTCGACCGGAGTGGTGGTTTTCGTGATCCGCACGTTGAGACGATTGCGCAGTGCGGGGATGACATCGGCATACGATGATTAATGCATGGATTGTCAAAGACGGCATGGCTTAATCGTCAGTGTCTTTTGCCAAAAGGGATACACAGATGAGTTCTTCGTCATTTCTTACAAAGCAACATCCATTGGCAAACGCTGGATGGCTCCAGACAACCGGCCTACCAAAGCATTCGTTCGTAGGTTCAAGCAGATGGGTTCGACCAAGTTCTTCGTAGGCATCACGCGTAAGCCGTGCAAGAATGAGATCGCCTGTTTCGCTGAATAGCCAGACACGGAACGGATCGTTTGGTGTTGGCTGTCGTATAAGAAAAGCTGTTCCGTGCTTCGCTGGACGGTCAGTCCTAGACGTTGGTTCACTTGTTTCCCACAGTCGATCACCAGATTCAAGATCAACCGCAGTCAGCATTCCTGACTGACAGTCACAACCATAGATTGTATTGTCTTCGATAAACGGCGTGCTGTTTGCGCAGTACATGGCATTTTTTGGCTCACCACGCCACACGACCTCAGCGGCTGGTGAATTATTTTTCAGGGCATATAGGGCACCCACTTTTCCAATGCCACTTGCAAAGAGCACCTGTTCACCATGCAGGCGGCCGAGTTGGGGCACCATGATCGACATCCCATACATAGGCTTGAGTGGTTCTGACCAAAGACTACGTCCAGTGGTAGGCTCAAGGCTGTTTAAATTGTCAGCGTCCCAGATCAGAAGTTGCTCTACACCGGCAGATTGAATAAGGGTAGGAGGACAATACCCTTGTTCGCTTGCAGTCAGAGCTCGCCAGCGTTCTGTTCCGCTTACGCGATCAAAGGCTACAGCGACACTGCCCTCGCCTCCAACAACACAAATCACGAGGTCGTCGAAAACAAGTGGGTGACCGCAGAATCCCCAGATAGGTGTCTTCGCGCTATATGCCTCCTTGAAATCTTTCTGCCACAGTAAGTGACCATCGCTGGCATCTAGGCAAAGAAAATTACCTTCAGATCCAAGAGCATACACCCGTCCATCACTCACTGTCGGTGTGCATCGGGGGCCCGCAGCATAGGAAATCGAATATGGGCAATCGTATTCATAGGTCCATATTTCTTTTCCCGTTGTCGTGTCAAAACAAAGTACCCGTTCTTTACCAGAGAGTAGTGAACGGTTGTTTGGATTGTTATCTAGGTCACCGTCTCGCTTCATATAGTCGGCGACGTAAAGACGTTCACCAACAACAGCCGGGCCAGAATACCCTCCTGCAAGAGGCACTCGCCACAGAACTGGTGGCCCATCCACAGGAATGCTTTTGATGATTCCTTCTCCATACCAAATGCCATCACGGTTTGGTCCTTGCCATTGTGGCCAGTCCTCAGCTTTAACACACCTTGTGAAGGGCGTTACCAAAAAGCTGCTATACAGAACTACGAGCACCAAAATTATTCTCATGATGACATCTTTCGCTATACGAGATGAAAGTGATTAACAGCTACGCCGTAGCATCTGCCATCGGCGGCAGGTCTACGGAAACGTCTATCCCATCAGGTCGCCAGTCTAACAGTTCCAGTTCAGCGGTTCTTCGCCCACGAAATTCATTGATCTTTGGCTTAAATGCAATGTGGAACGGCTCACCAGGTGGCGGAAGATGAGGGATCCATTCGGCACCACCAAAAGCTACTGCTCGAATTCGAACCCCATTTTGAAGAAGTGTGACAGACATATGCTTATCGCCATTGCCCATGGTTCGTGGCGGCTCCGCGCAGGTTACTCCTGAAGCACACAACAGAGGCCGTTTGTTTCCTTGGCCAAACGGGGCCAGTCGCTCAAGTTCACCAATACTTTGAAGCGTAACACCGGCAAGCGTTGTTTCACCGTCAAGTTGTATTTGCGCCTGTCGGAGTTCTTTTGGCATGCGGGCGGCAACTTCTGAAAGAAATGCTTTGCGGAAGGCATCAATCTTTTTATCCTCAATGCGAAGTCCTGCTGCTGCAGCATGCCCACCACAGGTTATTAATAGTTCACGGCATGCCATGAGGGCTGCATGTACATCAAATCCTGGAACACTTCGGACGCTTCCGATTGCTGGTTTGGCCTGCAGTTCGTCTCGAGCCAGCATAACAACGGGCCGATGCCAACGCTCGGCGAGTCGTCCTGCCACAATTCCAATAACACCGGCGTGCCAGCCGCGACCTGCGAGGACCAGTGCAGGGTCGGCATCTGGATCACATGTCTCTTTTACCTGTTTCGTTGCAGCGAGTTGAATACTTCGCTCTTCAGTCTCACGTTGCCCATTTAATTCGTGAAGGTAGTTTGCGAGTGTCGTGGCACGCTCAGTATCTGAAGTTGTTAGCAGTTCAATCCCACACCCAGCCTGACCAAGGCGGCCGGCTGCATTGAGTCGAGGTGCAAATCGAAAAGCGATATCTTCACTGTTGAGTGAAGATTTATCACTGAGTTTCGCTAGTTTGAGAAGACGCGTGACGCCGGGCCCACCCTTTTCCCGCAAGCACTTGAGCCCATACTTTACATACACTCGATTTTCGTCGAGCAGGGGTACAACGTCAGCAATCGTACCAACTGCAGCAAGCCCTACACATTGCAACAACATTTCTCGTAATCGTGGTGTAACTTGTTTTGCTCCACATGAACGAGTGGCCACAGCCCATGCGAGTTTGAATGCAACGCCTGCGCCACAAAGATCACCAAAGGGATATTCTGATCCAGGCAATCGAGGGTGAACAAGAACATCTGCAGCCGGAAGACGGTCAGCAAAGTTGTGATGGTCTGTAATGATTAGTTCAAGGCCGATTTCACGTGCTACATCTGCTTCAGCAACACTGGCGATACCACAGTCGACAGTTACGACAAGTTCTGCACCATCCTGTTTGAGTCGACGCAATGCATCGGAATTAAGGCCATAGCCCTCATCAAATCTATCTGGCACGTACCAATGTGGTTGTGCATGAATTGCTTCAAGGCAGTGACATAGAATGGCAGTTGATGACATGCCGTCTGCATCGTAATCACCATAGATAACAATTTTGCGGCCGGCTTTGGCAGCAGCAAGGATTCTGTCGGCGGCTTCTGCAATACCAAAGAGTTCTTCGGGTTCTCGAAGATTCGCCATCGATGCATCGAGAAAACCACGGATTTTCTTTGGATCAGTAACACCTCTCGCGGCTAATAATCGCGCAAGAATCGGTGAGACCCCCACGGATTTCTCGAGTGATGCAACTGTTGTTGGGTCGTGCGGAGCAATGTTCCAGCGTTTTGGCATGGCAGCCTCCCTGGCCCGCGGCATTTTAGGAATTTGGAAACGCCAGCGGCATTTTAGGAATTTTGAAACAGTAGTATAGCCGCTTCTTCTCTGAGCGTCGGGTATAGTGTCTCATAGCTTAAATCCGTCGAATGAGACTCATTGTTTGATTCTGAACCCTTGGGTATCGCCATGTCCTTTGTCACTTTCAAGTCCGGTAAAGATAAAGAGATTTCTCGCAGACGGACGAAGCCAGCTCGTGACGACGTTGCAAAAGGGGTGAATCTTTGTGAATACTGCACTGCAAAATGTTGTCGGTACTTTGCTCTTCCGTTAGAAAAGCCGACAACTCGTCAGGAATTTGATTCCTTGCGGTGGTTTTTGCTCCATGAACATGCCACGGCTTTCACAGAGGACGGCGAATGGTATATCTGCGTACACACTGTCTGCAAGCATCTGCAACTAGATAATCGCTGTGGCATTTACGACTCGCGGCCAATAATCTGTCGAGAGTACACGACAGACCATTGCGAGTATGAGGACGAATGGGTGTACGATCAATATTTTGAAACACCCGAACAAGTAGTTGAGTACATGGAAGCAGTGCTTGGGCCCGGAGGTGAAGATGTCGGTGATGGGCGCAAGAAAAAATATCGGTCGCGATCTATTCGAAGCCCAAAACCGACATTATTAAATATTCTGTAAGATTTCTGTGATGGCCCAAAGCTGTGCAGTTGAGTAGATGGCATATTTTCAGGAGATACTATTCTGTCAAAAATCACACCACGAACACTGAAGGGTTTCCGAGATCTTTTACCATCGCAAGCATTAGCTAGAGAGCGAGTCCTTGAAATAGCAAGGCAGGTCTATCAGTCGTATGGCTTTTCGCCGATAGAAACTCCAGCGCTTGAATATCTTGAGATTCTAACCGGTAAGGGTAGTGACGAAACGGATAAGCAACTGTATCGGTTTACCGATCACGGAAATCGTGAAGTAGGTATGCGGTTTGATCTTACAGTTCCGTTTGCCCGTTTTGCAGCGCAACATATCTCAATACTCGGCACCCCATTCAAACGGTATCATATGGGTACGGTGTGGCGTGGGGAGAATACCCAGCGAGGACGATACCGTGAATTCATGCAATGTGACTTTGATACCATCGGGACAACAAGTGCGAATTCAGACCTCGAAACAGTCTTGGTCGTACACGACCTGCTTACAGCGATCGGGATTGAGAAGTTTACGATTCGAATCAATGACAGAAGGATTCTTTCAGGGATTCTCGAAGTGCTTGGCCTTGCGGATAAGGCAACGCATGTGCTTCGGTGTCTCGATAAGACAGGGAAAAGTCCACGAGACGTCGTAGCGAATGAACTTGAAAAGCAGGGCGTTACCGTTCAAGCCATTGAATGTCTTCTTGGGCTCAGTGAGATGAATGGCTCGATGACAGATGTACTACGCGAACTTGGTGATCTCGCTGGGCAGTCGGAAGTCGGCAAGAGTGGTGTTGAAGCCGTCGGTGAACTTCTAAAAGGCTTATCTGAAGTAGGAATCGGTGACAATCACATCACATTAGATCCCTCTATTGCAAGAGGCCTGGACTATTACACCGGTATTGTTCTTGAGAGCTTTCTCGATGATCTGCCCAGTCTTGGAAGTGTCTGCTCTGGTGGCAGGTATGACAATCTTGCAGAACTGTACACAAAACAGTTTCTTCCCGGAGTGGGGGCATCGCTTGGGATAGATCGGTTACTGGCAGGCCTTGAAGAGCTTGGCAGACTTGAAGCTGTCGAAACACCAGCAGCAATTTTTCTCGTCTATTTCGATGAGTCGCACCGTGGTGACTATCTTCGGATAGCAGCAACTCTGCGGCAGCATGGTATTTCTGTTGATTTGTATCCTGAGCCTAAAAAGCTCGGTCAGCAGTTAAAGTGGGCAGGTAAAAAGGGCTTCCAGAAAGCTCTTGTACTCGGTAGTGATGAGTTCAAGGCAGGTACTGCTCAGCTGAAAGACTTGGCTACTCAGCAATCAGCAAACCTCAGTTGGAAGAGAGATTATGCCGTGTTAGCAAATCTCATTCAATCTGAATTGCAGAATAAAAGTGACGGTTAGTCCGTAAGCCTACGTTCCTTGTTTTTCAATAACACGAAGTTGCTCAACAACACTATGAGCGTCAGCTGGTCGCTCTGCTCGATCATTTGAGAGCAACTCCATCACAAGATTTGCAAGGTCTTTAGGTATTCCAGGGACAACTGTATCAATAGCAGTTGGCTTGCCTCGTGAAATAGCGGCAAGAATTGAAACCATTGATTTGCCATCAAACGGAAGTTTTCCAGAGATCATTTCATAAAGAATCACCCCAAGGCCAAAGAGATCACTCTTTGCATCGACCTCATCGGTACCAATCCGTTCAGGAGACATATAGGCTGGGGTGCCGATCACGGAATTGTTCACAGTCAGGCGGCTTTCTTCATTTCCTGTTTCATGTGCCAGTCCAAAGTCAATGATTCGCACATGATGCTGAAGCCCCTCAAGAAGAATGTTGTCCGGCTTAATGTCTCGGTGGACAAGATTTTTCTGGTGAGCTGCAGCGAGTCCTTCGCTAATTTCACGGCCAATGCGGACGACCTCTGGGATAGGAATTGCCCCACCAGATTGTGTTCTGTATTCAGATAGATTCGGTCCATCGACATACTGCATGGCGATGTAGGGAAGGTTGTCGTGCTCCCCGATCTGATAGATCGTTACGATTGAGGGGTGGTTGATCGAGGCAGCCGTTTTACTTTCACGAAGGAATCGTTTTCGCGAAACATCGTCTTTTGCTCGGCTCGGATGCATCACCTTAATTGCGATGTCGCGATCAAGGCTGCTGTCGTATCCCCGATATACTCGCCCCATGCCACCGCTGCCAATGACACTCTTCACCGAAAAACTATCAATAGTTTCAGGAGTTCCTGAAGGGTCTGACGGATTCGAGTGCCAATTTGTGATTTGAGGACTCAGGGAATCACCATTGCGTGGATCAAAGGCAATAGTTTCCGAAAGAGGCGACTTTGTTGAATGTGTTTCGTTCGATTCGTCTTGAATAACAAAACAGCAAAAAGGATCACCTTTATGCATGCAACTTGTTTCTTCGATCATGACGGTTTCGTTGTAGTGGCGAGCAAGCCCTCGCGTCACACCTTTTGCGAGCAGGCATAATTGTCGTCCGGATGAGTAGACGAGATGAAGTTCGTTCGGTGAATGTCGCACCGTTTCAAGGACTGGCGGCTCGGCACCAGGATTCGCTGACCGAACCATTGTGTGGATGATGCTCTCAGTATTCTCGATCAGATCAAGTGTCTGCCAGCTAGGGTCAATAAGTTGTCCAGCGACTTTGATGAGGTGAGGTGCAAGAAATTCACCGAATCGTCCAATTAATTCGGGCAATGGCTCGCCGCATGTGTCAGCAATTTTTTGGAGAAGTTGAATCGCATCTGTATCAGGGTAGACCTCGTTTGGAAGATACCTGCTGTTCGTTGCTGTCACGGTCTCACGAAGTTTGAGCCATGTGGTTTTCCCCGAGGTCGCTTCGTCAGCAAACTTCTGGATATAGAAAAAAATGATTCCGTGCACGGTTGGTTCTCATTGTTATAGCCCCCAGCTTGTCTGGCCCATGGTTGAACACGCTGATGCTTCTTTAACGTGAAAAATGTACCACAGGCAGGCAGTGTAAGAGAAGTCGATGGTCGTCCTGCCACATAATTATGGGTAAATTCTTATGGCATTTGGCAAAGTCTGTTTCGGTAAAGAAGCAGGCCGTGTGCGGCGTGGTAAAGCGCGCCACATTCGATATCAATGTCAGCAGTCTGCTCTAAAGTTTTTGCCAAACGCTCTGCTGCGCGTAGCACCCACGGCTCATCAAGTCGGTCGGTGGGAAGAGCAATTGCAAGAAATTCAAACACGTGGCCGCTCGAACTTAGTTTTGCGAAGACATCAGCAGATGAAGCAGGACGTTCAAAATAGTGTGTGGAGAAACTGCCATCTGCTTGCTGGAAGCGTCGCGACAGATCAATACTATTTGTGATGATTTCCTGAGCTTTATCCCAAGGGGCTGGAAGTACATCGTTCAATTCTGAATGCCGACCTCGGTATTTATTTACTGCGATTGCTAATCCGTACAGACTGTGTGAACCGCCACAGGCACTGGAGTGAAGATCGGCGTCGAGTTCCATTTCAATAACGCGAGAGAGATTCCATTCTTCCCCGTCAGATGCTTTCCACGTTTCATTGTCTGGGAGATACGTGGCGAATGCCATCAGCGTCCAAGGCGCCTCCTGGCCGGTACGAATATCAGCCTGTGCTTGTCGAAGCAGGTCGCCGACGTTTGCAGACTGTTCACCAACGACGAGTGGTGTTTCGAGAGGAACTCCATTACTACCGCATTGTGAGAGATACCCTAGCCATTGATTCGGGTGTCCTTGTCCGAGTGTGCTTCCTTCTTCAACGAGAGCGACAACGCCTTGTTTTCCATGTCGTAATTTCCATCCTTGGAGTGGCCCACCCTGTAGTAAGTAGTCAAGAGCGAAGACAGTGTCGGCTCCGTTGCGTATTGAAAATCTTTCACCGAATGCAAGTATGCCGTGAACAATTTGCCAGGCACCTTGCACTTTTGTAGTGAGTTGCCGTCCATCTTGAGTCTGCTTGAGTACTTTGGTGATCCGTGTGCACAGATCAGTTGGTGTAATAAAAGGCAGTTCAGTTTGAGGTGTTCCTTCTTGTTTGCTGCCTTTGCATCCAAATGAGATGAGGCATATCGCTATGCATGAAATAAAGAGTGCAGGGCTTAAGGAGGTTGAATTCGAGAACATAAGTCACTTCTCATGTGTTCGTCGGAAAGAGTTTCCTTACAGCATGGTTTCCCTACATGGTTGGTGCAAGCAAAAGTTCCACTGTGCATGAGAGAAAATTCTTGTTTCATGCCTTGAAGAGACTTTGAAGTGGAATGTAAAAGGACTCTATAGAAATAAGGCTTATGGGTATGGATTGTGAGGGCTGAAAAAGTGTGTGCTTCCATCCAAACCTGTATGGTTAGTGATTGAGTGAATAGAGGAGCACATTCAGGGCAATTTTCTCAGCATCATCTCGATCATAACCCGTGCATTCCATAGAGTTTTGTTTTTCAAGAGCACACGATATGTCGAACGGTGAAAAGATGACTGCCCACCGGTCACCAATACGGATACCTTCTAATTGTGGGGGCACCTTTCGTTTTTCTGCGGAGAGCGGGCCTCTACCAGCAGTAGGTGCCCTCAGTGTAACGCGGCGGAGGTCATAGCCCCCGTAGGTAGCTGCTGAGAAAAGAGGGTCGTCGTCGGGCACTGACTCGATAGTGTAAGTAGGCAGAGCGACTGAAAATTCTTTCCGGAAAGCATCGGTAAATGATTGTGAAGCACATACGCTGTCAGCGAGCAGGGTTCCTCCTCGTTTCAAAAAGTCTCGAAGGTTCTTTCGTTGTGCATCGTCGAAGGCAAATGCTTGCCTGCCATGCATGAAAAGCATGTGATGCTTGAAAATTGCCGGATCAATAAGGTCCAGTTTTGCGGGTGTGTCTTCAACGAGTATTCCGAGTTCGCGTGCGGCAGCACGGAGAATATTTGCGAGTGCTTTTGGGGCAGCATCACAGAGCCCACCATGACGCAATTTACCAATAGTCAGTTGACCTCGGCCAATTGAATCCGGCTTTGTCGTTTCTAACTGACTACGAGCGAATATCTCATCTTTCTTTTTTAGTTCACGATTTGTCGCATACGCAACGACATTTGCTCCGATTGCAAGCGCAGCGTCTATTTGCCGCCGAACAGGGTTATCTGGGTTTTCAAATTGGTTGTATGATGGGCCGGCTAGTTCCCAAAGGCATGAGAGGCTTGGGGGCGTAGAGGATTTGTTTTCCGGGTTATGAGACGGTGCATAAATCAAACATGTACGACAACCGTAGTCCACTCCAAGTAATGGTCGTTGGAATTCTGGAGGAACAAATTTTTCTGCATACCATGCTGGATGCTCAGGTGGAAGAAGGCTGAGTTGGTGTTCAGGTTCAGGAAATATTTCGCTCACAAGTTGACGAAAAGACTTGTCAAAGGGTGCACCCTCAGAACAGGTCGCCTCAGCAAAGATGAATCCCCCTTGATCAATATATTCTCGTAAACGACGACCGGGTTCTTTACCGATATCCAGTCCGGCAGTGCCACCTATCCAGAGAACTGGTGACTGGCTAAGGTCCTGCGTATCGGCTTCCTGTGTGCTGAGAACGTGCCACGAGAGCCCGGCTGGGTAATCATCCCGCCATTCTTTTTCAATGAATTCAACAAGATGTGAAATGTCATGGCCATGTTGATTCCAGTCATTTCGCGGGCCATGACGACTTTTTGCAATAACAACGGGCCTTCGACCTTTCGCAAGAAACAAGAGGGCAAAACTTGTCGCTACAACGGCATCCTCAGACCCTTTTTTTTGAAAGCTCCCCGTAAGTGGATCCTGGGCTGAGACAAACATTTTTGCCCCTTCCAAGTACCAGTCATGACTCCCGATAAACCTCCTTGCAGTGAATCGTCCAACTCGCTCGAGCCCGTAAAGGTAGTAGCGGAGCCACTGCTGGCCTCCCGGTGGATTTCTTGTGACCGAGAAATTCTTCCCAAGCCACTGGAGGCCAGCTTCAAGAGGCTTTGAGGCAGACCCACCGCCACAACAGGAAATATTCGATTCCCTGACAAATGCATCGGGCCGCTCGGTATGCTCTGTAGTTATCCAGATACTTGCAATTCCTGCGCAGGTCATGCTGCCAGTGCCGTTGCCACCCCCAGCGGTATAACTCCACGAACCATCAAGACGCTGTGCAGCCTCCCAATATTTCTGTGCCAATTTCCAGACAGCGGGTTGTACACGAACACCGGCGCGCTGCGCCTCGTGCAATCCAAGAATCGCAAACTGTGAGTTTGAGTTGTCAGCACCTGAACGATTAGATCCGTAAGACCAGCCCCCAGTGATTCCAGGGCCATTCGATTGGGCATTCTCGAGCCAACGTGCATTTCGCTCAAGAATAGCGAGGTCTCGCTTTGGTGAAACCATCGCAAGAGCCTGTGTCTGGAGTGAGACTGAATATGTATCAGTAGGTGTCTGCTCTCTCAGCCATGTAAGTGACTTCTTCATGGCTTTTGCATCTTTATCGACACCAGCATTTGCGAGTGCAAGTACGACTAGAGCAGTTGCCCCTACAACAGTCTCGTCGCTTCGCATGGATGACTTCCATGTGCCATCAGGGCTTTGCTGACGAATGAGCCAGTTTTTTGCTTTTTCTATTGCGTTATTGATCTGCTCGGGCTGTAGGTTATTTTCAGCAGAAGAGGCAATTGGCATAGCTATGAGTTGAAGCACAGCAAGTAACACAACGCATGAAAGTTTCTTATAACCACTCAATAACAAGTAATGCATAGAGCCTGCCAGCTGTAGGAGAGTCACCTGTCTGTCGAGCCTGATTCTACGACATTGTCGAAGATAGAGACATGGCCTACCTGCCTTCTTCATGCTGCGCCAAGGTTTTTGTTTGCCTCGTAGTGGCACAAAGACCGATACTTTTTAGTAGTATAGATGTATCACTGCTGGAAACAGGTACATAACGATTCTCCCAAGGAAGGAAACCGTCTTCGTGTCGACTGCTGGAAAACAAAAGTCACTTGATGACGTGCTGCAGGAATTTTCGCAGCACCGACTTCTTATGCAGGAGGAACTTCAAAAAATTATTGTTGGCCAAGACGAAGTTATTGAGCAGTTGTTTGCTGCGATTTTTACACGCGGCCATTGTCTGCTTGAGGGAGTGCCGGGTTTGGCGAAAACTCTTATGGTGTCTACGGTAGCAAGAATTCTTGATGTTGATTTTAAGCGAGTACAATTCACGCCGGATTTAATGCCCTCAGATATTACAGGTACCAATGTATTGGATGAAGATGAATCAGGCCGACGTAATTTTAGATTTGTAGAGGGACCAATATTTACTAATGTCCTACTTGCGGATGAAATCAATCGTACGCCACCAAAAACTCAGGCGGCATTACTTCAAGCAATGCAGGAGCGAGAGGTTTCAGTTGGTCAAGAAACATACTCATTGCCGGATCCGTTCTTTACGATAGCGACACAAAATCCAGTCGAGCAGGAAGGGACATACCCTCTTCCTGAAGCCCAGCTTGATCGGTTTATGTTTAATATAAAAGTTGGGTATCCAAGTGCGGATGAGGAAGAGCGGATATTAATGGCGACGACTCGGCCAGAGCGTCCTGAAGTTCGGAAAGTACTTTCGGGACGAGCCATAACGAATATCCAAAAGCTTGTTGCAGGTGTTGCAGTGAGTGAATACATCATTAAGTATGTTGCTGCATTGGTTCGTTCAACGAGGCCTAAAGATTCGCAGTCACCCAAGTACATTACAGAGTTAGTGGATTGGGGCGCTGGTCCACGTGCTGGTCAATTTCTCATACAGGGCGGCAAGGCGATGGCTGCGATGGACGGCAGGTTCAGCGTTTCTATTGATGATATTCGAAGAATTGCTGTGCCGGTGCTCCGGCATCGAATATCAACAAACTTTCAGGCTCAGGCAGAAGGTCTTACAAGTGAATCAATCGTCGAACGATTGCTGAGAGAAGTGCCCGAGCCGTCGGTTCCTCCATTGGTGAAATGAGAGCCGTATGTCGCGAGCAGTAGAAGAATATCTGAAGCCAGATGTAGTTCAGCAGATTGCGAGGCTTGATCTACGAGCAAAGTTTATCGTGAAAGGGTTTCTGCAGGGCCTTCATGCCAGTCCATTTCAGGGTTTTTCCGTAGAGTTCAGTGAGCATCGTCGATATGCCGCTGGCGATGATCCTAAAGATATTGACTGGCTTATTTATGCGAAAACCGACAAGCATTACATAAAGAAATATGAAGCCGAGACAAATATTACCGGGTATCTCCTCGTCGATACGAGTGCATCGATGGGGTATACCTACCGTCAGCAGTTTACCAAACTAGACTACTCAATATCACTGGCCTCAGCTCTTTGCTGGCTCATGGTTCATCAGCAGGACCCCTGTGGCTTGATGGTTTTTGGGGAAAAGGTTTCGGCATCCCTGCCTGCTCGATCGAGACGTAGTCAGATCTCAGAGGTCCTGTCTCTTTTGGCGAAGACTGAGGCTGCTGGTATGTCTGATATCCCTGCTAGCTTAATTCAGATCGGAGCAATGCTTCGACATCGCTCCCTATTGATGGTGTTTAGCGATTTGCTGGCAGAACCATCTGCAATTCGTGATGCGATGCTTCGACTGCGTCATCGCAATCATGACATTATATTATTTCATGTACTTGACGAAGCAGAGGTCCGATTTCCTTTTCAGGGAATGGTTGAGCTGACTGATCCAGAGAGTAGCCAGAGTATGGTTGTTGATGCTGATGCAGCCCGTCGCGACTATGTCGATGGTGTCGAGGGTTTTCGGGATCACTATCGGCAAATGTGTCAGCAAGCTGGGATTGATTATGTGCCGCTTGATACGAGCATGCCGTTTGATGCTGCCCTTATGGAGTATTTGATTAATCGTCAGCAGCGAGCCTAGGTAAACAAGCAAGTTTTCAAGAGTAGTATTAACCTATGGGCCTTTCTTTTCTGAATATTTTGTTGCTCAGCGGGATGGCTATTGCCACGATTCCAATCCTGCTGCATCTTCTTATGCAGCGGAAGCCTGTGTCTCATCAATTTCCAGCACTTCGCTTTCTGCAACTTAAATCTCACGTCAGAAAACGTCGGCTTAAGTTGCGGCATCTGCTGCTCTTGCTGTTGCGTGTTGCCGCTCTTTGCATGTTGGTTTTAGCTGTTTCTCGGCCTGTTCTTCGGGGCACTGGTTGGATTATTGATCAAGAGGGACCAGTTGCCGTAGCGTGCGTGGTGGATACTTCACCTCGCATGTTGTTGCGTCAAGAAAATCGTACGCGGCTCGATGAGGTTCGAGACATTGCAGTCAATTTATTCGAAGAGCTCCCACCTGAGAGCAAGGTGGCGATCGTTGATACGAGTGAAGGAAGTGTTCGATTTTCGGCATCTGTCAGCGTGGCTACCAATAGGGTTGAACGACTCTCGGTAGGTGCTTCCTCGGTGAGTTTAGTTACGGCGATGGGTGACGCAGCAGGCCTGTTAGAGAGTTCAGAGATTCAACGAAAAGAACTCTATGTGTTCACAGATTTTTCTCATGGAGGTTGGGAGCAGTCGGTGAAAGCTGATTGGGACACGCTTTATCCGAATATAAGTCTTGTTTTTATTGATGTTTCGGCAACACATCCACAAGACTTTATGTTGGAAAATCTCGAGCTTTCTGCTGAGCGTCTTACTGTTGGAAGTCCGCTCACTGTTTCTGTGATGACGCGACGAATAGGCCCTGATTCTGCGAGGTCTGTTGTGGTTGAATTTCAGGATCAAGAAGGGGATTTCATTCGTCGTGGAGAAAAGCCCGTGGCCTGGAAAGATGGAGCAGAAGAAGAAGTACGATTTGAAATGAACGGTTTGGAGCCAGGAGTTCATCAAGGCCGAGTTCTCGTTGAAGGTGGAGATGGTCTGCCTGCGGATGATTCAATCGAATTTACCGTAGATGTTGGTCCACCAACACGCATATTGGTGGCTGCTGAGGAACCTGTTTCAACAACGGGACTATTTTTTGTCGAGGCTGTAGCACCGTTTCCGCTTGTGAGTGCTGGACGTAATGAATTTACGGTCACGCTTGATTCCTTTCATCATTTTGAGAACTCCTCGTGGCCCGATTTTCGCAGTATTGTGTTGATTGATCCACCACCGCTACCTGCCCGAACATGGGAAATGCTACGCGACTGGGTTAGTAAAGGAGGAGGTCTTGTTGTTTGGCTAGGTCCATCAGCGGGTAACCCAGTGGATTTCAGTTCATCCGAAAGTGAGGCTGTGCTCGGGGGGAAAATCGAGCGAGTGTGGCGTTCAGCAGATCGTTCGAATTACTTGGCACCTTCGTCTTTGGATCATCCGGTTTTGTCCGCATTTCGACGTGTCGGTGATTCCGTGCCGTGGCAAGATTTCCCAGTGTTTCGTCATTGGGAGTTCAAGCCGACTTCTGTGAGTGGTGACGTGCAAGGTGAGCAGTCATTACCTGCAATATCTTTTGCAAATTATCGTAATGGACTGCCCGCACTTTTTGAGCGGATGCTCGGAGAGGGAAGAGTTGTCATTGTGACAACGCCTATATCTCAATCAGCAAGTGATCCGCAGGCTTGGAATCAACTTGCCACCGGTTTTGAACCTTGGCCATTTATGATGCTTGCCAATGAAATTTTAGGATATGTTGTAGAAACTCCAGATTCTCTCAATATTACGGCAGGTGAAATTGCGAGACTTCGTCTGCAGCGTCATGATCTACCTACGGCAACGGTTCGAACACCACTTGGAGATACATTTCCTGTAGCCATTGATCAGCAACAGGGAGCGATTGCTGTTTCTGCAACTCGGCAGCCTGGTAATTACCGGATCCAGTCTGGCGGAAAAACTGCGGGATTTGTAAAAGGATTTAGTGCAAGGCTGCCAAAATCAGCAACCGATTTTTCACGACTTACAGATAATGAAGTGACAGTACTACTTGGTGTGAATCGACGTATTGTACGCGATGTGGAAAGCCTCGATCGAGATGTTATGAATCATCGTGTTGGGGCAGAGTTGTGCAGCTGGATTTTTTTCCTGGCTGCAGTATTACTTGCCTTGGATTGGTGGGCTTCAAATCGATTTTATGCACCTCGCGTAGGAGCCGATCCTGAAGCAGGTGCTGCAGAAGTATTTGCAGAGAGCATCGATGCTAAGGGAGAGGCAGAGGCCATACCGCCACCCCCTGTCCCGTCAGCAGGAATAATTGAAGGGCAGGTAGAAAAAATGCCTCCACCGATACCGTCAGGTTTCGGTTCAGAGACGGAGTACTCATCATGACTGCCAGCAGTCTGATTCATACGACATCAATTTATTTCGACCCAGCGGGTTCGTGGTTGGGCATAGTGCTGTTGGTTGCCGCTTTTGTCTGTCTCTTGTTTTTCTTAGCTCCAGATAAAAGTCGTCTGTCACCGCGCAGGCGACTGGCTTTAATCGCCTTACGAACAGCAGCACTGTTAGTTCTTGTTTTTTGCATGTCGAAACCAAGTATGGTTTCGATAAGACAACTTCAGCAACCAGCTACCGTCCTCGTATTGGCAGATTCATCCGAGAGTATGAATGTGGCAGATAGCCCGAATAGTAAGACTCGCTGGGAGTATCTACGCCAGACATTGAAGACCGCGATGGAGTCTACGAGAAAACAAATAGTCAGTGAGAGCATGCTCGTGAGGGCATGGGTCTTTGATCGTGAGGCAAGACAGGTTTCAATTGATAACACGTCGCTTGACATCGGTGCGTGGGAGCGACGGCCTTCGTCAGAGGAAACTGCAATTGGTTCGGCCATGGAATCTGCCGTTCGAGCGATGGGTGAACAACCGCTAAGTGCAGTCGTTTTACTCAGCGATGGAGGTCAGCACGCCTATCCACCGAATGATCTGCCACCACAGGCCGAGTCGCGTCGCTTGGGAGAGCGAGGTGTTCCACTTTGGGCAATTACCTACGGACAGTCGCAAGGTGCTGCCCAGGCACGAGATGCATCAGTCGTGGGCCTGTCGGTTCCTGAAAAAGTCTTTCTAGGAAATACAGTCGAAATTATAGGACGAATTCGACTAGAGGGTCTGTCGGATAGGAATGTCACTGTGCGATTGATGGTTGAACAGTCAGGCGGTGAATTGGCTGAAGTCGCGAAGAAGGAGATTCGGTCGACCGAAGGAATGATAGAAGAATCAGTACGTTTTGATTGGACCGCAGAGTCATTAGGTGAACGGAAAATTGCTCTAGCGATTGATGCAGTAGCAGGTGAGATTGTTCTGACGAATAATGCTGTTGCAACCTTTGTTAACGTGGTCGATGGAGGCTTGCGTGTCCTTTATCTTGAAGGCAGCCCTCGAGTAGAGCAAAGGTTTTTGCGGCGAACGCTTTCAAGCAGTCCCGATATACAGATAGATTTCCAATGGATTAACTCTGTAAATAGAAGTCGTTGGCCGGTCAGTCTTGAGCGAGAACTGTTGCGTGACTACAAGGTCTTCCTCATAGGCGACCTCGATGTCGATGCTATTCGTCCAAAAGATCTTGAGAAGATTCGAGCTATGGTTGAGAATGGTGCGAGCATTGGATTTCTTGGTGGGTTTCATTCGTTTGAAGCAGGCGGCTGGGGAAGTTCGCCACTCGGTAGATTGTTGCCCTACGCTCGAGACAGTCTTTCACGTCAACGATTTGATGAGCCTATCCGAAAAGATCTTCATGTAAGAGGTCCGATTAAAATTATTCCGAATCAACAATTTGGTGGAGTTTCTGTTTTGCGGCTCGGTCAAACGGTCGAAGAATCAGATCAAATTTGGAGAAAGTTACCGCCACTGGATGGGGCAAACCGTCTACCACGACTTTTACCAGTAGCCAAGACGCTTGCTGTCTCAGAAACAGGTCTTCCTCTTCTGGTGGCTCGTGAATATGGATTGGGCCGAGTGCTTGTCTTTGCGGTTGATTCGACATGGCGATGGGCAATGGAAGGTTCTTCTTTGTCGTATCAAAGATTTTGGCGTCAATTTGTTCTTTGGTTAGCGCGACGGGATGATTTTGACGGAGAGAGACTTTGGTTGAAGCTTGCACGGCGTCGTATTTCTGTGGGAAGTCCTTTGGTTTTTGACGCAGGTCTCACGCTCCCCGACGGAACACTTGCAAAAGGAAATACACTCTCTGCTTCGGTTGTTGATCCAGCTGGAAATTCACGGTATGTCCGTCTGGTAAAAAATGGTGAATCTTTTTCTGGGGCCATTACAGGTTGTTCGGAGCCAGGAGACTGGCGAGTGGCTGTAAAGACAGATCTTCAAGGAGGAGAGGCTGTTGCGAGGTTCGTCGTGTACCGGCAAGATTTAGAACTGGCGAATCCTCGGGCAAACACTTTGCTCATGCAGCAGATTGCAAGTACGACTGATGGAGGCGTGAGGCTTCCGGAGGAGCTATCAAGTATTTTCAAGGAGATTGGACAAGCTAGACCCGTATTTACTACAAGTGAAGAATGGTCAGTATCTCTTTGGGATAATTGGATCACACTCTTGATCGTAGCCGGGTGTCTCTGTACTGAGTGGTTTTTTCGAAAGCGTTGGGGGCTTGTTTGATTTTGGATTGTTGAATCAAACGGGAGATTGCATTCAATCTGTGCATGGTTTTCTCTTAGAACACGGCTTTAGCCGCTCTTTTCATATTTGGCTTTCGCACGAGTCTTGCTACCTTCTGCAACGAATGATTTCTTTGTAAAGACGTATTAAGTCCTCAAGCCAGGAGGTCGGCTTTGGCAAAGCAACGACCGATTCGTAATAAGCTTCTTGTGGTGGGGCTCCTTGTTGGTTTCACCGTGACATTACTGTCAGCAAGTAGTTTTCTTAGTGTGTACTCATATAGAAGGTTAGTGAAAGCACTTAGTAGTCGTGCAAGTGAGTTACCACAAGCAAGTCGATTGGCGTCGTGCGTCGGGCAATTACGACTATCCCATTCGCGAGCAATGTCTGCTGTAGATCTTGGTATTTGGACAGACGCGTCAATAAGTAATACACCACGGATTGAGTTGCTCGAATCCGGAGAGCCCAGTTTTCAGGAACAGCAAGATGAAGTGACCGTTGAAAATAACTTAATAAGCAAAGAAAAGTCACGGGTTCAATTAATATCTGACGGATCTTTCCTTCAAAATATTTCTGAGACTGGCGTTGCGCTACAGGATTACTGTCACGAACTTACAGCCGGAGAGTTAGACGAAGAACCCTTTGGAGACCGTAGCCACGAGAGGGATATTGCACGAAGAATAGCTACCGAGCTGCAGACTATATGGACGCTTGCTCAGGAGGCAGCCTCCACAAGTGAGAGTTCAACTGAACAGAAATCATTAGATCTTGTTGACGGACAATTATTAAAACTAACGGCTATCGGATCGCATCTCGATTCCCTCGCATTCTTGTCCGCAAAATTACCTACTTTTTTACAGTCACGAATGCATGATCTGGCGCACGAGGTGCGGGGTCGATACCGTACGCTTATTATAACGACATGGGCATCTGCACTCGCTGCAGTTGTGTTACTTCTGGGTTTAGGCCTCCTCACATATTCATGGGTTTTCCGTCCATTGCGACACCTCGGGCACGGTTCCCGGAGGATTGCAGGAGGTGATTTTGGTTTTCGTATCGAGTTGGATACGTGCGACGAAATGGCTGATCTAGGGCAAGCACTGAACGATATGACTGACCGTTTTCAGGAAATCAGAGATGATCTTGATCATCAGGTTCAACTGAGAACAAAGGAGGTGGTGCGAAGCGAACAGTTAGCTAGTGTGGGCTTTCTGGCCGCTGGAGTGGCGCACGAAATCAATAACCCTCTGGCCTCTATCGCAATGTGTGCTGAGTCACTTGAGGCACGAATTGGTAGTGAAGTCGACGCGGTTGCTTCGCGTTATCTCCAGCTTATTCAAAGCGAAGCCTTTCGTTGTAAAGGCATAACAGAAAAACTACTTGACTTTTCTCGCGTTGGAGAAGTCCGTAGACAGGTGACTGCGCTCGGCGCTTTAGTCCATGACGTTGTAGATATGCTTCGACATGTGGGACGATTTGCTCATAAGACGGTGTCGTTTGTAGATGGACCGGATGTGCTTGTGTTGGCCAATCCACAAGAAATTAAACAAGTGGTGCTCAATTTGCTTGTAAACGCACTCGATTCGATAGATGAAGATGGTGAGGTTGTACTCACAGTCAGTCGCGACGGTGACGAGGCGAAGTTGGTGCTCACTGACGACGGATGTGGGATGAACGAGGAAGTACTCAAGAATCTTTTTGAACCATTTTTTACGAGCCGTCCATCAAAAAAAGGAACAGGTCTTGGCCTTTCAATAGTCCATCGAATAGTTGCGGATCATGAAGGAAGAATTGAAGTAATGAGTGATGGTCCCACATGTGGTGCAACTTTCTGTGTCATTCTTCCAGTGATCAGTGTGGATAGCCAAAGTATAAAAGGGGGCGGTTCTTCCGCAGTGGTAGAGAGAGCAAAGCCAGACTACGAGAAGGGAAAAAATGTCGACTACGCAGCATAACGAAGAGGCAAATGAGTCCTTGGCAGAGCGATCACTGCGAGTGTTGTTTGCTGATGATGAGCCATCGATTCAGGAGTTGATGAGGCTGGAATTACCACGTCTTGGCCACAAGGCAACAATTTGTCCGGATGGGCTCACAGCAATGGCTGTTCTGGATGAAAATGATTTTGACTGCGTCATAGTAGATCTCGATATGCCTGGAGCAGGAGGGCTTGATGTCATCCGACGAGTTCGTGAAATTGCACCAGACACCGAGAGTGTAATCATCACAGGAAAGTCTACTCTTGAGACTGCTGTAGCTGGATTACGGCATGGCGTCTTCGACTACCTGACGAAGCCTTGCAAATTAGTCGAAATTGAAGCGGTCCTTCAAAGAGTTCGGACGAAACGATCCATGACTCTTAAAGTGAGATCACTTGAACGACGCGTCAGGCAGGCAGAAGGCCGTATGCAGTTGGTAGGTGAGTCATCTGTTATAGATCGGATGCAATCACTGGTTGCAAAAGTTGCTGCCAGTGAGGCGACTGTGTTAATCCGGGGTGAAACGGGTACCGGCAAGGAACTTGTTGCTCGTGCTATTCATGAACTGAGTCATCGTGTTGCCGGACCACTGGTCACCGTTAATTGTGGTGGTCTCCCGGAGCAACTCGTTGAAAGTGAATTATTCGGACATCGCCGAGGTGCCTTTACGGGAGCGAGTGAACATCGAGCAGGCCTTTTTGAAGTAGCCAATGGGGGCACACTTTTTTTAGATGAAGTCGGTGAATTACCCCCGGCACTTCAGTCTCGGCTCCTTCGAGTTCTTGAGTCCGGAGAGATTCGTCGAGTTGGAGACAACCACCCAATAACAGTTGATGTTCGAGTGGTTTGTGCAACACACCGCTCTCTTGAAGAAATGGTTTTATCTGGTGATTTTCGAGAAGATCTATTGTTTCGTCTTAATACGTTTGAAATTAGCGTCCCATCACTGCGAGAACGCATGAGTGATTTGCAGCTACTTACCAAGCACTTTGTAGAAAAAAGAAAACAGATAATTCCAGCCGAAGCTCAAATTATGACGGACGAGGCTGCTGGAATTTTGCAACGGTACAATTGGCCAGGGAATGTTCGCGAACTCGCGAACTGTGTTGAACATGCACTTGTTCTTTGTGATGAATTGCCAATTCGTGCCGAACATCTTCCTCCAAGAATACAACGGGCTGGGGATAAGATACTGATGTCTAACTCGATCACTACCAGCTCTGAAAAAGAGAATGTAGGATTAGATGCCAATGGAGAATGTGAGCTCACGAATAAGCCGCAGAGTCTCAAACAGATAGAGATACTGGCGATTATCGATAGCCTCGGAAGAAATGACGGTAACAAGTCGAGGACTGCAGATGAACTTGGTATCAGTTTGAAAACGCTGTACAACAAATTAAATCAGATGGAGAGTACTGAACCAAATCCTGAGGCAGCTTAATGATTTGGCTGCAGGAAACGTGAGTCACTCGGTGGTATTCATGTTTTTCGAACAACACCAGCAAGTACACCGAGTACCTTGGCCGAGTCCACGTAGATAGGCTTCATAGAATCATTCGCTGGTTGTAAGCGAATTCGACCACGTTCTGGAAACCATTGTTTGAGAGTCGCTTCACCATCTTCAGTTTGGGCAACAACAATATCTCCGTGTCGTGCTGATTCACGCTTTTCAATAATGACCCAGTCGCCGTCAGCAATCTGAGCATCAATCATCGAGTCACCCATGACTTTAAGCACGAAATGATTTTCTTGAGTGAAAAGCTCCGTGAAATCGAATCGCTCCTTTTGCTCCTCCGCTGTTCTCAAGGTTCCAGCTGCAACCCATCCAGCCATTTGCATGCCTCGGCTGTGAGGCGATTCGGTCACGAGTTCAATGGCTCGTGACATGTTGCGGCCTCTTGTGATAAGCCCTTTCTTTTCTAGAGCCTTGAGGTGGCAGACAACACCGTTGGGCGAGCGAATAGAGAAGGCCTCACCAATTTCTCGTACCGTTGGGCCGAAACCCCGAGAATAAATCTTGTCACGGATAAATTCGTAAATCTCCATCTGCCGTGCGGTTGGCATATCACTCGTGTCTTGGCTTTCTTCTTCCGGTTGCAGCATTCGGGAAAGGCTGGAAGCCGGTCGATGTACCGAGGTGTAGGCACGAGCACGAGATGGTTTTCCAGGCACGTGAGAAGAGGTTTTCCCCTTCGTGCCATGGGCAGAATCTTTCGGAGCTGACTTTTGTGATCGTGGCATGTCTTGTACACCTTCAATACACAGCACTATGAGGACCTAAACATTCATATCCTACTATACGGAAGTACATTGTCAAGGTCGTTTTCGGCATTGGTCCTCCGATGACTTCAATCAACTTTTCATATGATGAGGCACTACACTAATAAAACGCGTCGGCTCGTACCTTGATGTGGCATGAGCGGTCTGCTTCTTTCACCATACAGGAGAGACGGATGGTCACTCGTTGCGAAGCTCAGAGAGTCAGATGTTTTACTGGCTGTAGATCGAAATCGGTACTCTTCAGAATAGCAGTATGTTTTGTTTTCCAGTTGGTTGGATCTTTGGAATACAACGTTGTTTTAGCTGATGAAAAAGAATTTATCGCTGGCATTAGCCTTACGGGATCTCTATCAGAGGGTGTTGGCCAAGAGGGATTACTAGGAGACGTTGCTCCCCGATTAAGTCGTATGTTAGAGCGGCTTGAGGATGCCGCGAAAGATGAGAGCGTGCGTGCAGTACTTCTTTCCATTCAATCTCCTCAACTCGGTCGTGCCCGGGTTTTAGAAATACGTGAGTCGATACAACATATTCGAGATCAAGGAAAGCCAGTTGTTGCGCATCTCATAAGCGGTGAACCTCTCGACTACAGTGTTGCTGCAGCGTGTGACAGAGTTATGATGCCACCTGCTGCAACACTAGCCATTACTGGTGTCCGAACGGAAGTCACATTTTATAAAGGGCTTCTTGATCGGCTCGGTATTCAGGCAGAAATTTTACAAGTCGGTGAATTCAAAGGCGCAGGTGAGCCACTCACCCGAGATTCGATGAGTCCACAATTGCGGCAGCAATACGAATCTTTTGTTGGCGATCTCTTTGAGCAGATGGTGGAACAAATTACTAAAGATCGTGGTCTTGAAAAGAAAAAGGTTCGAGAACTTATTGATATTGGGATTTTTACTCCGGACCAAGCAGTGCAGGCGGCGCTTATTGATGGAATTGCGTACGAGGACGAGGTGCTAAGTAGTCTCTCAGCCAGTTCGACGGATTCACCCGTTGATTTCAGGCGTGATTACGGGAAGCAGGATGTTGATACAGACTTTTCTGGATTGAGTGGCTTCATGAAGCTCATAGATATTCTTTCAGGGACAGAAACAACATCACAAAAAGAAACATCAAAGCGAATAGCGATTATTCACGTTCAAGGTGAAATTGTTGATGGAAGAGGCAGTGTCGGAATGTTTGGTGGAAGTGCGGCAGGTTCCGAAGTCATCACGAAGGCTATCCGTCAGGCGTCAGAAGATACCTCCGTAGCTGCTCTCGTGATACGAATTAATTCTCCTGGTGGATCAGCACTTGCCAGTGATCTTATTTGGAGAGAGCTTGATCGGTGTCAAAAACCGATCGTCGCAAGCCTTTCGGACACTGCTGCGAGTGGCGGTTACTATATTGCTGTGGGTGCAGATGAAATTATTGCTGCTCCAGGCACACTCACAGGTTCAATCGGAGTTGTTGGTGGAAAAATTGCAATCGGAGGTGCCCTCGATCGATATGGCATTCATACTGACGTAGTCAGCCGAGGAAGAAATGCCGGTTGGCTCTCTTCTCAAAAACCCTTTACAGTCAGTGAAAAAGATGCTTTCCGAACGACCATGGAAGACGTATACCGTCTTTTTACATTGAAAGTGGCACAGGGACGAAAGCTCGATCGCGAGCATCTCGATACACTTGCCGAGGGGCGAGTGTTCACTGGTCGGATGGCACAGTCAGCAGGACTTGTCGATTTGCTTGGAACACTTGAAGACGCTGTTCTTAGGGCTGGACAACTTGCAGAAATCTCTGATCCAAGTGCAGTAGAACGACTCCTTTTGCCAAAACCCCGTGGCTTTTTTGATGGGTTTCTCGGTGTTACCGAAACGCATCAACCCCTCCCTCTTGAGTCACAAACAACAGAGGCGATAATGATGCGGATTTTTGGTCTTCTAGGTGAATCAAAACTCAATGAGGCATTTGTTACAGAAGTATCAAGCCAGTTCCGTCTTTTGAGCCTCGTTGCATCAGGGAAACCTCTGATGCTGCTGCCGGCTATTGTTGAGACTCGCTAGCAATTCATAATGGCATACGGGCTGAAAAAGGTAGATTCGCCTCCGCTAATCTCGGATTCCTTACTGGCTTTACCATGCAAAGTGGGCAAAGGCCTTATTAGCATCTGCCATGCGGTGAACATTTTCTCGCCGAGTGATTGCAGCACCCTCGCGTTTGTAAGCCGCGATTACTTCTTCAGCTAATTTCTGGTATGTCGGTCGTCCCTTTTTTTCACGAACGGCCAACAAGATCCAGCGTATAGCTAGAGACTGCTGCCGGTTTCTGTTGACTTGCATCGGTACCTGATAGGCGGCACCACCAACTCTCTTCGATCTCACTTCAACAGCCGGCTTCACATTTTCTACGGCTCGCGTGAATACCTCAATCGGCTCAGCATCATTGATTTTTTCGCCAACTACATCCATGGCTTTATAAAATATTTGTTGCGAGACACTTTTCTTACCATCAAGCATTAAGCAGTTGATGAACTTGCTTGCTAAAAGAGACTGGAATTTTGGGTCCGGCCTAAGTTGTGTACGGCTGGCAGTGATGCTTCCCATGAACTAATTTTCCCTCGAATTAAAAACGAAATGTACGAATGCTTTTTTAGTCTCGCTTCGCGCCATAAAGGCTTCTGGATTGTTTGCGGCCTTGGACACCAAGAGTGTCAAGTGCACCGCGTATCACATGATACCGAACTCCTGGAAGGTCACGGACACGACCGCCACGTATAAGAACAATCGAATGTTCCTGCAGGTTGTGACCTTCGCCTGGAATATAAACCGTAACTTCTTTTTGATTTGATAAACGAACACGAGCGATTTTTCGTAGAGCAGAATTAGGTTTCTTCGGAGTCATCGTTCGAACTTGGAGGCAGACTCCGCGTTTCTGAGGACACCTATCGAGTACCGGTGATTTTGAAAACCGGCGCTTTGGACGTCGACGGCTACGAACAAGTTGGCTAATTGTGGGCATGGAGTGTTTCGTAAAAAAGTTTTGTGTGTATTTTGCGGATGGCGTCAAATACAAGCAAGTAGCTTGTGAAGACTGATTTCTAAAGCAAGAAAAACCTTGTCCGCGAGCATCATAAGGTAGCTAAAAAAGGAATGCAGAGGAAGCGGCTATCAGGAAATGGCGGCAAAATACCTGTCTGTGGTCGATGGATCGCGCACCTAGGGATTCACGAGTGTCATGATTTCTCCACGACTTCCAACTAGGGTGTCTCCATGCCACTGCTGCCAAGGGCCTGTCCACGCGGTATTCCGGATGCCAGGAAAGCCGAGATCCGCCAGTTGTTTCCTTAGAAGTCCAATGAAATGAGGTCGCCAGATCGCGCCTTGAATAAAGGTAGGTGGGATGCAGGTAATATTCTTGCCACAGTGTGCGATCGCGCCAGAAAGCACGATTGATCCTCTTTGCATCCCGAGGCCCGTATGGGGCCCAGGCTGCCCGGCAACAAGTATGGTGCCTGCCAAAAGTTCAAAGCCAGGTGCCTCGCCAGTGTTCCCTCCAACAGCGAGGAGGCCTCGCCGCATTCGACTTCCGCTGAGCGCCCCGACTGAACCGTGGACTAGCACCTGCCCTCCGGTCATGCCGTGGCGATCACCCGGCAGGGAGCCGGCCGCATTGTCTGCTGCATCTCCATAAACATGAATGTCGCCTCCTTGCATGCCGCATGCGAGCCAATCTGCTGCTGAGCCTTTGATGAGAAGTCTGCCTCCTCGCATTTGTTCTCCTGCATGTCGGCCAATATTTCCTTGTACGAGGATTGTTCCCGATTGCATGCCGGCCCCAAGAAAGTGAACTCGTGAGAAGTCACCAACACATTCAATTTGATCATCATTGGGATTCCCATCGATATCAAAGAAGGCACCAAGTCTCGAAGCTCGATTGTCACAGAGCACTGGCATTTGTCTGATATCACTGAGGCTCTGTTTTTTTACGACTTCTGGAAGAAGACCTTGGACAGACAAATGACGACAAACTTGATTGCCATTGAATGAATGATTTCGGGCTGTGAGGACGAGAGGCATGGTAGCGATTTAGGAATGGCGAATGGGCAGGAAATCCGTAATGTTTTTATCATGAAACAATCAGCTAGCTAGCGTTGGTTCTCACTCAATTCTGACGTAGACAGAGGCTTGAAGACAATCGTGATGATGACTGCTTCCAAGGAGAAGTGAAATTTGTCGCCATGCTTAGCAAATGATGTGTCTGGGATTGTGTTGGAGAGTGGAGTTCGCGAGTAATCACAGCGAGTGTCTTCTCGGTTCAGTGCAGTTTGCCAATATTATGGATGTATCTAACAAATTAATCAAAATCCTGAAGTTACGTTTCCCACGAACGATTGTTACCCAATTATCGTAGAGTTGTTTTCGATTTCGAATGCTTGTTTTTTGTTGTAAGGGAATACATGACAAAGAAGGAACAAATGGTGTGCCAGCAAAAATGTCAAAAACTGAGATGGCTTGTCTTGATCACTTGCTTTGTACTGAATGTAAGACAGGTAGGCGTCTTTCAGCAGGTTGATGTGGACGCTGGTCAGCCGGCGGGTAATGCAGTGGTGAATTCTCATGCTTTGACGGGCAAGGTTATGTGTGGGTATCAGGGGTGGTTCACTTGCGCTGAAGACGGTGGCGAGTTGGGCTGGACCCACTGGGCTCGTGCGATCCGTCGGCCATTCGGGCCGGGAAATGCCGCTGTCGATTTATGGCCTGACATGCAAGAGTTCAGTCAGGATGAGCGATATCCAACTGACTTTAAGCACGCCGATGGTCGTCCTGCTGCGGTCTATAGTAGTGCCAACAAAAAAACGATCAGTAGGCATTTTCGTTGGATGCGTGACTATGGAATCGACGGAATTTTCCTGCAGCGGTTCGCCAATGAACTGCATTCGGCACGCCTCAAAGCTCAGAAGGATGTTGTGCTTTTTCATGTTCGTGATGCAGCACTAGAGACAGGACGGGTTTTTGCAGTGATGTACGATTTGTCCGGCTTGCGGAAAGGCCAGGTCGCATCTGCTGGCAATGACTGGAAGCAATTGATGCATGATGGCATCACCAAAGGCAGCAGGTACCTGCATCACAATGGAAAGCCACTGGTGGCAGTCTGGGGGGTCGGTTTCAGTGACGATCGGGACTATACGTTGGCCGAATGTGGTGACCTGATTGACGTTTTAAAGTCAGAGGGATGTGCTGTAATGTTGGGAGTTCCATCGTGGTGGAGAGAACAGGAGCGTGATGCGGTTTCTGATAAATCGCTACATGATGTTCTAAAGAAAGCTGATGTGTTGAGTCCCTGGACTATCGGCCGCTATCGTTCACTACGTGAAGCATCGTTACACGCGAGACGTGTTTGGAAGCCTGATCTAGATTGGTGTGAAAAGCAGAAACTAGACTTTCTGCCCGTTGTGTTTCCCGGTTTTAGCTGGAAGAATCTACATGGTGGAAAATTAGATGACATTCCAAGGCTGAAAGGCAAGTTCCTGTGGGCACAGATAACTGCTGCAAAGCAAGTCGGGGCAAAGATGATTTATGTTGCTATGTTTGATGAAGTTGATGAAGGAACTGCAATATTCAAATGCAGCAACAAACCCCCGGTCGGTGAGAATGTTTCTTTTCTAACTTACGATGGATTGCCTACCGATTACTACCTGAGAGTGACTGGACAAGGCGGTAGGCTGCTGAGAGGCCAGATTCCAAGCGACAGTCCGTTGCCGTCAGTTTTGCCTGCTCGTTAGCTCTTCCTGTTCTTTCGTGAGTGCTATACGTTCTTTCGTGCTACCGCCCGAACGAATGTCTTGTGATGCTTCATGATATCGTCATTATTCAAATCTGATGGAAGTGGAAGCTGGGAAATAATGGTGTAATACGACAGCTCAACGTGAGCAATGAAATGCGTTGTCACCGAGTGTTCAAGATTTGCCTTTCATGGTTTTTACGTGAACTTTTCATGATTTTTACGTGAAGGTGCGCAGTTTGGTTGCAGGGTGTATCGTGTGACCTTACGGGTTGCGCGAGTCTTGTCGTTCGGCGGAGTCATAATCTGCTTCACCAAGCCTCGTTTTTGGTGGTTTCTGCGTTGTGCCTGCTACAGCAATCTCTATACTCAACATTTCTGTCCGAGAGAAAACAGGTCATTTCTTGGAGTCTCAGTTACGAATCAGTTTTTGGGAAACGGTAGGGCTATGCGATTCACGCTTCTTGATCGAATTGTTGAGGTTGATCCTGGGAAAAGTATTACTGCCGTAAAGGCAGTCTCTTTGTCTGAGGAGTATCTTGCAGATCATTTCCCGAGGTTCCCCGTTCTTCCAGGCGTTTTTATGTTGGAAGCCATGACTCAGGCAGCAGCCTGGACGATTCGCTTGGGAGAAGATTTTGCGAATAGTATTGTTGTTTTACGTACAGCTCGTAACGTGAAATATGGTGACTTTGTTGAGCCAGGAAAAGTCCTTACTGTGCATGCCGAAGTGCTGTCTCAGGATGCACACCGCACAAAAGTAAAAGCCAGCGGAATGGTGGGCGAGCGAACAAGCCTCACAGCTCGACTGGAGCTTGAGCGATATAATCTGGCTGATAAGCGTCCTTACGGGGACGCAATGGACGTCCGCGTGCGTTCGGAAATGCGTCGTCTGTGGACAGTTCTGAATCCAGAAAAACGAGGTTCTGCTGCACTGGGACGAACCGTTTACGGTGTGAATTCAGAGATTTCATCATCTCCAGGGGTCGTCTGAAGGTAAACCGAAGGCTTTAAAGGAATTTCAAAAAGCCTACAATCACCTATTTTTGCTCAGATTGCCGGGCAAAAGCGTTCGAATCTACCGATTGTGATGCTTTTTCCGTTGAAGAAATCATTTACTCGGCTTTCGCTCAAAGATGGTCGAGATTAAAACCTACGATGGCGAACGAGTTTTCCAATCTTACGTAAAGGTGTGATGTCGATGCCGTCTCGAGATGAAATATTTGAAAAAGTACAGACTGCCCTCGTTGATGCCTTAGGGGTAGATGATGATGAAGTAACCCCAGAAGCAACAATGGTTGGTGATCTTGGTGCAGAATCGATTGATTTTCTCGATATCGTTTTTCGATTAGAGAAGGCTTTTGGTATCAAGATTCCGAGAAGCGAATTGTTTCCAGAGGACGTTTTGTCGAGTACCGAATTTGTCGTTGACGGCAAATTGAATGATGCTGGCATAGCTGCGCTGAAAGAACGAATGCCCTTTGTTGATTTGGCTCAATTTGAGGCGAATCCTAGTGTTCAGAATTTCCCGAATATCCTCACCGTTGAGGACATGGTTCGCTATGTTCAGACGAAGATCTCCGCCTAACATGGCGTGTGTTGCTTGTCGTTTTTTGGGCTGAATGTTGCCTCGCTGTACGCTAATTTGGAGTGAAACTGCGCTATGCGTTGGTTCTGGATTGATCGATTCAATGAATTTGTTCGTGGCAAGCAGGCGACTGCTGTGAAGAATGTCTCGCTTGCAGAAGAGCATCTTCATGATCACTTTCCGGGTGCTGCCCTAATGCCAAATTCTCTTGTTGTTGAAGGGATGGCACAGACTGCTGGTTTGCTCATTGCAGATGCTCTGGAATTTAACCGTCGGGTTGTGCTGGCAAAGGTTGCAAAAGCAGAGTTTCAGTATGATGCGGTTCCAGGCGACTCGATTCTTTTCCGTGCGACAATCATGGAACTTAAGCCAACAGGTTCTCTTGCAAGTGTGGAGAGTGTCATTGTTGATGAAAAAGGGAAGGAACGACCTCAGGGAAAAGCAGAATTGTTTTTTGCCCATCTCGAACCGGGTGAAGGTGTTCCAAAATTGTTTGAGCCAGAAGAGTTGCTCAAATGGCTCGATCACATGCATATCTACGATATTGGTCGTGATGAGGCCGGAAACCCACTGTCTCGACCTGACTGGTAGGCCGATCAGCAAGATGTCGGTATCGTAAGGGCTTATGGTTCGAGCGTTTGCTCGGAAGTATTTCCAGAATCAGGAGCATGGAGGAACTGCAATGGTGGCAGGCCGCAGAAGAGTTGTAATTACTGGAATGGGATGTGTTACGCCGCTTGGGGTAACAATTGAAGAACTTTGGGGCAACCTGAAGGAGGGCCGCTCTGGTGTTGCTGCTACAACCGTATTTGATGCATCACGCTTTCCGACCAAGATCGCAGCTGAGGTGAAGAACTGGTCTGTATCTGATGAGGGGCAGCCTGAGGACCGATGGCAGTATTGTGGTCGCCATACAAAATTTGCTGTCGGCGCAGCATCACAAGCAATGACACACGCGGGTCTTTCTCAAGGACTCACTTCGGCACCGGAACGACTGGGAATCTATCTCGGGAGCGGTGAAGGCCAGCAAGATTTTGATTCGTTTACGAAAATGATGATGGTTTCTATCGAAGGTGAGACTCTTGACGTTGCTAAGTTTACAAAACTCGGTCTTGAGACACTTCATCCTTTGACTGAGGTGGAACAAGAGCCGAATATGCCAGCCGGACATTTGGCCGCGTTATTTAATGCCCAGGGTCCGAACCTGAATTGCCTCACTGCATGTGCGGCCTCAAGCCAGGCAATTGGTGAAGCGACAGAACTTGTGCGTCGCGGTGATGCTGATGTGATGCTTTCGGGAGGTACACACAGTATGATTCACCCCTTCGGTGTCACTGGATTTAATCTTTTGACAGCGTTGTCAACTCGTAATGATGAGCCGACGAAGGCATCACGACCTTTCGATAATGAACGTGATGGTTTTGTTCTCGGTGAAGGCGCAGCAATGGTTGTGCTAGAAGAACTTGAGCACGCACGAGCTCGTGGAGCAGAAATCTATGGGGAAGTAGTTGGTTATGGATCAACAGCCGATGCCTATCGGATTACCGATACCCATCCAGAAGGGCGTGGCGCGACCAGCTGTATTCGGATGGCTTTGAAGGATGCGGGGCTTGGCTTGGGCGATATTGACTACGTGAACGCCCATGGAACAAGTACGAGTGTGAATGACAGAGTTGAATCATTGGCGATTAAAAATGTTTTTGAAGATCGAGCGTATAAAATTCCTGTTTCAAGCACGAAGAGTATGATGGGCCATCTTATTGCTGCTGCAGGAGCAACCGAGGCTATTGTGTCGCTCTTGGCAATTCGAGACGGTGTTCTTCCACCAACGACAAACTACGACAGTCCTGACCCAGATTGTGATTTGGACTATGTTCCCAATGTTGCTCGCGAATCTCCTTGCAGAAGAGTATTGTCCAACAGCTTTGGTTTTGGTGGTCAAAATATTTCATTGATCTTGAGCCATTTTGCTGAGACGTGATCGCACGTAGTGGAGTCGTGAGACTAAGTACTTCAAGCTGAACTGGCTGAATAGTGATTTTCGTCAATAAAACCCGTGTCCGGGGGGGTGTTTCGTGAAAAGCAAGAATACCCGCAGGGTTTTCTTAACCGGTTGAACCATTTCGACCGATAGTTATTCCCAGTGGAAGGTTTTGGCTGTTCGTGGTGGCATGTGGTGTGCTGCTTTGTGCATAGCCTACTTGTTGAAAACGCTTGGAATATTGAAGCCATGAGACATCTTTCTGTCTGTCTGCTTGTTGTCGCAGTTCTGGGTACGGCTAGTGGTTGTTCGCTGATCGACCGGCTGTTTTTAATTAACGCTGATGGTCCTTATTCAAACCATTACGGTGGGTGCAACGACGGGTGTGAGAACTGCAATGAAGCTCCGTGTGCTGAATGCCAGAGCGGCCTATGCCCTCCAGGTGGCTGTAAGGATGGCATCTGTCGACTTGGGGGAAATTGTAATGCGTGCAGTGCATGTGCCGATGGAAGCTGTCGGGAAAGGCACGTTGGAAGGTACGGTGGCCTTGGGAAACACCGTTTGACCCCAGAAGAAGAATGTGAATTGCGAGGGTCGGATTACGGAGCAACATGCCCGCCAGGGCCTCCAAGTGGTGCGGTAGCATATCCTTACTACACGACCCGAGGTCCTCGTGATTTCCTTGCAAAATGTCCACCATCTATCGGGCCTTAGTCTTGTTTCGTAGGCACTGAGCCGATCGTAAGCACGAGCCGAGACTATGTTTTTGGGAAAAACCGATCGATCGTTGTTTGGCTCGGTGGTTTGGTAACCAATGAAACCAAGATCATCGTGACTGTCGAGCAAACAACCATTGCAGCCACAGGCATTAATTGCCAATAGCCATCGAGGTCGATTGCTGTTGGGACGGGAATGTTAACCGTGAAATTTGGCTGAGCTGCAAAATCTGAAGCACGGAAGAGCCACAGCCAACTTCCTGCAGCAGCCAAAATACATGCACACGCGCCTTGTTTCGTAAGCCGAGGCCAATACAGCGCTGCAGCAATGAGTGGAAAGAGGCTTGAGAATCCACTGAAACACCACACTCCGAGAGTAAAGACGCGTCGCGGCTCGAAAAGACTTAATGCATATGTGAGTGCGACAATGGCAATGATAAAGAGTCGAGCGATCAGTAGTTGTTGGCGGTCAGACAGACTTCGTTGACCATAAAGAGGACGGACAACATCTTCAGTAAACATTGTTCCAAGGCAAAGGAACTGACTATCAAGAGAAGACATGATGGCCGCCAGGATCCCTGCTGTTAAAAGGCCGCTGAGTACTGGGCCGGCTAATTGTTTCACCAAAAAAGGCAGAACAGCATTTGGATTTGCAGCAACTGGTGGGGGGATGGAAATAAGATCACTTGTTGCCCACGCACCGATCAAAACACACGGAACCCAGACGATAGCAATAAATAACGGGTGCGCAAAAACAGGTAGCTTGAAACTTTCCGCACTGCGAGCAGTGAGCCAATGCTGGAAAAGATGAGGAAACATACCGACGCTTAGTGGAACGAGCATGTAGGTGAAAAATTTTTCAGGTGGAATATGCGTGCGGGTAAGTTTTTCAATAGGAATTGAATTACTTGCCATTTGCAAACTGGCCCAGAAACTCTCTTGCCCCCCCAGCCTCCACGCAATGACTACAAACGTCACAAGACCCAAGACCATGAAAACCAACGTCTGAAAAGTATTCGCCCATGTTGTTCCTCTCATGCCGCCGAGAAAGACATAAATCAAAACAATGCCGCAGATAGCAAAAGATGCTAGTGGCTTTGGAACACCACCCTGTGAGCCATATGTGAAACTTGCTGGTGCATCGCTTTTCGGGTTTTTGCCCTGTTCTAGAAATTGAGGAAACGTCCCTTCTTGAAACGTGCCACCAACGACTTGCCCATCTCGAATTGTGCCTGCGGTTACCTTGTTGATAACAGTGCCAGATGCCATCACGCCAATGAGAAGGTAGGGAATAACCAACCCAACAAGCACGGGGAATAAGAGTGCGCCGATCCAACGGCTTTCGAGACGATCTCGAAAAAATTGTACTTGGGTGCGATATCCATGTTTTTTTCCTAGTTTCCAAACTTTTACACCAAGAAGAAAAAAGCAGAGGGAATGAATGATGCCGCTTGAACTGGCAAGCATTCCGTAAACACCGACACCTTCTTTGAAGGACTCACCTGTAGAGCCAACCAATGCGAAAGCAGTCATTGTTGTTCCAAAAATTGACATCAAGAGAAGAAACGGGCCAATGGAATGACTCGCGAGCATGTAATCCTGACTTGTGCCACGAAAGAGACGGCTTGCTCCAAGTCCAAGAATGAGGAGTAATGCAAGATAACCACAGATAATAAGAAGTTGTGGCACTACGGAGTTTCCTTTCTTTGGACCGAGGGTTCTTGGTCAGTTGGCCAGCAGAATTGCGTTGCCAAATACCATGTGAAAGCAGCTGCAAGGGATATGCCGGCGTGGTAAGCCAGAGCAATCGGAAGAAATCCAAAGACAAGTGTTGTGTCTTCCCAAAACCAGATATCTTGGTGCGCAATAATCAACAAAAGGATCAACCCCCAAACACCGTAGGCTGGTTTCATGAAAATTCCCCAGAAGCAAGTTGGTTTATTTAAAGCCACTCGGTGAACCTCATTGAGGTGGCTTTGGATAAAGAATGTTTCGTTTTGTCTTTGATTACTCTGTAATAATTGTTCTTGGTGGTCGAGGGGTGTCGTCAGGAAGAGTAGGCACAGTCGCAATGACATAAAGCCCAATTCCCACTGCACCGAGCGCGATATACTTGAGCCACCATGGGAGACTATTGAGCAGCAGACTGCAAATCACAACTGTGATAACCAGAGCTATTGTTCTATATTTTGCAGTTTTTCGAATCCCTCGATATTCTTGCCAGTCATCAAGTGTGGGGCCAAACCAGCGAGATCGATGTAGCCATGCGTGAATTCTCGGTGATCCCCGATAAAAACACCAACTTGCCAACAAAAGAAAAGGAGTTGTCGGAAGGAGTGGAAGAACCGCCCCAAGAACGGCGAAGCCGACGCAAATCCACCCTCCAATTACGTAGAAAAAGCTGCTCACTGGATCAGTTGTCGGCCGTAAGTCCATGCCTGTTTCTCTCGTTTGGCTTCTGGGCATATTTGGTAGGGGGATTTTAGCATGTTGAAAGATTCCGTATGATCTTAGTCGAATGATTGTTCGCTTTCACTACTCTGATGGAGAGTTTTCTTATGCCTTTGGTTCCTTTGCGTATCTTACTCGATCATGCTGCTGAAAATAATTACGGGTTGGCTGCTTTCAATGTCAATAACATGGAGCAAATCCAAGCTATTATGGAGGCGGCAAAGGAGACAGAATCGCCCGTTATTGTGCAGGCCTCCCGGGGCGCTCGGTCATATAGTCAGGACAATTATTTGCGCCATCTGATGCTTGCTGCCGCAGAACTGTATCCTGGCATACCAGTCGCTATGCACCAGGACCATGGAAATTCGCCAGCAACATGTGAAAGTGCAATTGATAATGGTTTCACCAGCGTAATGATGGACGGTTCTCTCAGGGAAGATGGCAAGACTCCTGCTGATTTTGACTACAACGTTCAGGTCACTACTGACGTTGTCAAGCAAGCGCATTCACGGGGCGTTTCAGTGGAGGGGGAACTTGGCTGTCTTGGTTCACTTGAAAGTGGCCAAGGTGAAGCCGAAGATGGTCATGGAGCAGAAGGTGTTCTTTCACAGGATCAATTACTCACAGATCCTGATGAGGCCGCTCGGTTTGTTGAGGCAACGGGCGTCGATGCTCTCGCGGTTGCGATTGGTACAAGCCACGGTGCGTATAAGTTCAGCCGTAAGCCTGACGGTGATGTTCTTGCAATGAAGCGAATCGAAGAGATTCACGCCAAATTGCCAAACTGTCATCTCGTGATGCATGGTTCATCAAGCGTGCCTCAGGAGTTACAGGATATTATTAATAAGTACGGTGGAAAAATGCCTCAGACGTATGGTGTTCCAGTTGAAGAAATTCAGCGGGGCATCAAACACGGTGTTCGAAAAATCAATGTTGATACAGATTGCCGTATGGCAATTACTGGTGCGATTCGTAAAGTTCTCGCAGAAACATCTGAGAAGTTTGATCCCAGGGACTACCTGAAGCCAGCAAGGGCAGCCATGCAGAAAGTGTGTGCTGAGCGAATGGTACAGTTCGGGCAGGCTGGTAATGCTGGGAAAGTACCAGTCATATCGCTGGACGAAATGGCAAAACGGTACGGTTAAAGGCTGTTTTGCAGCTTCGTTTGATTGCCAAACGGCTGTTTCCCATAAGGGAAATGCGCGTTGTGGTGGCGCTGGTAGTCGCCGTATAGTCCTTATTCGTTTATCGAGAATCCGGTAAATGGATAAAGGACAGGAGGACGGCTGTGGCTGAATCGAATAATAAAATAGTGCTTGAGCAAGCAGCTGCAGTGCTACGTTCAGAGGCCACCGCGATTCTTGATGCCATCAAGATGCTCGACGATTCTTTCTGCAAGGCAATAGAACTCCTTCGGGACTGCACGGGTAGTGTTGTCGTGACGGGCATGGGCAAAGCCGGGCTTATCGGGAGGAAAATTTCAGCCACATTAGCATCGACTGGAACTCCTAGTCACTTCCTTCATCCAGCGGAGGCAATGCACGGAGATCTTGGTGTTTTACGGAACGATGATTTGATCTTGGCTATTTCGCAGTCCGGAGAGACTGCTGAATTGACACAGATTCTGCCACATATCAGAGCACGGAAAATACCACTCATAGCAATGACAAGTTGCAGGAATAGTACCCTTGGAACGTTTGCCAGTGTTGTTGTAGAGACAGGTCGTTTGAAAGAAGCCGACTCCTTAGGTGTTGCCCCAAGTACGAGTACGACTGTCATGCTTGCAATCGGCGACAGTATGTCACTCGTGTTGAGTGGTAGTCGTGGATTTAGTCATGCTGATTTTGCGTCGCGACATCCGGGAGGGAGTCTTGGCATGCGTCTTCTTCAAGTTGAAGAAAAGATGCGCTCAGTTGAGCATTGCCGCTTAGCAAGGACTGATGATACTGTCCGTCAGATTTTCGCTCGCCCTCTTCCATCGCGACGGACGGGTGCTGTGATGATCGTTGGCACAAATGATCAGTTGGTTGGAATTTTTACAGATAGTGACCTCGCGAGGCTCTTTGAGAATCGTCAAGACAATGCTCTAGATCAACCAATTCATGAGGTGATGACTATCCATCCGATTTCAGTGCTGGAAGGTACCCGGCTGGAAGACGCTGTAGCTTTGCTCGAGAGTCGTCGCCTCAGTGAACTGCCGGTTGTTGACGCAAATGGACGCCCTCGCGGTCTCATTGATGTTGTTGATTTAGTAGGCGCTGACTTTTCAGCAACTGCGAAAGAGACGAATGGTCGAAGTCAAGAGCAGCGGGAGCACAGTTCAGCAGCCTGAGCGAAAATACATTTGTTTTAAAAGTCATGTGGTTCCCCGTACGTTGTTTATTTTACAAAATTCATTTTGAGTCGGCCGATGTCAGAAACCGCACCAGACGTTCCCTCGAATAAGGACAAGATTCAACTTCTCTTGTTGGATTGTGATGGAGTTCTCACGGATGGTGGGGTGACCTGGTCAGAGGATGGTATTGAGCACAAGACCTTTAATATTCGAGATGGACTAGGAATAAAGCTTTGGCAGCAAGCTGGTTTTCGAGTTGGTATCGTCACGGGACGTTCAAGTCACGTTGTCCAATGGCGTTCCAACGAGTTGGGCGTCGACTTCGTAAGGCAAGGCATCAGAGATAAAGTGAAAGCAGTTTCTGAAATTATTGCTTTATGTCACTTGGATTGGGATTCATTGGCCTATATTGGAGATGATCTTCCGGATCTTTCAGTTATTCAACGAGCTGGATTCGGTGTGGCAGTTGCGGACGCCTGTCAGGAAGTTCAAAAAGCATCAGATTTCACCACTCAGTTGCCAGGAGGAAAAGGAGCTGTGCGTGAAACAATCGAAGTTCTCCTGCGATCTCGTGGTTGTTGGGAAAATCTTGTTCAAAACTATCAAGGTAATGGAATTGCTTGATGGAACACCGTTTAGGACGCACAGTACGGGTGTTTCTCGTAGTCTTGGCGACAGCGGGTCTGTACCGCTTAGCCGTTGTTCCTTGGGTTGAACCCCGCTATCGCGAAACAGTAGGAGTCGAGGAACTAACTCCAGAGCAAGCCGCTGCCATACGAGCTCGTGCTGACCGCAGGCTTGATGCTGTGAGAGATCTATTTCCACCTGATGCCTGGGAACATGCTGATCCAATAGTAATGGAAAGCCGTGGCATGCGACTTTTATTTAAGCAGTACCATTCGTTGCCCGATGGCCGTGTCAATCTAGTGCCCTGCACAGTTATCGTTCTACCCGACGGTCAACGGCGAGCGAATGCAGAAAATGGCCGCACCATGTTACTGCGAGCGCCACAGGGCGCCGTACTCGAATTCGATGAGCCACTTGATTTACGAGCAGGCAGATTGGCGCGTCTTGTTGGAGGTAGCCTACGGGGTCAAGTCATTGTCCGCGGCACAGAAAGTTTTCCTGGTGCTAACGATGAAATCGAACTTGTGACACGTGATCTTGAGCTTGATGAATTCGAAATTCATACAAATGAAAAAGTAGACTTCCGCTTTGGGAGGTCCGTTGGCAAAGGCCGTGGTCTTGTGGCGACACTTCTCCCAAGTCCCGGAGGGAGTAACCACGGTCCTAATATTGGTGGTATTGATTCAATTCAACTTGAACGAGAAGTAGAGCTGCGGCTGGAAGGATTAGAAACTGGTGTATTGCCGGACTCGGCTGATCACATGTCTGATGTGGAAGCAACTGAAAAACCTGTTCTGGTAAAATGTGATGGTAAACTAACTGCAAATCTTTCAGCCAAGGTGATCACTCTTGAAGATGCTGTCGACGTTTGTCGTGGCGTACCCGGACAGGGAGGAGATAGCCTCACCTGTGATGTTCTCGCACTAGTTCTAGGTGAGCCAGATCGTCATCCGACGCAGAATGCATCAAGTGGCTTGGAAGTTGTTGAGATTCAAGCAAGTGGCTCACCAGTGCGAGTTCATAGTGCCGATGCAGGTATTGAAGTACGAGCCGATAGGCTTGGATACGAGCTGCAAACTCAAAGAATTCTGCTTGACGGGAAAGATCCGGTATCTATCTACACGTCGGGGGTTGAACTTGAGGCAAAATCTGTCGACTACACGCCAGGTGAGAACAATACAATTGGTTCTTTAATGGCAATTGGTCCGGGTTGGATTCGGGCGATTGATGAGAAGCAGCCAGCCATCGAGTCTCACTGGCAAAAGTGGTTGCGGATTCGTCCGGATGATGTAGGGCATGTTGCTTCTTTATCAGGTCAGGCGGAGGTGTCAGTAGATTTGCAAGGCAAACTTACGGGCGCAGAAATGCATTTCTGGTTTGAGCAAATCCAAGAGGATGAGTCTGCACGCCTACAGGCAAATCAATTGCCGAATGTCACCTCATTGAATCCATTGCGGATGCTTGTACGGGGCGTTGTTGAAGTAGATGTCCCAGAAGTTGCAGCTCGTACAGATCGAATGGAGATCTGGTTTCGAAGAGATGCTGGATTGTCGAGTAGTGCACAAAAAAGTCAAGGTTTTTCGGCAGTCGCTGTCAGTGAAGGTGATACGCGTGAGAGGCCAAGTGAGACAAAAGTTGCCGTGGGGCAAAAAACTCGACAACCAATTCCTCCCATTCGCCCCCCTGTGTCAGTTGAACGAAAATTGTTAGCGACAGGAAATCTTATTCGTGGACTTGTCGTTCTTGCATCTGATCAAAATGAATTAGAGGAGATGTCACTTGAAGGGGAAGTTCAACTTCTCGAACAGGCTAAAGGTGGAAGGCAAGTAGAGCCACGACTCAATATCCGCGGTGATCAACTGCAGCTAACAAGACCTACACAGTTTGATGCAAAAGCTGTCGTGTCAGGGCGTCCTGCTACTGTGGATAGTGAGCAATTCAGTCTCAAAGGTCCATTGATTGAATTTGATCGTGGCCAGAATCGAGTTGCAGTGGATGGGGGCGGTCAATTAACAGTCCCAGTGGCAAACGCTGGTGTTGGCTTGGAGTCATTTGACCTTCTTGGTACCGGTGCTCAGCAGGCCCAACCAAGAAAAAGAACAAGAGCTGCTCAGCCGTTGATTATCGACTGGCAGGGTAGGATGGATTTCGATGGACAGACTGCTCGTTTTGTTGATCGGGTTCAAACAGCGAGCGGTGCTGTGACGCTACAAGCTGGCATACTTGAATGCATTTTTACCAATCCAGTGAACTTCAGCAGTCAGCAGAGCACTGTTTCAAGCCAGCAGACCGATATTGGTCGGATTACGTGTGGAAATGGCGTTCAGATTCGGAGTGCGTCTGAGGCTGATGGAAAGCCAAGCTCCGTCGAGAATTTATTTGTTCGTGATCTCTTTTTTAACAGATTTACAGGAGATGTTCGAGGAACAGGCCCGGGTCGACTGACAAGTATTCGTAGCGGCGGCGGCGGTCTTCCTATGGGAACCCCGGGGCTACCAGGGCAACCCGTCCAGCAGCAATCAGCTGCGAGTAAATCAGCCGAAGAAGCAGGTGTGACATTTCTCGGTGTGGATTTCCAACGAGGTTTTGTTGGAAATATGAATCAGCGACAGATGGAGTTTCAACAACGGGTTGAAACAATCTGGGGACCCGTGGATTCCTGGGAAGATAGCCTCGACCTTCATGATTCGAAAGGGCTGCCTGATAAGGCTATTGCGGTAACGAGTGATACTCTGGGCATTGGCCAGACACCCTCTGTTCCAGGAATGCCTGGCCGCACTATTGAATTGTCAGCGGGTGGAAATGTTCTCGTTGAAGGTGATTCTTTTACGGCACGGAGTGCACGGCTCTCGTTTAGTGAGGCAAAAGATCTTCTTGTCTTTGAGGGAGATGGTAGGAGTGATGCACAGCTTTTTCGGCAAGAGCGCGTAGGGGGACCAACATCGAGTGCCTCAGCAGGAAAAATTCTTTATTGGCGAAAATATAATCGTGTTGAGGTAAAAGATGCTCGATACCTTGACTTGGATCAGATTGGTGGAACAAATATGCCTCAGGCTCCTCGGTAGTAGGATGTGCGATACCGTGTGCCGGTGCTTTGCCAGAAGGTGTTGGTTTCTAAAGATCCGGAGGTGTTTGCTAGAAGTGCTCATTTTCAATGAAAGAAATTTGGGTGATATCTAATCAATACGTCTCTCTTCAGAATCGAGCGATTCCATGATGAAATGAATAGCATCATGAATAAAAAAAGAAGTGGTGTCATCATGAGCGTTAGCCTCAAGGATTGCCTTGTGTGGAATACCAAGCGCAATTAATTTGCTGCTGAGGCGGACAGCACCATCGTGCCAGCGATTATTATTGCCAGCACTCGCAAACCACTGGTGACGCGGCCAGTTCAGTGGATGAACATGCAGAATGGCAGTTTCTTGTCGTGCCTGCTCGGGTTCATCGAAAATCTCCCAGAGCGTATCGAACAGTTCACCGTCCACCCATTCGTGTCCTCGCTGCATTCCAAGGTGGAAGTCAATCGCTGGTGTAATTGCCGCGGCTATTGGGAATTTCCCTGGATGTCGATAAGCCAGCCGAAGTGCTGCCTGCCCCCCCATTTCACAGCCTAGTAAACCGACTCCTCCTGAAGTGACTCCGGTGATACGAGCACACTCATCCAGAATAGGCCCTAGTAGATAATCTTCGGCACTTATCTTGTTATCAAACCGCATCAATGGTTGCTGAAGACCCCAAGTGCGTCCAATGTGTGGTACGAGAACTGGGAGGCCTGCGGATTCAAATGCTTTGTGAAGCGACGGCTGATTCGTGGGTGATCTTTCTTGCAGGTCATGAAGATAGAGTATTACACGACCTGGTACCAAGACGGTGGGCGGTTGAAAGAGTTCACATGTATGACCGGCAACTGAATAACATGACCAATTGGTAGGAGATCTTAAGACCATATGGGATTTTGTATTCTTGATAGATCGGGTAATGTTTTAACACGTCACCATGACATACGAATGAAAGCACGGTCTGTTCTGCCGTATACGGAGATCATAATGGAAGTTTTACTATCTCGTGAAGAATTGTCTGAGGGTATCGATCGGCTTGCTCGCCTTGTCGAAGATGATCGAGGTGAACAACGCCTTGTTCTTGTCGGTGTACTCACTGGAAGTATTATGCTCGTTGCAGATCTTTTACGCAGGCTCGATGGATTTATTGAGGTTGGAATGGTTGCTGCGAGCAGTTATCGAGGGCTTGAAACCACTCCTGGGAAACTTGATCTTCACTTAGATCTGCTGCCCGATGTATCTCAGAAGCATGTATTACTTGTTGATGATATCTTCGATACGGGACGCACAATGACTGCGTTAGTTGAGGCGATATACGCCCGAGGTGCAGCCTCAGTCAAGTCACTCGTTCTCTTACGCAAAACGAGTAGAACAGAGGTTGTTATGCAACCAGACTATGTTGGTTTTAATATTCCAGATGTGTTTGTAGTTGGATATGGCCTCGACCATAACGGTGCATGGCGTAATTTACCTGAAATCTGTCTGATTGATGTATCCGTAGGTTCTTGAGTCAGTGAAACTCCCTGTTGTGTTGGCTTGATTGTCGAATACGTTAGCCAAAGTAGATTTGATCGAAGATGCCAAGTCATTCAAAAAAAACGCTCATACTGATTGCTAGTGATTATGATTCCGTAGGAAATGGTCGCCAGATTGAAATGGCGGTCGTTGCAATTCTTGCTGCTGGGTATCGAGTATGTGTTGTTCTGGTTTCCTCAGGCCGTGGCCTTGCTGTGCGTCTTAAGAGACTTGGTGCTGTGGTCTACAGTGTCAGCAGGAGGCCGGCGGTATATCTTTCAGTAATCTTCGAGGTTGCTGCAATCATACGGAATGAGCAGCCTCAGGTGGTGATTGGATGGAGCATTGAAACGGCTTTTATGGTTGGAAGTTTGAGGCTGCTATCGAGACGGTCGCGTCATTCGTGGCGATATATTCAGCAATTATCACACCCACCCCGCACGATGATAGAAGCAACAATGGTTGCACGCGCCGATCAAGTTATTGTGGCAGGGGAGTGGATTCTCGAAGCTTCGAAAAGCATCAGGCCTCTGGAGTCCGCCTTTGTGGTTCCTCCTGCAGCAGTTGCCTTTGATGAGCTCATGGATAGAGATCAGGTGGCTGTTCAAATTGGCCTGAACTCGAAGAAAATATGGACACTATGTGTTGCGCCAATGATTTCGACATCACGGATAGACAGGCTTATTTGGGGATTTGATCAAATGGCAGTCGTAAAAAATGATGTCGAGCACATAGTTGTCGGCAGCGGCCCACTTTTTCAACGCCTCCAACGACGTGCCTGGGTCGAAGAAGTTGATGACTCAATTCATTGGTTTCAGAATCAGCCTCTCTTACCATTTTTGTTTCGTCATGTAGATCTCGTACTTCAGCCAGGGCGAGTTGCTTACGGTGGATGCTTCCTCGAGAGTTTCGCGCACGGTATCCCATCTGTAGCAATCGATACACCACAGAGTCATGATATGCTCGGTGATAGTGAGGCCGGTATCCTGGTGCCTGAACTACCAGAAAGTGAATTTGCTCGTCGGGCGATTGAAATCCTTGAAAATAAAAAATTGCAAACCCATTTAGGTGATGCCGGGCGACAAAGAGCGGTCAATCAATTTAATAAGACCGTATCGGCGTCCAAGTTATTGGAATCATTAGGGCTTTAAGTCGTGTTGCCTCAGCTAGTCTGGAATGCTGTTAAGAGGTGTCCAGTAGCTTCACTGCGACAATGTCCATTTTCATTCACAAGTTTCCCTGACTTGTAAACGGCTGCGGGTAGTGCAAACATTTTAGCCAATTGCTGATTGGGTCTGTACACAGTGATGTCCGCGTCTGCACCGATGCCAAGATGACCTTTTTGAGGCAGACCAGCAATTTTCGCTGGAGCAGCTCGCGTAATAATACATAATTCTTGGATCGAATATTCTCTGGAAAGAGCTGCTAGGGGTGAACGTTTTTGGACGATTGGGTGAATCCGACGAAAGGCGTCTCGTCGAAAGGCTTCGTCACCAAGGAGCTGCATGAGTACGGGGTAGGCCGTGAAATGAGCGCCATTTGGGTGGTCGGTTGAGAGTACAACTCGCCAAGGGTCATCAACCGACAGAAACCATTCAAGACCAATTGCCCACTGCCATGAATGGATAAGGTTTTTCTCCTTGTATTCAATAGGTAGAACGCCACAGCCACCTTCGAGCCAAAGATCATGAGAGTTCCAGGGCGCACCTGTTGTATTTGCAAGGTGCTCGGCTGCTTCTGGATCACCAGTCATAGCAACTGTTTCACCAAAGAGGATTTGCCCAACATCAAGAGTCAGATTTTTATTTTTTTTGAAACAATCAACAAGTTGTGCTACCCCGGATCCAAAGCTCTCCGAATCAAGATTTCCACCTGTATAGCTATGAAATTGCACATGCGCAAGGTGTGCCGGTAGACCGTCCAAAGTCTTCATTGTTTCATGAAGCGTCCGCCAATTTCCTGGCAAACCAAGGTGAGAGGTGTGGATATGGAGTGGGTGCGGTAGCTTTGCTGCTTGGACACCCGTTGCCAGTCTTTCAAGAAGTTCTCGACTCGTTAGGTTTCTTCCAGGGAGTTGCGTGTCGAGATCATGATGGTCTCCACGACTATTTTTCCAAAATGAAGCACCACCTGGGTTCGCGACTTTTACACCCCATCCGGTGCCTGAACGTACAATGGAAGTAATGTGTCGCTGAATAAGATCAGGATCACCTGCGTCAAGAGTGGAGAGAAGTTCTGCATTATCGGCTGCAAGTAAGTAAAAACCTTTATCAAGGATAGGTAGGTCACGTAACTCTATTGCAGCAAGTGGAGCTGCGCTTGTTGTTATGGCGGCATCAAAAACTGTGGTGTACCCGAGTGATGCGTAGAGTGACCCGGTAGCATGAATTGTTGGAACAGCACTGGGTTGGTTGTCACTTCGACGATGGGAACACAGTTGCGGCGAGATGCGACGACCAATATTCACTTTTGGCCCTGCGATATGACTGTGCAGATCAACACCTCCGGGCATAACGATCAAACCAGACGTATCAATACGACGAAATCGGGTGGTATCATTCGGAGTGCTCACTATTCGCCCCGATTCAACCCAAATGTCACTTGGACTACCATTAATCCCATTTTTGGGATCATGAACAGTTCCACCAACAAGAACAAATGGATCATGAGAGAATGTGTGAAATTCTTTTGCAGAGGGCCTCTCAATCATGTTGAACCCTCATTGCGAGTATGAACCGCTAAACGATCCAGTAATTTATCCAAGATGTTTTGCATGGAAGGAAGGCAAGCAGTTTCGAATGGTCGTAGTGTTATGAGCCTGCCGTCTGACCTCAACATGCTGCCTTTGGTTGAAGCACTGAGGCTGGCACAAGCAAGACGAATACTGTTTTTAAATGATGCGTCATTTGATTCATCAGTAATATGAATAACAGTTTTCGAGCCAGAATCCTCGGCCAATAATCCTTTGATTTGACGAGGTATTCTTCCAACAATAAAAATACAATCAACCTCGTCTCGTTTTATTAGATGCTGAGCGTCAGCCTCTGCCGGAAGAAACATGCTTCCCGAACTGGATGCACGCGGAATTGCACCGGATGATCCAAAATGCCACGTACAGACGGCACCAATACCGGCTAGGTTTCCGCCTTCTGAAGACGCCCTTTGATTTAGCGGAATTTCAAAGCAAGGCTTTTGATGTGCGAGTGACTGTATAAGTTTCGAGAGACTCCATTTCACAAGGCCAGTTGTTTCAGCTGGCTGAGTAGAAACAAAGCCTACGCAACGAGCGGCGTCAATGAATTGGTGGAGTTGATGTGCTATGTCGTCTAGACCATCAGGAGATGAAACAGATGCTTCTTTCTGTGCAAGATGGGCATTTACAAGCCTGGCAAGACTCACGTGTTGTTCTTCCGGAACTGGGAAGTGAAGGTTGTAAGAAGATGGTGTGACCGCTGGAGTCATTCCCACACTGATGGTGCGACGATTGCCATTGTGTGGCTCAGGTTTAATAAATCGCTCTATGAAGCGAGTGGATTTCATCGACGGGTCGACACCCCAGAAGATGACTAAGTCGGCACGGTCGCGCAGTTCTTCAAGGTCTGCACTGACCCTACCAACACGGATTGCAGTCGGGGCAGTGAGGATCAAGTTTTCATAATCATTTGCATCAACAGAAGCGTCAATACAGTCAGCTATACGGCAGGCAATCTGAATGGCGTCGAGTGTCGTTGACGCAAGGCCAGTCAGAAGTGGTCGTTGTGCTGACAGCAGTCTCGCTGCAGCTTCATGTATGGCATCATTCAGGAATACTTCTTTGCCATCAATCGTTGTCTGTGGCAGAGGGTCACCATGGCCAAACCACTTATCAGCAGCCGTGCATCCGGTTCCAGATTTGATGCTCCGAACTGGCAGGTCTTCACAAAGTAATTCACAGCCGCCACACGTGGTCTGTGTCTTGGCATCCTCATGCGGTGCACTAGTGTTGGATGTTGGCTTCGAATCGCTCACGATTTTTGTGGTACCCAGATGTTGCTGTATTGGTCAAGACTACCATGGTTCAAGAGGAATGATAATTCATTCGTTAGCTCTTGGGGCACGAGGTGTTTTATCTAATACTTCATTTTTACTGAACGTCATTGTGTGATCTTATGGGACTCTGCAAAGATCTCTTTTCCGAATAACGAAGTTCTAGTTGTATCTGAAGTGGTGTGAAGGTTGGGCTGTGTGGCTGTTGTCTGTGTGAAAGAAAGGCTTGGAGTTATGCCACTCTAAGCAAACAAGAGAACAGACATTTTTTGAATTATCGCAAAGAGTGAAATATTTCTTGCGTTATGATTTTGGTTTCACTGGGGCGTTACGACTTGTTTTTGAAATTCCAACTGTTGGATTTCAAAAATAATTGAATCCCAAGAAAATATTTAGGATAGTCCAGTGAGTGGGCCATCGCTACAGAAGTCGGGATTCCCGAAACGATCTAAGTCTGAAAGTCCCATAGCATGCGCAATTGAGAGGAGTAGTTGGTTATGTGGTTTCCCGCCGGCACTCATCATTCTGCCGGTTTTGAATCCAAGCCCACTGCCGACAAAAGCCCAGGGAATATCCAGGTGAGAGTGTGAATTGCCTTCCCCGAGTTCATTCGTCCACAGGATGGTCGTATGGTCAAGCATGCAACCATCTCCTCCAGGCTCTGGTGTTTCGGCAAGTCTGTGGGCAAGGTGAGCGATTTCTGAAGCATACCAAGCGTTGATTTTGGTGAGCTTTTCTTGAGCATCAATATCAGAGTTTGGTTTGTGAGAAAGATCATGTTGTTTTTCCTGAATGCCGAGCCAGGACATGCGAGCCTGGCCGACGGAATTCGTGTATTGAAGAGTTGCTACTCGCGTGAAGTCAGCCTGGAGAGCGGATACAAGAAGCTCGGTTTGCATGCGGCTAATTTTTGGCATCTGTTCGTTCTGTTCAACGATGCCTTCTTCAAGAGTGGGTACCGGGTGCGACTCATTTTCATGACTTGTTTGCAGTTCACGTTCAAATTTACGAACCATATCCGCATGTTCTTCAAGAATACGACGGTCTTCAGCCGGCAAGTGACTTGCAAGTTTGGCAAGATCACCATGAATTTCATCAAGAATACTTTTTAAGTTTTCTCGATCTTTTGTTTTGCCATAAAGTTTTTTAAACATCTGATACGGATCATCAATTGGTGTGATCGGTTTATTTGGTCCTGCATAAACCATCCGTGTCCATGTGTTTGCTTTATTTGGAACGAGTGCACCAAATTCGAGTGAACCGAATCGTGTTGCAGTTGTGATGCCTTTTTGCAAGTGGCCGCAAATTTCCTGGTCAATTGACTTGCCGCTTGCCCAGCCGGCAGGTGTGTGGCTGCCTCCTTGAATGTTTCCAGGGAAAAGCTCGATGCCGGTCAGCAGGCACCCAATGCCTCGCATGTGACCATCTCCATCTCCACGGATTTTATTATGCACCCCTTTTACGAGAAGAAGTTGATCTTGAAGGTCTTTAAACGGGGTGAGAATTGGCGGTAAGGCATCTTGTTCAGTGGATGATGGATCAGAAAAAAAAGAATCATTTTTCAGGGGCCAGAATTTTTCTTTTACGACACCATCAGGGGTAAATACTATGACCAGTCTTTTTTTGATTTCTTTTGCAACACTAGCGTTTGCCGCAAGGCTTGAAAGATTGCCAAGGAATGGCAACGCAGCTGGTGCAATGCCAAGGCTTTTTAGGATATCGCGTCGGGTTAGCATCGTTTCAACCTTAGGAATAGTCTCACGTGTAGTCTTGTTTAAAAAATTTCTCAACATGGAGCATTAATTTTTGATGCAAGTCGCTCAAGCTCCACATCTAGAATGCGACCGTACACTCTTATTCTGTAGTCGGCTATTTCTTTTTGTTACTTTGAGTGGGTTTTGTCATCAGGACTGCAATCTCAACGATTAATTCACGGATAGAGTAATTCTTTGAAATAAAGCAATCTGTAAGCCGTTCTAGAGCGTTATTTCCCCAGGCTCGTATTGGCTGTTTCGTAAGTGCATGAAAAAGGTTCTGAACAAAGGTTTCAGAAACATCACGACTTGAGGCAAGGTATTGGCCAAGTTCACGTGCGCCATTAAAACGGGTCTGCTTACCAGTCCGTGGTTGATAACTTCCCTCAGCGTTGATTGTTTTGTTTTGGCCACTACACATTTCTGTTGTTCGGAATCGACCAACGGCATCGTATTCCTCCAGCGCGAAACCGAGTGGATTAATCATCGTATGACACGTCTGGCATACCGCTGCTTGCGTCTGTAACGCCACTCGATCTCTTGTCGTGAGGTCCGGATGAACACTATTTGCGAGGGGTGCAACGGCATCTGTTGGTGGTTTGAGGACATTGCCAAGAACAGCACGAGCGAGAAAAACGCCACGGTGTATTGGCGATGTACTGTCTGCGTAAGAAAGTACACTCATAACGTAGGGATGCGTAATTATTCCCGCCCGCTGTCCATTGTCGAGTTGTACTTTTCTAAACAAGGCATCCTTACTCAATGGTATGCCAAATATTGAAGCCAGCGTGCCATCAAGAAAAACTGTGTCATCAGTAAAAAGTCTACGGAAATCAGATTCTTCTCCCCACACAATATCGTCAAGACCAAGTAAAAGACTGGTTCGCATCGCAGCAGCAGTTTTTCTTGAAAAATCTGAAAATTGGTCTTGGTCTTTTACAAGTTCAGGATCGTGCTGGATGTTAAGCCACTTGAATAAGAATTCAAAAACCTTTGATTTTGCTCGATTATCTTTGAGCATGCGATGAGCCTGTTGGCGAATCTGTTTTTCGGTGGCAAGTTTGTTATTCTGAGCAGCATTTTCAAGACTTTTATCAGGAACTGAATCCCACAAGCCGAATGACAGCCTATTCGCTTTATTGAACGAGGAAATCAACTCATTCTTTTCACTAGCCACTTCATGATAGAGAAACAAAGGCGAGGTAAGTATTCGAAGTAACGATAGGCGAAGTGCTGCGTCGAGATTCGGCGCTGCTGAAAAAGAGTTAGAGACAATCTGCGTGCGTAGTTCTTCAGAAAGTGGACTGCGAAAAGCCTTCTTCGCAAATAGTGCCGCGAAATCCTCAAGCTTCTTTTTGCGGTCGGGTGCATTTCGCTCAATGCGTGCAAGTTTTTCGGCATGTTCGAGGCAGTAGTCCGCCGTGTCTATTGCCGCAGCAGTTGTGGCAGCAAGCCACTCCTGTGACACTCGGCTGCCGCGTTCGTACCCAAGTGATGCGTCGTCCGGCGGGAAAGATGTTGGGAGCACATACACTTCAGGAGTTGTCACTGGAGACAAGCATCGTTCTGGAATAATTTCAACTACACCATATGGTGGCCGCCAGAGCAATTCAATAAATGCTTGAGCGTCATGGTCATCTTGGCCTTGCTTCGCAACGCCCTGGCGACCTTTTGAAAATTCAATCCGGAGTGGGACAGCTCGACCACCAAGAAGCGTACGAATTGCTCGATATTCTTGCTCATCCCCAGACCTAACTGCGGCATCAATAAGTGGTTTATTCGCATCACCCGCGTTTACGAAGACTCGAACCGCTTGGTCTGTCCGGATGATGAATTCATACCGTCCTGTTTCGGGCGGAATAACGGAACCTTCCCACCTGATCGAGAATCGATCAGGGTTGATTTGCTCAGGTACCGCACTTTTTGTTCCGAAGGAAAAGTCAATTCTTGGATCGGTCCGTTCTAAAACACGTGACCCTTTGCTGAACTTCCTTGAGTCAAAGTACTCGCCACAAAGTCCTTTTTGGTGATCAATGTTTGGGGATGAACTGCGAAAGCTCCCGATAATATCTGCCAGGGACTCTTGCATTTGTCGTACGGTGAGTCGCGAAAGATTTAATCGTTGAGGCTTATTTTTTTCTTGTGCAATAAGGGAGTAGAAAGATGAATGGATTGTTTCAGCGATAAGATTGGCTTCTTTACCAGTCACCTGTGATGGGTCACCATCGGGCATTGTCTTGTCGATGTAATGAGCAAGTTGATTTACGGAAAGATTGCCAAGTAGTGGGTCAGGATATGCTTCGCTACCTTCACCTTGAAGACCATGACAACCGCTGCAGTGTTCATTAAATAATGAAAATCCGTGATCTTCACTTGCGAGTGACTTGCCAGTGATCACGACGCAAAGAATAGTAATAATGATTCTGCAGGTTTTTTTGTGCGTTACCATGACAGTATTGCCGAAGGAAAAGTTTCTATGGCACCATGTAACATTAGTCCCCTTTATTATATGGCAACCTGCTTCACGACACGAGCATTCAGCACTGCTGAGTACAGCTGCCTTTTGCCTGGTTATTCATCAGTTGCTCAGCGGTTAGCACCTCGAAGGAAAGGGCACCAACGAAATGCATTGAGAATAGTCGAACACAACTGTTGGCAACTGTGAACTCTTAGTAGCGATTGTTTCAAGGCAGGGAATTTACTGAGCGGCAGTGAATATATTCGAATCGATGTCAATATTACTCTGACTGCTTGGCTTTGCCTGCTTAAATGGTGTCCTTCGTCAACACAAGAAGTCTGCATGTACAGTCGGCAAGTATTTCTTGTGAGAATAAGACGCAGGCTTTAAGTCTTAGTCGTCATACTCACTAGTTCGGGCAAATACAAGTCGTCCCGCAGAGGTTTGAAGCGTACTTGTGACACTTACAGTCGTAGATCGACCGATCATCTCACGGCCATGCTCGACAACAACCATTGTACCGTCATCAAGGAATCCAACACCTTGACTCGGTTCCTCACCCTGCTTCACAATTTTCACATCGATCATGTCACCAGGAACGTAAGACGGTCGTAAAGCTACAGCAATGTCGTTGACATTCAATGCAGGCACGCCACGAACACCAGCGATCTTCATAAGCGTTGGTTCGTTTGTGATAACGCGTCCACCAAGGTTGCGAGCGAGTTCAACGATTTCAGATTCAACAGATGTGTTTTGGGCCGCTGATCCTGAATGGCTGAGAATTTCTACATCAATAGTTGGCGTGTCACGTAGTCTTGCCAGAACGTCAAGTCCTCGCCTACCTCGCATTCGTTTTGGTTTTTCAACGGCATCTGAATCCTGTTGGAGATCTTCCATAACTGATCCCGGCACAACGAAGCGGCTCTGGAAGAGGCCGGTGTCAGCAAGTTCAGCAATCCGGCCATCTACAATGGCGCTTGCATCAAGTACGTTCGGTCGTAATCCACGGACGTCTCGAGCGAATTCTACGTACGGTATAATAAAGCGAAAATCGTTTCGTGTCTGCATAAGCACACTTGTCGAAACATAACAAAGCAGCATGCCAAGAATGAGTGGCGTCCACGGGAGTACCGGAGAAGTTGCAAATGATGCCAAGAGGGGACTCAGTGCGAGAACGGCTACATATGTTAAGAACACACCAATGAGTAATCCAAAATACACTGAGGTGATGACCGTCAAATCTTTCTTCTTAATAAACAAGTCAATCAGTATTGCGGATAATGGTATTCCAATCATTACGAGTAAGACGACCCAGGGCACCCAGTTTGGTGCAGACCTCATGGATGGAGAATTGAAAATCAAGACGGCAATCCCAAGAGAGACCATGCAGAACAGCGTGCGAAGAAAAATGAGTGCCATTGAATGTATTTCGTTAGGAGAGAATGAATAATAGAGTCGGAGATAAAAAATATCGAATTCCCGACAGGTCGTTCGATATCGCTAAAGCTCACAAAATATTACCATGTGGGGAAAAGGTGAGTCGCACCAGTTTGTGATTAGAACGCCTAACAGGGAAATCTAAGGTCTTTTTTGACAAACTAGCTTATTTTCTCAAGCGATGGGCAGCGTCCCGGTTGAAAAACCGGTCAGTCATGCCCGCGATGTAATCAGCAACGCTCCGTGGCACTCCGAGAGTTTCAGACCGCTGGAAATAGCCAGAAGGCAATGTGTTTGGGTGTTCACAATACCAAAAAAATAAGTCACGCATTGTGTGCTGTGATTGTCGCCTGACTTGCATAACCTGGTCACTTCGGTAGACGCGTTGAAATAAGAACGATTCTAGTTCCTCTTTCCCATGTTGTATTGTCAGGTCATGGGAGACAATCCGGTTTCCGTCAGAGGACACCTCCTTAATTTTTTCAACGGAAGGATTTTTCAGACTGTGCAAGCGAGCCGAGGTTTGCGTTACCAAGCCGGCTACTTGCAGTTCAATGAGTTCATGAAGTACTGCTCGACGTAATAGTAGCGAGTCGAGTTTTCCATGCTGAGAATCGACGTTGGCTGCGGCTTTTGCTACCAGCGGTAGTTCAAGTAATTCATCAAGCTCTACAAAGCCCAACTCAATGGCGTCATCTGCATCATGAGTGTCGTAAGCTATTGAATCTGCAGCATCAACGACTTGCGTTTCAAGGAGCGGAGGTGGAGCAGTTGGGAGTTTAGCTCTTACCGATTGCGCATCAAGAATTTCTTGAGAAAGATTAAGGCCTGAACAACTCGGGTATCGATGCTCAAGCAGTGTCATGATTCGGAGTGCTTGGCGATTGTGATTAAACCCACCGTCTTTTTGAAGCAGTTCGTTAAGAGTGTCTTCTCCGGCATGGCCTAGTGGTGGGTGCCCTATATCGTGCGCCAGTGCAAGAGCTTCAGCAAGATCTTCATTAATCGCCAAAGACCTCGCGAGTGTTCGAGCGATACTTGTGACTTCAAGTGTATGAGTGAGTCTACTTCGATGATAATCGCCAGGATATTCAGTAAAAACTTGTGTTTTATGAGCAAGTCGTCGAAAGGCGGCTGAATGCACAATGCGATCCCGATCACGTTGATACGGGCTTCGGAATGGGTGAGGAGTTTCTGCATGCACACGGCCGGCAGAGTCGATTGCATGCATTGCATGCGATGCAAGTATCGATGCTTCACGAATTTGCCAATTAAATGGTAGTAGCGGCATGGTGCTCGAACGAGTTGCATCGTCTCTGGTTTGATTCGTCATGTGCAGGCTCTCAATTGGTTCCAAAGGTCATCGAGTGCCTGTGGGATCACTCTCGTTCCGGCAACACTTGTCATGAAATTGACATCACCTGGCCACCGAGGTACGAGATGCCAGTGGAGATGGCCCGGTACACCTGCGCCAGCGACCTGACCAAGATTAAGCCCGATATTGAATCCTTGTGCTTCTAATGTACGAGTGAGTCGTTGGCACCATATGGCAAGAAGCTGTTGTAAGTCGAGCAACACAGATGCATCAATCTCAGGCAGCGTAGCCTGATGCTGAAGGGGAGCAATGAGGAGATGCCCGTTCGTGTACGGATATCGATTAAGAATCACAACGCTTTGGTCAGTTCGAGCTACTACACCTAAGTCGCGGTCATAGCTTTCAGGCAATGCCGCAGCGCGGCAGAGGAAACAGCTTTTGTCAGCACCTGGACGCCACCTGTCCGGATCTGGCAATACCGCGGTATCGTCATTCCCCTTGATATAAGACAATCTCCATGGAGCCCATAGCGTGTCAGAATGTTTGGAGTATTCAGGCATAGGTCTTGGTTGAAGAATAAAACATAGCTACCGTTACTATCATGGTAACTAATTCTTAGGAAACGTGGTGTTGCCGGTAGATAAGACCATTCAAATGCTGTGACCAAACTTGGTGGGCGTACTGTTTAGAGAGGAGTAAGTTCGTGACCTTCAAAGTCGACTTAGATGTATTCGCTGGGCCACTCGACTTATTGTTGTACCTTGTGAAGAAGCATGAGGTGGATGTTACCGAAGTGCCTATTGCCAAGGTGACAGAGGAATTTATTGCCTACCTTGAAATATTGGAGGAGTTGGCGATAGATCAGGTAGGAGAATTCGTTGAGTTGGCGAGCGTCCTGTTGGAAATTAAGGCAAGGGCTCTGGTGCCTCGTCCAGAAGAACAAGAGGAGATAGTTGAGCCCGTTCGCGAAGACCTCGTTGAGAAATTACTTGAGTACAAACAGTTTCGGGATGCGGCAGTGCTGCTGGAAGACCGTGCACGAGAATGGGAAGCTCGATTTATACGTTCCCATGTTGAGGAGTTGCCACGAAAGGGGCCACCAGCAACAATTCATTTTGCCGATGTGCAAGTATGGGATCTTGTGGGAGCCCTTACGCGTGTTCTTGAACGCCAGGAACGAAGAAGACCACGGCAAATTATTCAAGATGATACACCGATTGAAGTGCATATCGAGAGTATTGAACGAATGCTTAAGGACAAAGGAAAAGTCGCCTTCACATCACTTTTTGATGTCGACATGCCAAGAATGCGTGTAGTGGGAATTTTTCTTGCCGCACTAGAGCTTGTTCGTCGTGGCAACTTACTTACACGACAGGAGCGACTGTTTGATGAGATTTGGTTGGAGTATCGCTCGCCAATCGAGGCAACATCAAAGGGGCTTCCATGATTGAAAATGCTCCTGTTCGCTCACTCTCGCATAGAGGGCTAACGATTGAAGGCTATTCTCGAGCAGCTGTTCAGAGTTACTGGCGGGTTCCTGAACTGAAACTCGGCTTTGACCTTGGTGGCCAGCCATGGGGTTTTATGGCGACGTCGACATGGTTCATTAGCCATACACATCTTGATCATATTGCGGCGCTGCCGGTGTATGTTGCACGCCGCCGCATGATGAAAATGGACCCACCCACAATTTATGTTCCAGAGAAGGCAATTGGTCGAATCGAGCGACTTTTGCGTGCTGTGGAAGATCTCGATAAGGGTCGACTGCCTTGTACACTTTTGCCTGCGTGTCCAGGTGAAGAGATTGAGCTTTCTCGTGAGCATGTTGTGACTGTGTCGAGCACGTGCCACACGCTTCCAAGCGTGGGCTACGTTGTTTGGGATAGACGTCGCAAACTCAAGAATGAATACCAAGGGTTTACTGGGGATCAGATCCGTGATCTACGACTATCGGGCGTCGATGTCACGAATGAGGTGCGAACCCCACTCATTGGATACTTAGGCGACTCGAATCCTGATGGGCTGGATCGATGTCCAGCAATGTATGAGGCGATGATTCTTATCGCAGAGATGACATTTGTTGCGAAAAGTCACCGTCGTGAAAATATTCATAAATACGGCCACATGCACCTGGAAGACTTTCTTGCTCGTCGTGAACGCTTTCAGAATGAGGTGATTATTGCGGCTCACTATTCTACGAGATACACGGATGACCGTATTCAACGTATTCTTTCAAAAAGACTCCCGGATTTACTGGATGGTCGCCTTCAGGTGTGGTTGTGAAAGGCGATATTCGACACGCTTACGTTCATGTGCCGTTCTGTCGCCATCGCTGTGGCTATTGTGATTTCACGCTCGTCGCAGGGCGGGACGATCTCTTTGAAGATTACTACACGGCCCTCGGTGTTGAGTTGAAGCGTCTCGCGCAGCCAATCGAATTGGACACGCTTTATCTGGGAGGTGGAACTCCGTCACATTTAGGACCCGAAGGGATAAAGCATTTATTCGAGGTGTTGCATGATGTCTTACGTCCAGCATCCGCTGCTGAGGTGACGATTGAAGCAAACCCACTGGATATCTCGGAAGCTTCGGTAGAGGCATTTCACAGCTGTGGGATTAATCGCGTCAGCCTTGGGGTGCAGTCACTCAACGCACTGACCTTGAGCACGCTCGATCGAGATCATCGAGAGGACGATGTAAGGCGAGTGATGCATCTCTTATTGGACTCAGGATTTATTGTGAGTGTTGATCTGATAATCGCTGCTCCGAAGCAGACGCTTGATGCTGCTAGCCGAGACATTGAGGCAATTACCGCTCTCGGCGCTCAGCATGTCTCTGTGTACTGCTTAACGTGGGAACAAGGGACTGCTTTTTGGGGGAAGCGTGCGCGGGGAACTCTCATGCCCGTTGCTGAAGACATTGAACATGAAATGTTTGAATTGGCGATAGATCGCTTGTCATCTTCAGGATATCAGCAGTATGAAGTTTCAAACTTTGCTCAACCAGAAATGATGTGCCGGCATAATGAAGCGTATTGGGATTGTCGACCGTGGGAAGCCTTTGGTCCGGGAGCTGCGCGATTCGACGGACAGAATCGAATAACGAACATAAGAAGCACAAGTGCTTGGATCAAAAATCTTATCGCCGGCAAAGGTGTGACTGGAGATGTGGATGCGATGACGCCAGAAGGAGCGGCACGAGAAAGGCTTGTGCTTGGTCTTCGGCGACGACGTGGTGTCGACCGTATTTCATTTTTTCAGCAAAGCGGCTTTCAAGTTGATGATTTGGCAAAGAAGCCAATTCAAGAATGGGTTGCTGCGGGCTTTGCAGACGATGACGGGGAACATGTTCGATTAACGCGTTCCGGCATGCTGCTGTCAGACTCTCTTTGGTCAGCAGTGCTGTAGGGACTAGTCTCTTGTGACAGCAGCAGTCAGTTCAATCAATGCTTTTTTTCCATCAGCAAAATACATCAATGTATTGTCAGCAGCGAAAAGCGGATTTGGGATCCCTGCAAATCCAGGTGAAAGCGATCGCTTAATGACGATGACCGTCTGGGCTTTGTCGACATCGAGAATGGGCATGCCTGCAATAGGGCTGTCGGGATCATTTCGAGCAGCAGGGTTGACGACATCGTTGGCACCAATAACGATTGCTACATCGGTTTCAGGAAAAGAGGGGTTGATGTCATCCATCTCACGAAGTTGTTCATAGGGAATGTCTGCCTCAGCAAGGAGCACGTTCATATGCCCCGGCATTCGTCCAGCTACCGGGTGGATTGCATATTCAACGGAAGTACCTCGAGCTTCTAGGACATCAGCAAGCTCTCTGACTGCGTGCTGGGCTTGAGCAACGGCTAAACCATAGCCCGGCACAATGACAACACGGTCTGCCTGCTCAAGAATCATCGCGAGTTCTTCAGTTTCTGCAGACTTTATTTTGCCGGCATACACTTCGTCCGCGTCAACAGTTGATGTTGTGCCAAGGCCACCGAATAGAACACCAACAAGGGAACGATTCATAGCCTTGCACATGATGGCTGTTAAAATCAGGCCGCTTGCGCCAACGAGTGATCCAGCAATCACGAGAACTGAATTGTCAATGACGAAGCCGGCAGCCGCCGCAGCAAGTCCTGAGTAACTATTCAGAAGGCAGATAACAACAGGCATGTCGGCACCCCCGATTGGGAGAGTAAGTGTGACTCCTAGGGCAGCGGCAACAAGTACAAGAAGGAGGAAGAAGAGTAGCTGGGATGTGCCAAACACACCCCAGAGGAGGAGAAGGGCGGTGACTGCCAGCGCAAGGTTAATCCACTGCCGGTTCGGGTTGTTCCATGGTTTTTTGAATTGTGGAAGTTCTTGAAGTTTTCCGAAGGCGACAAGACTTCCAGTTAAGGTGACCGAGCCAATAAAGCATGCCAGTCCGATAGCTATTGCAAACTGAGTCCAGGGCTCAAGAGAAGCTGCTGCTGAGGCCTGGCGAGCGCTCTCCTCAAATCTGGAAACTGCTCGAGTGCTTGTCAATTCAGCAGCTGCAACGAGCATTGAGGCAGCTCCACCGAATCCATTGAGGAGAGCAACCATTTGTGGCATCCCTGTCATTGGCCAGCGAATCGCCATGGTTGCACCAATGCCCCCTCCAATAGCCGCGAACACAATCAGCATGAAAAGTGGCCAGATACCATATTCAGTGATACTCGCAGTGACCGGCTGTTCAAAGCAAGCCGCCAATATCGCGATAGCCATGCCGGTAGCACCAAGGAGGTTGCCACGAACAGCTGTTCGTGGACCACTCATTTGCTTAAAAGCAACAATGAACAGCATTGAGGCCGTGAGGTAGGCGAGATTAATCCAGGCCTGACTCGACATAAGAAATCCTTTTTAGATGACAGAAAGTGAGGAATTGATAATCAGCCGGACTATTTCTTTTTCGGATTAAACATTGCAAGCATTCTGTGCGTTACCACAAAGCCCCCGGCCACATTTATCATTGCAAGTAAGATTGCCAAAAGTCCAAAAAGGGTTCCAAACCCTGTGGTAAGGCTGCCTGCAACGACAAGTGCGCCAACTACTGTGACGCCGGAAATAGCGTTTGACCCACTTGTCAAAGGTGTGTGAAGACGTTGAGGTACTTTTGTAATCACTTCGAAACCGACCCACATCGCAAGCAGGAAAACTGTGAGAAGCCGGATGAAAGTAGAAGCGGGGTCTTCAGTAGGTGTCGGAGTCGCTGCAAAGAGTGGCAGTGCGTTGGCAAGTAAAATGATGTTCATAACGAAATCTCGGGACTGTGCAGGAAGTAGATCGTGAGATGTGTCTAGGAGGATTGAGGCGATGAAACGTTATCTGTACTTGAAGGTTCTGGTGGTTGATTGTGGAGTTGTGGCATGCCAGCCAAGTCTCTGACTCGGGCATGAACAATGTCACCGTTATGTGCGACTAATGTCTCGCGGCAGATCTCATCATCAGATACTTCGTGAGGGAAGCCACAATCAATGAGATGATTTAAAAAAGTAACAATATTTTTTGAATACAATTGGCTTGTGTGAGTTGCCACTTCTGCGGGAAGGTTTGTTGGACCCAAGATTGTAATGCCGTTGAAGGTGACCGTCTCACCAGGAGTAGTCATTTCGCAATTGCCACCTCGCTCTGCCGCGAGGTCAACAATGACGCTTCCTGGTTGCATGCCCTCAACCATAGCTTTTGTAATTAATATTGGGGCAGGTTTTCCCGGTATGAGGGCTGTTGTCACGACAAGGTCACATTCTGCTAAGACCTTACCCAAGAGTTCTTGCTGTTTCTTGTAAAACTCTTCTGACATAGATTTCGCATAACCACCCTTGGTTTCAGTCGAACTCGTCTCCAAGTCGAGTTCAACAAATTTTGCTCCGAGACTCTCAACCTGTTCTTTTACAGCGGGCCGAACATCGTAAGCAAGAACTTGAGCACCAAGTCGCTTGGCGGTTGCGATTGCTTGAAGACCGGCAACACCAGCTCCGAGGATAAGTGCTTTTGCAGGACGAATTGTTCCGGCGGCGGTCGTCATCATGGGCAGGATTTTTTTGAGAGCAGTCGCACCAAGTAGTACAGCCTCGTAGCCTGCGATGTTCGCTTGGCTTGATAAGACATCCATGCTCTGTGCTCGGGTTATACGAGGAACTAGTTCCAATGCGTAAATAGTTGCCCCGGTTTGAGCGTCAGCAAGACACGCCTCACAATTGCCGAGTGGATCAGCCATGCCAATGATTGCTGAGTTCGAGGTCATCCTCGTTCTATCTTGTAGCCATGTGTCACCAGCAGCGCCGCCGGCACGGACTGTGAGCACGCATTCAGCGTGAAAGGCTTCATCCCGATCAACTATTGCTCCTCCGGCTTTTTCATAATCTGCATTACTGAAGCCAGCTGCAAGTCCCGCATCACGCTCTATCAGCACTACGTGATCTGCTTTAATAAGTGTGCTGACAACTGCAGGAACAAGAGCCACTCGGTGCTCACCGGGATAAAGTTCCTTGATGACCGCTACTTTCATAAAGTGGCTCTAAATAAAGGAGGAATAGGGATGAAGGAGAAATAGGGTTTCGTTCGATGACAATCGATTGCGTTTTTCGTGGAATCAAAATATCAGAGAACTTTTGAATACGTCCGCAACCTAAAACGCTTCAATGTCAGATTCTGCACTTTTTGAGGTCCGTAGGCAAATTGGTGCCATCTTGCGGTGAGTATGGGGGTGGCTTGAGAAGTTCGTGGTACGTTGGTATTCTTCGGGACTACGGCAACAAATAGATGTCCGCAGGAATACAGGGTATTCCTGTGCGATGGAAGTGATCATTCCGTCTCGCAATGACCGAGCACATCGTTTTGCTGAAACGAAAAAAAGTGAAAAGAATATGATGAACAAAACATTCATGGCTAAACCCGGTGAAGTCGAGCAGCGATGGTGGCTGGTGGACGCTAATGAAAAAAAAGTAGGACGGCTTGCAAGTGATATAGCAACGATCCTGATGGGAAAACACCGGCCAACGTATACCCCTCACGTCGATACTGGCGATTACATTGTTGTTGTGAACGCTGAAAAAGTTGAGTTCGGTGGGAACAAATGGCAGAAGAAAGAGTATCGGTGGTATACCGGTTACACCGGATTGAAAGTTGAAACAGCTGAAAAACGTCGTGATCGTCGTCCGTCACTCATTCTCGAAGAAGCAGTTCGGCGTATGCTGCCAAAAAATAAACTCGGCAGGAGCATGCTCAGTAAGTTGAAAGTTTATGCCGGTCCTGATCATCCACATGTTGCGCAGCAACCTGAGTCGAAAGAACTCGGTACACGTAGCACTGTTGGGGTTTAATAATATTATTTCTAGAATCACCTGCTATATAATTTGGAGTTCGACAGTATGTCTACCGAGCCTTCGATAGAAACGTTGCCACCTGCTACAACTGACGTCCCGACTGCCCCTGCGTCATCGCTGCCAAGAAAGCGTGTTGATCTTGCAGGGAATATTATTGCGACCGGACGACGCAAGTCAGCGATTGCCCGAGTCCGGCTTCGATCAGGTGCCGGAGTCATTACTGTCAACAAACGACCTCTGGATGTTTATTTTCCATCCTTGAAAGATCGAGAGCAGGTGTCAGGCGCTCTCGGACACGTTGGGCAGGAGAAAACTGTCGACGTTGACATCACAGTCTCAGGTGGCGGGGCTACCGGACAGTCCGGCGCGTGTCGGCTTGGGATTGCTCGAGCTCTTTTACACTTTGACACTGAGTTAGCTGAACCGCTTCGTCAAGGCGGTTTCCTTACTCGTGATGGTCGAATGAAGGAGCGAAAGAAATACGGTCTACGCGGCGCGCGTCGTGGCACGCAGTTTTCTAAGCGTTAAATTGGAAATAATGAGACGCAATCCTGTGTTTCGCCTAATCGATACATTTGATTGACTTGGTTACATTTCCCTTCGATATCAGCCGAAGCAATACTAGGAGTTGTACCCGGACTGAATGCAGGTAATGCATGGAGAAGCAAGGAAGATATTCCTCGCTGTTATTCTGGGTATTCAAGCATTCACGACTGGGAAGGTTTGGTATGAGATCATACATCACTGCATTCAGTGTATTTCTTTGCTCCATCATTTTTTTTCTGTCTCAGAGCAGGGCGGCCGATGAGGTCTTCTCAAATCATTCCTCGATTGATGCGAGCCGGGATATTCTTGATGCAGAAAAGGAAGGTCTGGTCGAGGTTAAATATATTCCAAATGACTCACGCTCTGCGCAGATTGTTGTAAACAACAAAACTAATCAGCCACTCACACTGCGGTTGCCAGCCGCTTTTGTCGGTCAGCCCGTTCTAGCCCAATTTGGCGGCGGCCAGGGCGGTGGTGGCATGGGTGGTGGCGGCATGGGTGGCGGCATGGGCGGCGGCGGTGGTGGTCAAACTGCCGGTGGCGGTGGCATGGGCGGCGGTGGCATGGGTGGTGGTGGTATGGGTGGCGGTGGCATG
>CAJXFK010000007.1 GCA_913052575.1 uncultured Planctomycetaceae bacterium
CGTCATGGCAGTGAACACTTAAGACAGCCTTGTCGATATTTGGAACCCTGCTTTTAATCGCATGTATCACATCAAACATTTGTTGAGGCGTCGCGTAACCAACTGTGTCAGGAATATTGACCGTAGTCGCTCCAGCATCGATCACCGCTTCGACGACTCGGCAAAGAAAATCTATTTCTGTGCGAGCAGCATCCTCCGGTGAAAACTCAATGTCTTCACAGCAGCCTCTCGCCCGGCGAACACCTTCGACTGCTCGTCGAACAACCTCATCTTCGTCCATGCGAAGTTTGAACTCACGATGTATAGCACTTGTTGCCAAAAAAACGTGAATCCGCGGACGCGCTGCTTCAGAAAGCGCTTCCCATGCACGGTCTATGTCCTTGTCACTACACCGAGCAAGACCACAGATAACTGGCCCTTTTACAGCGCGAGCAATTTCACGAACTGACTCAAAATCACCTGGTGAAGCAATTGGGAAACCAGCCTCAATAATGTCTACGCCTAGTTGAGATAGAGCATGCGCTATCTCAATTTTTTCGGTGAGATTCATGCTCGCACCTGGAGACTGCTCTCCGTCTCGAAGCGTAGTATCAAAAATACGAACTGATGGATGGGCAGGCATGATTCGTGTAAACGCTCACTTTTCTTGAATATTCAATATGCATCAAAGGAAAATACAACCTCAGAGCCTCAGAGGTAATTTAGCAGACCTCCTCCATTTTCCACCCTCTGAAACTCCCTCCACCAAAGAAACCTATTACGATCATACGCGAATTTTGCTGAAAACTGTGGCTGCTACTCAATATCGGCTTCTTACCGGCAGCTCCGGACTTCGCCGGAGATCTGCATGCCAATAGAGTTTGGCTCTGGTATCATCACAGAGGAGTTTCACCGCACACAATATATTTCACCGCACACGATATAGAAGATGCCACATGACACTTCGTGAGTTCCAACAACTCATTCGCAACATGTACCACGACAAAGATGCTGCACGTGGCGTCGAGGGAACATTCATGTGGCTGACTGAGGAAATCGGTGAGCTTGCGACAGCACTTCGGAGCGGTTCACCGGAAGAACAAGCTCTCGAGTTTGCCGACGTCCTCGCATGGCTCGTAACCATTGCAAATGTTGCCGATATAGACCTCGAGAAAGCAGTGGCAAAAAAATATGGGCAGGGTTGTCCCGGCTGTGGACAAACATTGTGTACCTGCCCGGATGCGGAGAAGCCATGATGTACATGCGGATGGCCTTCGTCCCTCTTTTACTGTTTCTAACTGTGCCGGCAGTTGTAAAAGCGTCAACTGAAAATGAAGGCATATCAGCTGATGTTGGCCTCAACAATATGACGCGTGCGGGCCACTGGAACCCGGTAACGCTGCACCTCCCAAAAGCTCTTGTAGAGTTGCCAACGCGTTATGTTGCAGTTGAAGCCATGGATCCTGACGGACAATGGCTCCGATCACCACTCGTGCGCCCTGTTTCAATCAACGACACACGTTGGTCAGCTAGTCTTCTTGTAAAGCTCGGTAGTCGAAACACAACTATCCGGGCTGTTGTCATCGACCAAGAGAACCCTGACACCAGGAGCGTGGCCTCGCCTCAAGAGCAGGTGATCGAGTCAACAATATTGCGAATTCCGCAACCATTGGAATCGAACCAGGAAATCCTGCTCCTTCTTGGCGACCTTGTAAATGCAAAAAGGGTGTCTCGTCTTGCTGCTCGGGAAGACGGTTCACGCATGCTCGTAATTTCTCCGAATCCAGAGACCTCATCAATTCCGGTCTCACCCGTGTTTGGTCCTGCGGGCCTGATGTTCGACGGAGTTGATAAAGCAATCATTTGCGGAAACGCAATCGAGCAGGGCATTTCTGATGAACAACTCCTCCAGCTCGATGCCTGGATACGACAGGGGGGGGACCTTCTGTTTATGGCAGGCATGTCACTTCCCTCTGCCTTGTCAGCTTCACCAGTTATAGAATCATGGCTTCCCGGCACGTTTGATCGGATGATTCCATTACGTCGAGCTGCTGCTTTAGAGACTTACGCACGAGCGAATCGACCACTCGCCCGGCGCGCTCTTGAAACATTACAGATTCCAATTTTTGATGATCCTGCTGATATTGATGGAATCATCGAGGCTTCCGTTGGTAGTGCGGAAAATGATCCACCACTTGTTGTACGGCGGGCGTACGGCTTTGGGCAAATAACATGGATCGGTGTTGATCTCGACACCCAAACGTTTCGTTCCTGGTCCGGCACTGACTCGCTTTTACTGAACCTGCTCGACATCCAGAACAGTGGTGACTCAGACGGAAGGGCAGGGGAGGTACGGCGAGGCGGCCTCGACCTCGCCGGACAATTGAGACTTGCTATCGATCATTTTATTGGTGTGTCTGTGATTCCATTTGAGCTCATCGCACTCATCGGCTTGCTCTATGTCTGTGCAATATATCCACTCGATTGGTGGATTGCCCGCCGAAGCGAGCGTTTTCGATGGGTAACGTGGCTTGCTTTGCCACTGATCGTCCTTGGATTCACTGGAATTACATGGTCGACGTCGCAACAATTCAAAGCCGATGGATGGCAGATTCACACTGCTGGACTTTTTGACATTGATCAGGCGACACAGACGTGTAGGGCAAGTAGCTTTGCTGGCATCTGGGCATCTAGCAATGGCCAATTTGATCTGTCTGTCAGTCCAGTTGAAGCCACTATGGAGAATGATCTTCATTCAGTTGTGAGCTGGTTTGCAGCAGCTGGCCGAAATATCGGTGGGCCTGACGCCTTGGCTCCACACGCTTCGCTCGCTGGAGCACCGTATCACTATGGCCCTGCTGCATCAGAACTCCAAGACATTTCTATTGCCGCTGCTTCGAGCCAACTTTTTGAAGCCAACTGGATCGGACGACTACCCACTGATCCCATACAATCGACACTTGGAAGAACCGGGCAGGGAACGTTGCGTGGAACACTCACGAGTCAGCTGCCGACACCACTCCAAGACTGCGTCCTGATGCACGCCGGCTGGCTCTATAATGTTGGCACATTGCATCCCGGCGAAACCTTCGACCTCGATGCCGGACGAGGCCCTCAATCTTTAGGGGCATTTCTCACGAAAAAACGTGCTGTGAAGGACCGCAATGTCTCGGCTCGTTGGAAATCAGACGATCGTGACATTCTGCGAATTCTAGAAGTGGCTGGCATGCATCGGGCGACCGGTGGACCAGAGTACACTGGCCTGCGGTCAGGACGGCTTGAGAATATCGACATGACTCGACTTCTCGTTTTGAATCGCATCATCCTTGTTGGAAAGGGGCCACCTGCCACAAAATGGATGCCACAAAAAAAAGCTGAATCAAAAGGTGACGATTTTAAAAACGCAGGAGACACAACTCTTTGGAGAATTGTCCTCGAAGTCCGCAACTAAACACTCTGACTAAAAAAAGTATTTTTCATGATCGAAACTGTTGACCTCACAAAAAAATATGGTGACTTTTTTGCACTCGAGTCTCTGACCTTAAAACTTGAGCAGGGGGACTTATTTGGATTTATTGGTCCGAATGGTGCCGGCAAAACAACAACAATTAGAATCTTATCGACGCTCCTCTCGCCGTCTTGGGGTGAAGCTTCTGTGTGTGGGTATTCTATCTACACACATCCGCGTGAAATCCGCCGGGCCATCGGTTACATGCCTGATATTTTCGGGGTATACGATGACATGACCGTCATTGAATACCTGGAGTTTTTTGCGGCTGCGTATCGTATCGATGGACATGCCCGCCGGAAAGTAGCCGAACGCTCGCTCGATCTCGTTGATCTTGGCGTGAAGAGAGATGAACTTGTAACCAGTTTATCTCGTGGCATGACACAACGCCTCGGCCTAGCGCGAGTCCTGTTACACGACCCCCAAGTGCTTCTTCTTGATGAACCAGCAAGCGGCCTTGACCCACGTGCTCGAATCGAAATGAGAAGCCTGCTTAAACGGCTCCAAGAGCTAGGCAAAACAATTCTCGTATCCAGCCATATCCTTCCGGAACTTGCCGATATTTGCAATCGCGTTGGCATTATCGAATACGGACAACTCCTTGCTCATGGTGACGTAACAGATCTCCTTGCTCAGGTTCGTGGACGACCTATTATCTGCATTGAAGTGCAGGGTGACCCAGAGAAATCAGCTCGCCTTCTTGAAGACTGCCCTGGCATCGCTGAAGTAGAGGTAAACAATGGAACGATTCGGGCAACACTCAACGATCGCACAGTAGACACATCACTCCTTCCTGCAAGGATTATCGCCGGCGGCGAACGCCTGATTGGAATGAGGGAAGAGGAAATTAATCTTGAAACCGCCTTCCTGGAACTCACAAAGGGCTCCCTAGGAAGACAACCAGACAGTGCTCCGCAAGGCTGGGGCAGACTTCAAGACGAGCGATCGGCATAAAGCATAATGTGGCGAAATTTAAGAAACGTGTGCCTTTATGGGCTGCTTGGAGTGTTCGGCAGTGGAATTTTCCTACCCGCGACAGCAAGACAGCCGAACGCACCACTGCATGGCAGAAAACTTCAGAGTGACCAGTACACAATCGCCCGAGAGCGAATGGTTCGTGAAGATATAGCAGAGAGCGGGGTTACCGATGTTCGCGTGCTTGAAAGCATGCGCATGACACCTCGTCATGAGTTTGTATCTACTTCGCAATGGCCACTCGCATACTTTGACATGTCTTTACCAATTGGAGAACGCCAGACGATTTCGGGGCCGTTTGTTGTTGCTTATATGACCGAACAACTTGACCCCAAGCCTACCGACAGAGTTTTAGAAATAGGTACGGGCAGTGGATACCAAGCGGCAGTCCTTTCACCACTGGTAGGAACCGTTTATTCGATTGAGATCCATGAGGCTCTTGGAAGACGCGCACGTACAACTCTTCGGCGGCTCGGATATACAAACGTCATTACAAAAATTGGTGACGGCTTTGTGGGCTGGAAAGAAAAGGGGCCTTTTGACAAAATTATTGTCACCTGCTCACCCGAAAAAATTCCGTTACCTCTTATCGATCAGTTGGTTGAAGACGGCATTATGATTATCCCCGTAGGCCAACGGTACGAGCAGACATTAGTACGACTTCAAAAAAAAGCGGGGAAGCTAGAGCGAAGCGATCTTGTACCAAGCCTCTTCGTCCCAATGACAGGACACGCCGAGGAACGCCGCGAAGTCCTTCCAAATGGAGAAAATCCCAGCCTGGCGAACCAGGGTTTTGAAACGTGCCTTCCAGACAGCCAAACACCTTCTGCCTGGTACTATGGACGCCAAGAGACACTTCTTGAAAACGGTGAAGCGCCGCTGGGGCAACGACACTTGTTGCTTCAAAACAGTGAACCCGGACGTCCAGCCCATATCTTTCAGGGATTTCCACTTGATGGTCGCGCGGTACGCGAAGTCACAATTTCATATCACGTACGAGCGCAACGTCTCGGAAAAGGCCGAATACCCGAGGCAACACCAGGCGTGGCAATCCGTTTTTTCGACGAACGCCGAGTCCGTTCAACTCGGCTCGCTGCTCCCCTCCGAATAAACAGCAGCGAATGGCAACGCGTTACGAGCTCGATTTTAGTGCCGAACTGGTCAAGAGAGGCGATCTTACAGATCGGACTCATGGGAGCCACCGGGCAGATCGAAGTTGACCAGATTGAAATCATGCCAGCTGACAGATCTTAAAAACATGAAAAACAGCAGGAAAACAATGTTTTCTTGGGAGAAACCAGCATGATGGTCCCCAGGAATTCCTTGCAAACTCATCCCACTCGACGTATTCCTTATTTTTTGCCATTCCTTCTTGATTTACCCAGCCGTCAAACTATTCTAATTCAATAGTTGGCTCTGCTCTCGGCTTCTTCGATCGGCGAACTCCCGAGACATCTGTAATACCTTTAACTCCCAGTGGAGATTGCCCTACATGTTGGCTCACCGATTCATCCGCTCAATTGGATTTTTCACCGTTCTTTCAATTGTGGCGTCAGCCTGCTGCGAAGCACAGGCTGGATGGCACCAACGTTACGCTTCTGCTTATGGCTCTTCAGGTGGATCGAGCTCAAGCGGCGGCAGTAGTTCATCAGGTGGATCATCCTCTTCCTACGGTGGCTCGTCTTCCTATGGTGGTTCCTCGTCGTCATATGGTGGTAGCAGTTCATCAGGTGGGCACAGAATGACTCATTGGGAGCGAAAGGCGTCTCGCCGGGCGTACCGTCACGCTGCACATTCAAGCTACGGCAGTTCAGGCGGAAGCCACTCCTCGTTCTACGGTTCCTCAGGCGGCTCCAGCTCCAGTGGCGGTAGTTCTGGTGGTAGTTCTGGTGGTTCTTATGGGTACTACGGATACAGCTACGGATACGCTGCTCCAGCAGCAAGTGTTGGATATTCCTCAATGTCACCAATGACCTCTAGTATGCCGGTCGATGCTTATCGCGTCATAACCGACGAACCTGTAGGCGATGTCGCAGGTGACTCTGGCGAGGAAGTTCAGACACCTGCACCGAGCGACTCAACAGAAGTCATTCCAAAGGACGGTGTTCTTCTTCTTGTCTCAGTTCCAGATGATGCCAAAGTGCTTGTGAATGGATCTGCAACAACATCAACAGGCAAGCTTCGACGATTCGTTTCCCGAGGCCTCGAGGAAGGCGCAACGTATGACTACAAGGTTACGATGGTAGTCAATGAAAACGGGAAACCTGTCGAAGAGACACAAATTGTGAGTGTTATGGCTGGTGAACTTAGTAAAGTTTCTTTCGAGGAAACTCTACAACTCACGACAAGCCTCACTGTTCATGTTCCAGAAGAAGCAACTGTTTGGCTGGCAGGCAACATGACAGACTCGTCTGGAACCACACGAACCTTTGAAACCTCATCTTTGCCAGTAGGGTCTACCTGGGATGATTATGAGATTCGGGTTGTAACGAAGCACGATGGCCATGAAAATGTGTCCTCAAAAGTGATCAAACTTGCAGCCGGTGATACGGTTGAATTGTCCTTCGAAGCAAGCGACTCAATCGCCGATGCTCGTCTTATTGAAAAGACTGCATCAATCCAGTAGCACCCTGAGTCTGTTATAGGATCTGAAAATATTCACAGTCCCCCGCGGTTCCATTGAGCCGCGGGGACTTTTTTTGGCCTTGTCAGAAAAAGCTAAGTAACGACCATAGATGAAATATTTATTGCTGAGCGCCTCGACAAGCCGATGGGTTCTTTAAGTAGTACGAGAACTCCAGCACGGACCCCTGCAAGGACTCCAGCCGGGACTTCAGAAAACCTGCAAAACTATCATGTCAAAAGAATTACAACCTGCACCTCACAAAGAAACCAAGTGCCACTGGCCGGTTGCCGTGCAATTATTTGTATCTTCTCTTATCGCAGTATACATTCTTGCAGTGGCCCTACCCCCACTTGCAGGACCGCCTCCCGCAAGTGAATTAGCGAACGTTGTCTTGCAGCCATTCCGTCCACTTGTTGGTGCCTTCAGTTTAAGTCACGGATACCGCTTTTTTGCCCCAAACCCCGGGCCAGGCCATTCCATCAGCTGGACACTCACCACTGACGAAGGCACCGTCTTCAAAGGCTCGCTTCCTGATGCCAATTCTGACTGGCCGCGACTTCTTTACCACCGCCGCTTTATGATTCCAGAAAAAATTTCTGCGATGATACCACCACCACAGGCACCCGCAGAAATCCGCCGTACAGCAACCCGTGACTGGCAACCTTTTGCTGAGGATATTGCAACACGCTTACTCACTGAACATAACGGGCAAACAATCACGCTCAAACTCATTGAACATTATTTGCCAGATACCTTTGAAACAAGGGAGGGCAGGGTAGGGGACGACACAACAACTCCACTCGGCACTTATATGTGGCGAAAGCGGGTGTCCAGATGAAAAACAGCTCCGTTGTAAAAAATCTTGGCAACGCAACCAAAGAATGGCTCATCTCTTGGTGGACAGCGTGGGCAGCATTCTGGTTTACACCTTCGGATCCTGCACTTCTCGGTATCCTTAGAATACTTACCGGTGCTCTCTTAGCGTGGTCGAGTGCTATCTGGCTTTATGACCAAGATGGTTTCTTTGGGCAGACCGCCTGGCAATCAGCAGGAAATGTCTGGCGACTCAACGACCAGCCATGGCATTGGAGCTGGTATTTCGTGGCAGAGACACCAGCAACAAGCTGGCTTCTTGCAGCCGTAAGTCTTCTTGCAGCTCTTTCGCTAAGCGTCGGGTGTTTTACCCGCGCTGCGGCTTGTATTGCGTTCGCTGGATACGTGAGTGCTGTAAATCGTGCACCCCTGAACACCTTTGGTTTTGATGACGTTTTGGGGATCATGCTGGTACCTATGATCATTGGCCGTGCAGGAGCCAGGTTCTCTGTCGACAGCATGTTTAGAAAGGGGCACTCTGTTCCGAATATCGAAACAACGATTGCAATAAGACTAATCCAAGTCCACCTCTGCATACTCTATTTCTTTTCCGGGTGTGGCAAATTACTTGGAGCAAGCTGGTGGGAAGGCACTGCACTCTGGGGTGCAGTCGCAAATATTCAATACCGTACAATTGACCTTACGTTTCTGGCCTGGCACCCGCTGATTGTCAATGCACTTACACTTGGCGCATTGTTTTGGGAAATTTCCTATGCGGCATTAATCTGGCCTCGATTAACAAGACCACTCTATTTAGTGATGGCCATGTTTGTGCACTTAGGCATTGGCCTTACGATGGGCATGATGGAATTCGGAATTGCTATGCTTATTGCTAACATGGCGTTCCTGCCCCAATGCTTGAACACTATGCCCAAGAACTCAAATCCTTAACTCGCCATAGGACAGAATCCATGATCCACACGCTTGCTATCGTCGGCGCTACTGGTGCTGTTGGAAAAATTATCCTTGATCAACTTGTGAGTCGAAAATTCCCAACGAAAAACATCAAATTGCTTGCCTCTGAGCGATCCGCAGGTAGGACCATTGAATGCGGGGGGAAACAGCTTGTTGTTGAAGCCCTGACCCCAGAAGCTTTTCAAGACGTACAAATAGCAATCGGAAGCACGCCAGATGACGTAGCCGCAGAATTTGTGCCGTGGGCAGTAGAACAAGGCACGGTTGTTGTTGATGAAAGTGCTCATTTCCGTATGCGCCCAGACGTTCCTCTCGTTGTTCCTGAAATCAATCCAGAATCAATCCGTCTTCATAACGGAATCATCGCAAGCCCGAATTGCTCGACAACACAAATGGTGATGGTCATGAAGCCACTCCATGACGCGGCCCGCGTTCGACGCGTCCTTGTGAGCACGTACCAAGCGGTCAGTGGCGCTGGCATAGCAGCAACGCAGGAACTCAAGCAGGGGCTGCAAGCCTGGCTCAGCGGGTCGCCTGAGGAAGCAAAGATTTTCACTCACCCAATTGCAGGAAACCTCATCCCTCAAATTGGTTCAGAGAAGGAAGGGGGAAGCACGAGTGAAGAAATGAAAATGGTTCAGGAAACCCAGAAAATTTTTAATGACAACACGATTGGGGTGTGTGCCACGTGTGTTCGTGTACCCGTTGCCGATGCCCATAGCGAAAGCCTCATCATCGAAACAGAAAAGCCGCTTTCACCAGAGGAAGCATCTCGTCTTTTATCGACTTTCCCTGGCATTACAGTCAACGACAACCTTGCTGCCTCCAGCTACCCAATGCCACGAGATGCGGGAGGTCGAGATGATGTCTTCGTTGGTCGTATTCGACAGGACACATCAAACCAAAACTCACTTGCAATGTGGTGCGTATCGGACAACCTCCGAAAGGGCGCTGCGACCAATGCCGTACAAATCGCCGAGCACCTCGCAAGAGAAATGAATTGATTTCATGAGCCAAAGACTGCAACTTCGTCTTGCCTATAATGGTGAGCGTTTTAGCGGGTGGCAGATTCAGCCCGACAAAAGAACGGTGCAGGGTGTCCTAAGTGATGCCATCAGAGGTGTTTGCGGTGAATCAATTATACCTAAAGGGAGTAGCCGTACTGACGCTGGCGTTCATGCAGCAGATCAGGTTGCAAGTTTCACAACAACAAAAAAATTCTCACCGGATGTCTGGCGAAGGGCAATCAACGCGCATCTTCCAAATGATGTCGTGGTGCTCCGATCGAGTGAGGCTGACCCCTCATTCAACCCGATCACTGATGCTGAAAAAAAAAGGTACCGTTATCGCATTCATGACGGAGAAGTTCGTCCTGTTTTGGCTCGGCCATTCGTCTGGCAATGGAACTCCCGACTCAGTGTTTCTGCCATGCAGAATGCTGCCTCTTTTCTAATCGGTGAACATGACTTCAGCAGTTTCGAAAACCCGTCCTCTCCTCGTGCATCGAAGGTACGAACAATTCATGATATTACTATCCAGAGGCACACCGGAGGTGAGTATGAGGCTGATAACGAAGTCTGGATCGAAATTGAAGGAAACGGATTCCTCTACAATATGGTGAGGATCATTGTCGGCACGCTCCTTATGGTTGGTAGTGGCAAGCGACCAGAAATATGGGCCAGCAGAGTGCTCGCCGACAAACAGCGAACATCCGCAGGCCCAACTGCACCAGCCCACGGCCTTTTACTTTTACAAATCACCCTCAAACCACAACTGGCAGCCGCTCTTCATGCCCCGTCCTCCTGAACAACTTGGTTCCCTCAGACTCGTCCGACAACTTGGCGTGGGCCGTAAATGTCAAATCTGGGAGGCTTCAGATGAAAGCCAGTCAAAACGCGTTGCTGTCAAACTGGCGTCTCCTGAGTTCGCCTCCGACAAGGACATCCGTCAACTCCTGAAACATGAACTCTTTGTAAGCCGATCACTCGATCATTCCGGAATTATTCGTATCGATCGATATTCAACAACTGGTCGACTACCACACCTTGTCATGGAATTGTTCCGTCATCCGAATCTGAAAATGCACCTCGCTTCCAAGGCAGAGTCGATTCCAGCTCAAGCACAGTCGATTGCACAAAAAGCAGCTGATGCGATGAGTCACCTACACGCGAACCGCTGGGTTCATCGGGACATCAAGCCAGAAAATATTCTTGTTGATGACTCAGGTGACGTTCGTTTAATTGATCTTGCTATTGCTGCACGACCGCCAAGCTTTCTTTCTCGTCTCGTACCAATCAAAGTGACCGTCCAGGGTTCACCGAGCTACATGTCACCCGAACAGATTCGAGGACATCGTGTTGGGTACGCTGGTGACATCTACTCATTCGGCTGTCTTCTTTACGAACTCGTGACGGGACACCCTCCATATACTGGCTCTACTCAACAGGAACTTCTCAGCAAACACCTCTACACAAGCCCACCCTTCGCGTCAGCAATGAATCCCTCGGTCACACCACAGTTGGACCGCTTTATTCGTGATCTTCTTGCGAAGCAAACGAAGGAAAGGCCGTCTTCCATGGTCGAAGTTGCTGCACATCTCCGTAATGCACCATTCCTGACGCCACAGGGCCGCTCTGCGGCATCTAGAAAAGCCGATTGACGGCAGTTCGGTTCAGTGGTGACAATACACCCGTCGTTTTTGTAACTTCAGGAATATCACAATGGCTCGCGGACTTCATCGTTTGCCCCTCGAGAAACCTATTTATGAGCTCGAGGATAAAATTGCCGAACTCGAGACGGCACCACTTGGTAAGCAATCTCAAGATGAGGTTCAACAACTTCGTCGCGAATGTGCCGATCTCCAAAAACAAATTTTCGGGAATCTCGATCCTTGGCAGACCGTTGAGGTTGCTCGGCATCCAAATCGACCAAAAACCAGCGACTATCTAAGCCTTGTTTTTGACGAATTTGTCGAACTTCACGGCGACAAGGCTTTTGGTGATGACCCAGCTATGCTCACTGGGTTTGCCAAAATTGATCGTCACAAAGTTCTCGTCGTTGGTCACCAAAAGGGAAAAACCCTTGCAGAGAAACAGGCATGCCACTTCGGCTGCGCTCACCCCGAAGGATATCGAAAAGCAATGGGGAAGATGCGAATGGCAGCAAAATACGGTCTGCCTGTGATCTGCCTTATTGACACACCGGGCGCCTACCCAGGGATTGGTGCCGAAGAACGAGGACAGGCCCAAGTGATCGCTGAAAGTATGTTTTTAATGGCTTCGCTGAAGGTACCGATTATCTGTGTTGTAATCGGTGAAGGAGGGTCCGGAGGGGCATTAGGGATCGGAGTTGGAGATCGTGTCGCAATTCTTGAACATGCCTACTACAGCGTCATCAGCCCAGAGGGCTGTGCTGGTATTCTTTGGAAAAGTGCTGATTTCAAGGCCGATGCTGCTCGGGCGTTGCGAATGAGAGCCTGGGATCTCAAGGAATTTGGTGTCATTGATAAAGTTATCGATGAACCTCGAGGAGGCGCTCATCGTGACCCACGCTTAATGGCAGCTCGACTCAAAACATTTCTTGAGCGAACACTCAGAGAATTGGTGAAACAGCCGATTGAGGAACTCGTCGAAAGTCGTTACACAAAGTTCCGCCAGATGGGCACGTTTCTGGAAGACTAGCAAACCGATGCCCGAAACGACGAACGCCTGAAGACCAACTCGCTACGACACAAAGCAGGGCAGAAGGAACTCAGAAAAGTGTCTTTCATGCGTGTTTCTACCCCTTCTGCAACGTCCGATAATGTCTGTTATGTCCGGTTTGAACCCTATTTTCAAGGCATTTCCTGACGTCACTCCCCTTCGCACCCTTCCATCCGGTCGATCTGGCTCACAGTCGATCTGGCTCATGGTCGAACTGGCAGTGGAGTCTGCGAACCCACCGGAAACCTCTGCGGAACATTTCCCTGCCATTGATTTTGCGGCGGCAGAACTGACACTGGCGATGGCGCGGTACTACCACCAAATGCAGAATTCTGATTGAGATAGCGACCAGCAGCATCTACAGCATTTCCTGTCGAACTTTCTGGAGTCATCCATGCCGCAGCCGCTTTCACAGGAGATGAAGATTCTCCCCTTCCAGCAGACTCATCGCCTGCTTCGACACCCGCCCAGGCGGCAACTGACGTCACACCCTCAAGGACACTCTGCCACGAGGCACCATCATTCTGGCCCGACTGAGCAGCAACCACACCTTGCGAAGAACTGACGTCACCCTCATCGAACTGCTGCTGAAACTGTTGTAGGAACGGATCGACTGTCTCGTGGATGTCTGCTGGTAGAAACTGATCTGCTTCACCTATTAACTTCGCAACAATCTGGCCGCTTTGACTCCCTGTTATTTCACTGCGGTAAGCCGGCATCATCGTAACCGCGAAAAACGTTACAACCACGCAAATGAGAGCTCCTTTTGCGAGACCGAATACCAAACCTAACTGATGATCAAATGCCGAGAGGTGCACTGCATCAATTAATGAAGATACAAAGCGGAATGTGACCCAAACAACTAATGACGTTCCGACATATAAAGCCAGCATTGCAAGCAGCCTGTTCCACGGTGGCGGCTGACCTGTGAGCGAAGAAAGCTCACCACTGAAACGCAGTGAAACATAGGAACTCAGGCAGATTCCGGCGATCCACGCTATCTGCCAGACGATTCCTTTGAAATAGCCGAGAACTCCTGCCGTTGCCAGCAGCCCAAGCATCACCATGTCATAGCTATCAATCGCCACGCACGCTCTCCTTACATTGCCTTACGATTCACCTGCATACGACAAGCAGGCGAATCCTCGGGACTGTAGAAGGTATCGCATTGGCCAAGAAGTCCAGTTTCCAGAGGAAATACGACTGAACTGAACTAGCCAGAAGCCCGCATCTTTCCCGCATTGCCTAACCACCCCTTCCTTCCGGGTGCTCTTTTCTGAAAAACCCGTTCTTAACAGTCAGGCAGGATAAACCACTTCGGCAGTGTAGGGGGTGCAAAAAAAAAGGCTCTCTGCATCAAAGGGCAAAGAAGCCGAAGTTCCTTTACACAGCGGTGTTGTTTGAGGGTGCAATGTGCGCCTGGTGATTGAGGGAACAATTTCCAACAACGGCGTAGGGTTGCTGTAATCTTCAGCAATCCTTTTACAGAGCAACGCCTCTCGAGGAGGGATTCGCAGAGTGCCGGGATTCCGTGAGCACATTACCGGTTCAACGATCGTTGGGATCGGTTATGGGACAGCCGCTTGGTATGTCGGTGAGATTCCTCCACTGACATGCCTCCTTGGTGCTGGCCTGTGCTCGGTTGCAGGCATGCTCCCTGATCTTGATAGTGGACCAGGCATTCCCCTGAAAGAAAGCGTTGCGTTCGCTGCAGCTGTTGTACCTGTCATGCTGCTACCTCGCCTTCAACAGATCAGCATGCCTGCAGAGGCACTTATCCTCATTTGCGCAGCAATTTATCTTACGATTCGATTTGGAGTTACTTTTCTTCTTAAAAAGTTTGCTGTCCACAGAGGAATGTTCCACAGCGTCCCGTCAGCAGCCATCGCCGGCCTCAGTGCTTTTCTGATTTTTTCATCTGAAGAACCAATGCGCCGATATTTCGTAGCCAGTGCTGTTGTCCTTGGATTTTTGACTCACTTGATTCTTGATGAAATCTGGTCTGTAAAACTAGGCATGTTCGGGCCCAAAATAAAAAAGTCATTTGGAACAGCTGTAAAATTCATGGGCAACGAAGCGTGGGCCAATATTGTGACGTACCTCCTTGTCATTATTCTTGGAGCCTTGGCTGCGAGTGACGCCGCTGTCAATGAGAATCTATCTGTGGTTCGTCAACAGGTGGAACAGGCCGCCATTCAATATCCTACCTACCCTTCAACTCAACCGGTCTATAGACGGTGAATGGCCACTTTCTGCACTGGGCGTTACGAGGACGTCCTCTTGCTTGTCTCCTGATCCTGTTAGATCATGCACAGCGTGTGAAATCCCATGCTGCTAGAGACCCTACTATTTCAGAAAGAATTCAGCCCCATGGCTCCTTCAATAAATGAAATAGGCCTCACCGGTTCAGGCGTGCAACCACTGCTTGTTGTATACCTCGCCCTCATCAGCATTGCAGCATTTGCAGGCGGCGTTTCTGTCAGCTTCCTGACACTTGGCCACCGTAGACTACAAGTTTTACTCTCCTTCACTGGTGGCGTCTTACTTGGAGTCGGAATGCTACATATGATCCCTCACGCATACCTCGAACTCGATCAGCGAATTGACAGGACAATGAGCTGGGTTCTATTTGGTTTTTTCGTCATGTTTCTGCTTGAGCGAGCATTTCATGCGCATTCGCACCATACTGCCGATGGCTGTGAAAGCAGCACCACATGCCTCCATGATCCCACTGAGCATGATCGCTTGCATGGGCATGCTCCTGACCCGAGGCACCACAAACAAGGTGTAAGCCAATGGGGATGGAGTGGCGCTTTTATTGGGCTCGGACTTCACAGCCTTGCCGATGGCGCCGCACTCGCTGCAGCCGTTAACTCAGACATCGGACACGGCATTACCTGGCTCGCCGGACTCGCAACCTTCCTTGCAATTTTACTTCACAAGCCTTTCGATGCTGGGATCATTGCAACGCTCATGATTGGCTCAGGGCTATCCAAGAATGCTCGACTCGGGCTGAACTTTTTCTATGCTCTTGCAGTCCCCGTGGGCGCGATCATCTTTTTATTAGGAATTAACGTGTTTGGTGATTTCCAGTCAACGATTACTGGTGCATCACTTGCATTGGCGGCGGGTGCATTCCTTTGCATCGCTGCTGCTGATTTGCTACCTGAGGTGCAATTTCATAGTCACGATCGCATTCTTCTGACTATCGCTCTTGCAATTGGAATTGCCTTGGCGTGCGTAATAACTCAACTCGAACAAACAAGCCATCCGCATAATCTAGTCACGACGAGTAATGTTCTTATTGATTCGCGATAAAAATTGAAAGTCACTCATAAGGTTGATGAAGCCACAGCAGGCTCCTCGAGATCAACATCTAAACCACGGGCTTGTCGGACTGCCCGTACCTCTCCAAGAACATCTTCGATAAGCAATTGCTGTTCAGAAATTTTTGCACGCTGGGCCTGAAAACAAAAAGCAATAAAGGCTGCTAAGCCTATTCCTCCAATAAGATGCGGTGTCACCCACGCCTCACTTCCACTTCGACCCGCAGCAGGATCTGCTGCACCACCCAACGCTACGATACCGATAATGCTGAGCATCCCAAATAACGCAAACGGAAAGGAACGCCGTTTTATTGCTTTACTGCGAAGAATGAATATATCCGGCAGACGGTACGTCTCCACAACCTCTCGGCACCAGCGACCAGTGCCAATAAAATACGTCACCGACATGCTATTCACGAGCACAACCACTAACGCGGCTAGGATACCGGAAAGCCGATGCACCGTGCCCCATCGAAGAATTGCTTGGTCTGTTTGCCCATGAAGATCACCCAGCCACAAGCCAAGCCCGGCAGTGGCGAGCATGAGTGCGACAGCGAACATGGCTACAGATGAAAATATCTTCTCCATTGATTCTCCTTAAACATGATGCGGCTCCACCGATACTTCAAACGGACCGAACTCTACTTAAAGGATAGGCCGGTTCTCCATAACGCAACAGCAACACGAGGTTATTCACGCCCTAATTCACGATGAAAATCGACTCTACTGCCGAAGTGGTTGGATCTGTTGAACGACCTGCTCCGTCTTATCAACGAGACCCTCTGATGAAGGCTTATACACAAAGGCAGCTGAGTCTATAGATCCCTCTAGTCTTACTTCATAAAGTTCTAATATCGACATCGGTTCAATCTCGCCTCTGTCGCCTAAAGCATTCCACGTTATTCGGAATGGAAACAATTGTTCGCTTCCTATGATCAGCTCTACTGAGCAGGGCATACCGTCAGGCACCTTCACGACGCCACCCTCTAAAGCGTCTGGTGGCATTATGTGTTGCGGAAGTATCGATGCTAAGACGGTTGTATTCCATTGACCGGCCACTCGCCAAACCGGCAGACCCTCAAGTGAATCTTTCTCAGCTGATTCAAATCGAAAATAGCGTCTAAGAAGTGCAAGTGATCGCTGCAATCCTCCTAGATATGGTGCAACCGCTTGATCTTTCTCGATACCAAAATCTTCAAGTTTTGTGCGGACTTGCGAAATATCTACTCGTGCCAACTGCACCGGATTGTCCGCATTCTTCCTAAACTGCCAAAAAGAAAGCCCATCAGAGACTTCTAAAAACTCAAATGTTTCTGTGTCCGCCTTATTGACGACCTCAAAACGAAATTGTTGATCTATCCCCCTGCCCTGCTGCAAGTACCGCCCTGTTCCAACAACGACCATGTCTTTTGATCGAGTACGCTGCCTGATTCGAGCCGACACGGATTCCACACGACCAAGCCGCGAAAGCATTGTAGAAACCAGCCTCTCGGCCTGCTTCTTGGACGACACGGATTCCGTACCTTGGCTGAAGCCCGGACTCATTGGCTGCTGATAGACGCTATTCCCTGCAGTCTCCTGAGACATGCAATTCCCACCAAAAGGCGAAAACGTTCCCAGGGCTATCAGCAAGACAACTCTTCGTACAAAGCGTTTAGGTTCTGAGTAAAACACCTGGGAACTTCGGGCAAAATTTACCAATTTCGTAATTTCTACGGGTTTTTCCAAAGATTTCGGTATTGGAAAGTCGAACAAACAAAAAGCACTGATTATCAACACACAGAAATTCTCTGTTGTCGAGATATCGGGAGTCTATGAAAAGAAAAACAAAAGGCACATGCCGAAATTTTCGGCTACTACAAAACAACGATAAACACCAACTCACCCGGTTCGTAAAGCTGGAGACTCTGAAGTGAAATTCAATATCTGTGCTACAAAATTCATTGGGCTTTCTTTGGCAACAGCATTGGCTGGCTGCCATATACCGGCGAATTCCCCGCTCTCTGGGATAGCGAACGTCGGAGTTGGTCCTCAGCCACAGACTAATATCCTGCCTCCACCTCAAATGCTTGCACACCCCGGACCTGGGGTTGATGGCCCTGGACCAGGAATTATTGCACCTGTCGGTTATGAAGAATACATGGCTGGCGGTGGTGTCACCGGGCCACTACCAGATGGAATGACGCCTCTTATCGGAACCGGGTTGCCGCTGTCCCAGGTAGGCTTCTTGGGACCAGATGGCATGCAGGTTCGCTGGGATGTTGCAACTGCGGGAGGCTTTGACTCCAGCCCACTGGTTGCACCTGGCCGATACGATTTTCCACAGGGCGCTATCTATCGATTGAAGCTCACAAATATTCCAGGTAGAGAAGGAACTGAATTATATCCAACGCTCGAGGTTGCACCGACAACTCCAAGAACTTCAGCATTTATTGCACACAATACGGTTCCTGTTCAACTCACTGATGAAGACCTTGATCAGGTAACCACAGGAAACTTTGTCACGAAAGTTGTCTATCTACCCGACCCGGATTATCAAGAACTGGCTGTTGCAGGTGTAGAAACCCTTGTGAGCACACGCCTCGATCCAGGGATTGACCCTGTCGTCGAAGCCGATCGCCGAGGCTCAATCTTGGCAATCATTCGAATTGGCAATAAAGACTTAGAGTCTGTCGTGATGCAAGGAGCCGTACCAGTCAGTGGAGTTCCTCAAGCCGTAGCAGGGATTCCATTAGGAAAACCTTGTGGTGACAATTCTGGGCGTTTACCACCTGCTTTTGTTGCAGGAATGACGGCACCAAGCTACGGGATGCCCATCACTGGGACACCCATAGGACTGCCAGGTCCTCCACATATTCCTCTAGGTGGTCCGGCCGGTCTTCAGAAGCACACGATTACCAATCACACTCGTACGAGTATTCCGGGGCCAACAAAACAGCTGAAATTACATGTGCAGCAGGCTCCTGGGCTGAGTTATCCAAAACCTGCCTCCCGTGCCTACATTTCGGAGCGATCGGATGTCCCGCATATACAACTCAAGCAACCTCGTGAAGATCGCACTCGCTGGGTCGATAACGGTGGTCCAGATCCAGATGCTAGAGCAGCAGCCATCTGCAGCGGATGTGGCCGCCATGATTGTTCCTGCCCTCCAGCACCACCGAATTTCTAATAACCAAACTTCTAATAACTAGAAAAGATGCAAGAGACAGCCTGTTCGACAAAGCACTCGATTCGGTAGACAGACAAAGAATTTACAAAAAAGTCATGTTCAAAATTGATACTTCCATCCAGACAGGGTCCGCGCTGCGGAAATTTGGCGGAATGCCGGCGATTGCCACAGTAGTCCTGACAATGACAGTAGCCCAAGCTGATGACATTGAAGGCCTACAGTTGGAGAAACCAATCGCCGTGTTGGCAGAACCGGGAGCGATTGGCAGTCACCGCCCCCCGCAGTTCGGTCCCCGTCTGGAAGGAGTATCATCTCAACAACAGCCTGTCGAACTACGAGGCCCTGAAGGCCTTGTTGTTTCAGTTCAAACGGAAGCTGGTTGGGCGGCAGCCTATCCACTCCCGGTACGACTCGGTTTACTACCGGGAGAGACCTATCGACTGAAAATTTCGGGGCTACGTCACCGCCCTACAGACGAGCTTTATCCATCTCTTCGAGTTTTATCATCACTGGTGACACCACGGGGACAAAAATGGCGATTCCCGATCGAGATTGTGATCGATGAAGATGATCTGATTCAGGCCTTCTCGGGCAACCATGTCCAACGTGTTGTATATGTCTCAAACGAACCTGAATCTTCTGATGTTTTCGCAGACAGGTGGTTCGATATAAAGCCTGGCGACAGTTGCTTATCCGTTGCAAGCACTCTTGGCCAACCGGTTGCCGAATTGCGGATTGGCAATCGCCTACCTTTTAATTCATTGCAGAAATACAAATGACTTTTTTGTATCGAAATCATCTCTGGTCAATTCCGAAAAAAGTGTCTGCATTTTTTTTAGTTTTAGGGCTCACACCGACTCTGATCCCGGCCGCCCCCCCTTCGAGCTCTGCACATTCATTACCCGACATTGCATGTGAGTGTGTTGAGTATCAGGTCCGTCCATATGCCGTAAACACTCCAGCAATCTTGCCTCCACTCATTTGTAATGGAGGAGATTCTTTTGAGCCTGCAAAGGCGATTGGTCGCACTGAATTCGAAGGCCTCTCGGCTGGCGACACCGTAGCACGTTACCGAAGAGACGATGGCGTTGACATCGATGACACTCGTGCTGCTTCTTCATCATGCGTCACTCATTCCAACTGTCAGTGTATTTATGCTCCACGATTTGGAAGTGTTCGGAACATCACCCAGATACACGAAGAGTCACTTCCTCAGGGACCGGCTGGCCTTTCAAATGATAGAAGTCTGGCAAGCCAAGTCACGCAACAGCCCACAAGCAACACAGCCCAGTTAACAAGTTTACACATGGCTAGAAAATCAAACTCTGGCATTGCAGTCGAGGAGCGCTCCGGTCCACTCGGTGTGGATGCTGCCATGCTACCCAACCAATCACTCGGCCAAGCAAAGCCTGGTGAAAGCATTTACGACACTCACATCAATGCTGCAAAAAGAAAGGAAGCAATTGCAGAGTCTGTTGGTGTCGACATCCCAATCGCCTGGACTCGACTGACCGCGGCCAACGCGGTGTTCAATGATCAGCAGGCCGACGTTACGTCCTCAAGCCAAGGCATTGCGATACTTCGCGTTGAGTCACTGGGACGAGCTGAACTGGCTTTATGCAAAAGGTCTGGAAGTGATTCAGCACGAATTGGTGAGGAAATCGATTTCACCATTGCTTTTTTAAATTCGGGAGATGTACCGCTCACTGATATCGTAATTATGGATGTCCTACCGCAACGTCTGCAACTCATTGAATCCTCAGCCGCTTCGAGCATTCCCGCTGAGATAAAAACGACCCAAGAAGATGACGGAACGACATCAATATCGTGGCAGCTAAGTTCCACTCTTGGCTCCGGAGAAAGTGGCTTTGTTCGCATACGAACAATTCTTCGATAGGCTTTTTGAAGTTCCTGACGCAATCTTTCCAGTATCAATTGCCGAAGCGGACAGTCTCGGAGTAGGCTAGGCGGTGTCAGGATTGTCATCTAGCCAATCCTTTTGCACAGCAACCCCTTTTCAGACTCAAAAGAGGCTCCTCTGATGACTCGTTTTTTCAGCGTACTTAGTCTTTCGATATTATTGCTACTCGTTTCAGGAAACCTCAGCAGCTTCGCTTTATCAGCTGAGCCAGAGACAGGCAAACAGCCAGAGACAGTCGCGGCAGGAATTCCACCTGTGCCGGAAGGAACTCCTGAAGAGATGCTCGACTACATCCGAACGATTAGACAAGTCGCTGCACAACCTTCGTCTCGTGAAGAAATGATGAAATCAATGCAGGCAATTGCAACTGCTACGGCAGAAGCTGCCGACCGAGCGCTTTCGCAACTAAAAAGTTCTGATGATCTTTTTGATGAAGCTGCAAAAGCAAAGCTACAAAGCCTTATGATGCTTAGTCGACTCGGTGATACAACTGCTTCTTCGAATCTGCAGACATTCGCTACAAGCCTGATCGAGGGGCCCTCCCCTGCCCTGGCGACAGAAGCAAAACGTCTTCTACTCGTGCAGGAGGCACAAGAACTCTTCACAACGCGAGACCTTGCAAAGGCACCGGCTGTTATTCAACAAGCTGGCGCACTTCTAGCTGCCAATCCAAACGATACCGCAACGGCTGGTCTTGCCATGCAACTCGCAAGCGCCTTTGAGCACCTGCCGGGTGGTGAGGCTTTGTCAAAACAGGCTTACGAAACATTCGGCCCTCTTTTTCAAAAGAGTGAAAACGAGAGTATTCAGCAAATGGCAGAAAGCTTCCAGGGAACACTCCGTCGACTTTCTCTTCCGGGAAACCCAATGGAGATAACTGGCACTTTACTCAACGGAAAACCGTTTGACCAAAGCACACTTGCTGGAAAAGTTGTTCTGGTCGACTTCTGGGCAACCTGGTGTGGCCCTTGCATTGCAGAAATACCAAACGTCCTTGAGGCATACGAAAAATATAGTTCGCAAGGCTTTGAAGTTGTTGGAGTTAGCTTAGACCAAGACCGAGACGCTCTTGAAAAATTTGTTAATGACAGGAACATCCCATGGCCAATTCTTTTTGAGACCTCAGAGGGTTCGGATTGGCAGCATCCCCTTGCAACATATTATGGAATAAGTGGTATCCCTACCGTAATCCTCATTGGCAAAGATGGTAATGTCGTGAGCCTTAATGCCCGCGGTGAACGACTCGGCGAACTACTGGACGAGTTGTTTAAAAATTCTTCAAGTACGAGAGGCAATTGACTTTCGGTGAACGATTCTTCTGGAGATGATCGACCACTTATTTCGCGTCGAGCGGCCCGTTTTGACTCGTCTGGAATTAGACGTGTTTTCGAGTTGATGCAGACACTCGAAGATCCAATCAATCTCTCAATCGGTCAGCCTGACTTCGAGATGCCGGAGGTCGCCCGTAAGGCTGCATGCGAAGCCACAATCAGTGGCAAAAATGGCTACACTGCCACTCAAGGAATACCAGAACTTCGTAGACTCATAGCGAATGAGGTGCAGAAACAAAGTGGCCAAAATGATCGATCACTGTGCGTCACGAGTGGATCAAGTGGAGCATTAGTTCTCGCACTTATGGCGATTATTGATCCTGGTGATGAAGTCATTATTTTCGAGCCGGCATTCGTGATGTACCGACCGCTTATAGAATTTCTAGGGGGACATTGTGTCGCAATCGACACCGCTCCAAGTTTCGAAATAGACATTGATGCAGTTGCCTCCCGCATCGGACCTAAGACTCGTGCGGTCCTGTTGAATAGCCCAAACAATCCAACAGGTTTAGTTATTTCACCCGAGACTCTGAAGAAACTTGCGGCATTAGCAGACACCCATAATATCACGCTTATCAGCGATGAGCTTTACCGCGGGTTTTGCTACGACCGTCCCTTTATTTCTGCAGCATCATGCAGCCAGAATGCGGTCATCCTCGACGGATTCTCAAAGACGCATGCGATGACTGGATGGCGAGTCGGTTACATGCATGGTCCAGCGGAAATAATTGATGCTTGCATCACACTACAGCAATACACGTTCGTCTGCTCGCCACAGGTCGGTCAATGGGCGGCACTAGCTGCAGCCGATTGCGACATGTCAGAAGCCTTTGATACTTGCCGAAAAAAAAGGGACCGCCTTATTGAGGGCCTTCGGGGCCACTATGATTTCATCCATCCCGGAGGAGCTTTTTACCTTTACCCGAAAGCACCGGGCGGTTCAGCAACAATGTTTGCCGAAAATGCTGTTGAACAAGAGCAGCTTCTTGTTGTACCGGGAACTGTTTTCGGCAGTGCTGATACTCACTTTCGTATTTCATACACCGTTTCAGACCACATGCTTGAGCGAGGCATCGAAGCACTTATTCGACTCGCTGAAAAGCACTAAGTCCTCAGTTATGCACTTTTCGGGCGTGCCTCAGGTGATGGAAGAATCGGCTGTTTCTTATCAACATGTCCCGCTTCAATGAGATACCGACTTCCTCTATTGTCCGGAAGATCGAACATGACGTCGAGCATTACATCTTCCATTATTGATCGCAGCCCACGTGCTCCAGTTTCTTTCTTAAGAGCTCGGCGAGCTATTGCAAGCAATGCATCGTCGGTGAACTCAAGCTTGCAATCCTCCATTTCAAAGAGTTTTTGATACTGCTTCACTAACGCATTCCGAGGTTCCTGCAGCACTCGAACAAGAGCTTCTGCGCTTAATGGCCCTAGCGAAGAAATCACAGGAAGCCGGCCAACCAATTCAGGTATTAAACCAAATTCTAAAATATCATCCGAATCAATCTGCGGTAGCAACTCTGCAACATCTGGGTCAGCAGCAATACTGCTTGACTGGCCAAAACCGATAGTCCGCTTCCCAAGCCGACCAGCAATAATTTTTTCCATACCGACAAACGTTCCACCGCAAATGAATAAAATGTTTGAGGTGTCTATCTGTAGGTACTGCTGCTCAGGATGCTTGCGCCCACCCTGCGGTGGAACATTTGCTACTGTTCCCTCCAACATTTTAAGAAGCGCCTGCTGCACGCCTTCTCCAGACACGTCACGAGTTATCGAAACGTTCTGACTTGTTTTGCCAATCTTATCAATTTCATCAATGTATAAAACACCTCGCTGAGCAGCTTCGACATCAAAGTCGGCGGCGCTAAGCAATTTCAGCAAGAGATTCTCTACGTCTTCACCAACATAGCCAGCTTCTGTCAAAGTAGTTGCATCACCAATGGCAAACGGAACATCGAGAAGCTTGGCAAGAGTCTTTGCAAGAAGCGTTTTCCCGCAGCCTGTTGGCCCCATGAGCAAGATATTGGATTTTTCAACATCAACGTCGCCTCCTTCAGCTCCAATCATCAGTCGCTTGTAATGACTGTGCACAGCTACAGAGAGAACTCTCTTTGCGTGATGTTGTCCAATAACATACTGGTCGAGATGGCTTACGATTTCTCGTGGTGCCGGAATTGATGTGAAGAGTTGTTTGCTAGTCCCTCTCCTGCGTTTCTCTTGATCTAAGATAGATTGGCATAACTCAATACACTCGCCACAGATGTAAACATCTCCGGGACCTTCAACAAGCGGCCCTACATCGCGATAGCTTTTCCTACAGAATGAACAGAAGGCATTTTTTTTTGTCGTACCGCCGGCCCCGCGACGTCCAATTCCATTTGCATCTTTTCCGGTCGGCATCTATTTAAATTCTCCTGTCCTCTCCTGTTGCTCGTTTTGATATGACGGGCAACGTCTTGGGTATATTCTCAGCGTCCTTAGGAAAAGGATCGTTGAGTGTTCTTATTCTTCGGTATTCATCTTCTTCCAGCACACCTCTATCCAGCAGTTTTTTATATTCAGCCAGCTTTTGCTCCCAAGTTTCGTCGCAATCGCCACGACCGGTACCAGTTCCTTGGAGTTTTTCACGGATCAGAACGATAACAACGATCCCACTGACAACAACAGCCAGAAGAATCAACGAATTAATCAGCAACGAAACCAAAAAAACTACCTTTTTGTCGAATTACAAATTTCACCCTAAACCAGTACGTCTTACATATTCATATCGACCGCAGAATGTTCACCACTGTTCTCTCCTAGCTCTCACCCTCCTAGCTCGCACCCTACCCTCACTCTGCCCTCACCCTCCTAGTCGCCCCTGCCGCCGCGGACCAACTGTCCTGCCCAGGCTTCGACGACTACGGCTTCGAGTACGAGAAGTCGATGCTCCTATCCATTTGTATCGGAAAAGCACGATTTTCGGAAACAAATGGCCGATATCGATTGTGAGGCCAATGTACGGAGATTTGGAAAGATTCATGAAATCTATGAATACATCTCGTTTAAGCGTGTTGTTATTCCTCTTTTGCTGTTTAAAAGGAGGTTTTTCTGAGGCTTTTTCGGCTACCAGACCAGAAAACGCAGCCTCACTTCCGGAACTGGTTCGAACAACCCAACGGCAGTTTGCTATCCCATTCCGCCTGCCAAAACCAGATACTCCCGACGCCACCGTAGAAAAAGTGGAAATGAATGTCTCCACTGATTTCGGCCTTTCCTGGAGGGCAGCGGGCTCCACATCTCCACCCAACGCATCGATCCCATTTAAAGCTGATACCGATGGAGAGTATTGGTTTCGCATTCGCGCAATTGATCGTAAAAATAGATCTCGTGGTAGCGAGGGACCGGACGCGAGAGTTCTTGTCGATGCAGCAGCACCTCGCCTGACGGGACGTGCTTGGAAAGGATCTGATGGTGAGATACTTTGCCGCTACGCCGCCGTAGATGACTCCATTAATCTTGATTCTATTCTGTTCCAATACCGTCAACTTGATGGTGATTGGAAAACAATTGCCACGGAACCAGTCCTTTCAAGAAGTTCCCCCGCCCATCTGATCGGTGAAGAAATCTGGTGGGCTGGACAGGATGTTAGCAACCTTACAGTGAAGATTTCTGTTGCAGATGCTGCTGGCCATCGCACAACCCAGCAATTCTCAATGCTCCCTAGCGACCCGCAGGTATCACAAGCAGATCTTGCAAATGAAATAACAGCGCCAGCACTCCCATCACCACTAGCCGGATCAAGACTAGCCGGATCAAGCCCCAGCAATAATCACCAAACAAAGTCTGTAATGCTGCAGAATCGTCCACAGGGCAAGAAATCAGACATGAGTTGGGAGCCTACCCTTGGCACATCATGGTCCGGCGGTGAACCTGTTGGCTCTGCTCAACCTTCGCCCACACAATCCGGCACAATAAAAACCAACACAACAAAAAATACAACCGAAGTTGCTAAGAAAAACCCTCTTCTTACAATATCATCACCAACACTGGCAGCTGCTATAAAAGAAAAACTGCGACATCCGGAGTTATCACAAAACCAAGAAACAGGGTTTGTTGCAGAATACCGAGGCAGCCCACTTCATCTCATGCGGGTACAGAGCTTTAGCTGGGAGTACAGTTTTAACGTCCCCGAAGATTTGCAAGGTCCTTTCCGGGTTGAACTTTGGAGTACACAAGATGGGGGACACTCTTGGGAACGACTCGCGGTCGACAAAGACACCACGAGCCCAATTGATGTCAAGTTTTCTGGGGAAGGGCTTTTTGGATGCCGCTTAGAGATTGTTCGAGACGTTCCCGGTACACCGATCCCTCCACGGGCAGGTGCGTCACCGTCAACCTGGATTGGAATTGATTCGACACCACCTCAGGCTACAAGCCTAGATGTCGTAACGGTTAAAAAGAGTGCTTCTGATGCTTTTGAAATTCATTATTCATTCGAAGACCCCTTAGCAATTCCAGACCGCGTTCGGCTTTCTTATTCTCCTCATAGATCGGGCCCTTGGGCAACTATTGCGTCTGACCAAGCTGCCAGTGGACATTACAACTGGAAGCCACATCGCTCTTTACCAAGCCGTGTCTATGTGCGAATTGAAATGCCTGATGCAGCCGGAAATGTGGGTGAAAGCATCACACAAGAGCCGATTACTCTTCGAACTGCCCGATTTGTTGGCACACTTGGGAGCCCACGAGCCACTACAGGCAAGGCCCCCTAAAGATCAATGCTCTCAATCTGAGGCGGATTACTTCCTTGGCAGACTTTAACTGCTGTAGTGGGTTTTTTTCGTTCAATCTCGCTACAATACGTGAGTTAATTTTCTGACGATCCCAAGTTTTCTGATGATCCCAAGGGAGACCGCCAGTGGCGAAGAAAAAAGCAGGAGTGCTAGGACTCGACCTGCTCCTCGACAAAAAGAGTCTGAAAGGCCTCATCGTCGAGCCAGAAAACAAGCCCTCAATGGTTGTCTTGGTTGGTGATGATCAGTTTGTGAATCGGCATATTTTGTCCCGTCTGCGGAAATGCATTCATTCGGAAGAAGATGATGAATCTTGGGCTTGGCGAGAATTCTCGGGAGAAGACCAGCCCGACCCGAGAGATATTCTTGACGAAGTAGCAACCGTTCCAATGTTCAGTACGGCAGCAAGAATCGCTACCGTTCGACGGGCTGATAGCTTTGTCTCGTCACATCGAGAAATTCTTGAAAACTTTGCGGGTCGAAGTCCTGGGAATGGTGGGTTTCTTGTGTTGGAAGTTCGAAGCTTTCCTTCGAACACACGACTAGCTAAAGCTGTTCAACAACATGGCTTAATTATTACAACTTCTACACCACCCCGTTTTGACCTGACTGGTTGGCTCCAAAAATGGGCTGCGCAGATTTACTCTATTCAATTACCTGCTGTCACAGCGAGTACAATACTAGAACGACTCGGTAATGAACTAGGCCAGATAGATCAGGCGCTCTCAACCTTTGCTGCAGCTTTGCCACTGGATGGCAAGCGGTCGCTTCCTCCTGAGATGGTCGATTCACTTGAGGGCATGGGGCACCAAAGAACTGTTTGGGAGATGGTTGATGCAGCAGCAGCAGGTCGCACCACCGAAGCTATTTCTCTACTCAACGGTCTACTTGATGCTGGCGAAAGCCCCATAGGCTTGACCGCCCAGGCGGCTACCGTACTCCGACGTTATTCGACTGCGGCACGATTACTGAGAGGACCTGATCGTCCAACGAGCCTTGGGGCAGCACTCAAGGAAGCTGGGGTCGCAAGTTGGCCAAAAGCCCTAAGCCAGGCTGAGTTTGCGTTACGGAATCTTGGCAGTCACCGATGTCAGGAACTTCCAAAGTGGCTGGAGTCTCTGGATCGCTCCCTGAAAGCAGAATCTTCTCGAGGCCTGCGAGCAAGGCTAGCTATTGAGCGTTTCTTCTGCCTGATGTCGACATCGGCTGGAAAGCAGTTAGAAAATAAATAACAAAACGTATTCCCAATGAAAGTGAATGATGTCTGAAGATTCAAAACATGAGCAAGCTGACGAAGTTGAACGCTGGAGTAATCCACTTGCCGATCGTTACGCCTCAAAAGAAATGGCCTATATATGGAGTGATAGGCATCGATACGGCCTCTGGCGCAGAATGTGGCTAGCACTCGCTGAGGCTGAAGCTGAGATGGGGCTACCAATAACACCATCGCAGCTTCATGAGATGAGAGCGCATCTCGACACTATTGATTTTGTAAAAGCAGCCGCCTATGAAAAGCAGACCCGTCACGATGTCTTTGCGCACCTTCATACTTTCGGAGACGATTGCCCTGAAGCCAAGCCGATCATGCACTTGGGAGCAACGAGTGCTTACGTGACAGACAATACAGACCTCTGTTTAATTCGTGAATCACTCGATCTTACAGCGGGCCGGTTAGCCGGTGTTATTGAAAAATTAGCGAGTAAAGCTCGGGAAACAAAGGCGGTGATTTGTCTTGGTCGTACGCACTTACAACCAGCCCAGCCAACTACCATAGGAAAGAGAATCTGCCTCTGGATTCTCGACCTCCTACTCGATCTTGAGGAAATTAACCATCGACGTTTACTTCTCAGTGCACGCGGTGTGAAAGGAACAACTGGCACTCAAGCCAGTTTTCTCGAATTATTCAATGGCGATCATGCAAAAGTAAGACAACTTGATGAACTTGTTTCAAAAAAAATAGGTTTTGACAAATCATTTCCTGTGACTGGGCAAACATATCCCAGAAAAATTGATTCCCAGGTTCTAACAACTCTTGGTGGAATTTCAGAATCATCTCATAAAGCTGGAAATGACCTGAGGATTGCAGCAGCTTGGGGTGAACTTGAAGAACCCTTTGAAACTGATCAAGTTGGATCATCCGCAATGCCCTACAAGAGAAACCCAATGAGAGCTGAACGAATGTGCGGCTTGAGTCGTTTCGTCATGGGTCTTCAACAGACGGCAAGCCAGACTGCCGCGGTGCAATGGTACGAGAGAACGCTCGATGACTCAGCCCCTCGTAGGCTCGTACTCCCACAGGCTTTCCTGGCCACAGACGCAGTGCTCTTAATATATTCAAACATTGCCGGTGGACTTGTTGTCCTCCCTGGAGCCATTCGTCGCAATCTTGAACAGCACGTTCCCTTCCTAGCAAGCGAACGGCTCTTAATGGCTGCTACAACAGCAGGAGGTGATCGGCAAGAATTACACGAAGCCATTCGCCGCCATAGTCATGCAGCAACCGCAGGTATTCGTGATGGCCGCGACAATGATCTCGTTGAGCGACTTGCTGCAGACCCACTTTTCAAAGACGTTGACTTGCACGCTGCGCTCACAATCGAGGGCCTTGAAGGACGTGCTCGTGTGCAAGTTGAAGAGTTTCTTGACGGCCCAGTCGAAGAAGCACTGAAGAATTGCCCCGAGCGAACTGGCGATAGTGAATTGCGAGTTTAATACTCACCTTCCATTACGCTGCCACCGAACTTTGGGATCAGAACGCAAACCCCGCAACTCCTCCCGCAACTCACTTGGGGTCATTCGAATTTTTCTTTCGAAACGGAATCGTTGAAGCCACCAATCTGCGGCAGCAACAATACCTGCAACCATCAGCATACCCCACAGGTAATTTACTGCTGTAAATAAGAGCCCACTACCCTGCCCTTCATCAGCACCAGGCTGCACTACAAAATCACCCAGAACAACAACGACCGAGCCTGATAATAACCAAGCAGCCGATGCGAGAATTGCTAAACCAGCAAAAGATGTCACGGCCCGAACAACAGTCCCTTTGGATACAATACGTTGCAAACCGACCTTCGGATCAATCCGTTCGAACCGGAATGCCAAACGGTCGAGCCGCCATGCAGCTCCATCAAAAAACGTGCGAACCATGATCAAAACTCCGAGAGCAAGCATGACCACGACAACCGTGGGAAAAATGATCGGCAACAACTCATACGAACTTCCTCCCTTCCCTGTCATTTGAATATTTTCAATTGCAGAAACAGTAGCTGAAGCAGTCGTGCGATACCAAACTGGCATCACTGCCAAGACCACTACTGCCATCGCAGGCCAACCCAATGCAGTAGCGTTTGGAGCAAGCCCCTTATTACGAGCACTTTCTCTTCGTCGTGGCGTAGCTGGCAGGGTTCGATCTTGGCTTTCACTCATCGATCTGCCCATCTTCCTTCAGATCAAATAGTGTGCCACGAAGGACTACAGGATTTGATAATTTAAAGGCAGCCTCAAACGGTGTACGCAGGTACTCCCCTGAATTGCCTGCCCACTGCTGACTTCCAACGATTAGTCCACCGAGCATTACAGCAGCAGCAATACCTTGAAGAACTCCAGGTCCGGGCGAGGTATCAACTGAACGCATACAGATTGTTGCAGTGAGGTGCGCTGTCATTACGGCAACAAGAAGTGGAGCAGCGATCATGAGCACCATGTGCAAACAAAGCGATGGCAACTCAATCAACCTCAACACAACTGGTAGTCCTAACAAGTCACTTGATTGAGCAAGTGCTCCTACTGGAAGTTGGAGGAAGCTATCAACAAGTCCAGCAACTACCAACTGCTGACCACCGGCAACAACAAATGAAGCAAGGCCCATCCATCCGCAAAGACGCGCGACACCAGGACCACCACTGCCACCTGGGGTAAAAGCATCTGCCCAGTTAAGCCCTGCAACGCTCGCAAGCACACTTCCGGAAGCCTCGAAAACGCCCACGAAAAAACTGACCGTGATACCAAGGCAACAACCAACGAGCAACTCTGAAAATACCATTGGTACAAACGATTGCTCAACGACACCATGAATTTGTGACACTGAAATTGCTACTGGTGCAGCAGCAAAACCGAGAACAAAAAGTAGTGCAAGCCTGAGATGGACCGTTCCACCCGGAAACATCCGTAAACCACCACTCAGCAGAACACCTGCTATGCGGGCCAGCACACCAATAGAAACAAATATCGATGATTCTGTAAACAAGGCAAGGAGCCCAACAGTGCTTGGAGTTTCAGCAACGAGCAAAACACACTCCGAGAATACAGGGAACAGGAACACTGTTAGGGCGAAAGAACACTGACCTGAAACAGGCTGACAAACCTGTCAATCATCCACCCTCCAGTCAAGAACATGACGGCCACCATGACAACAAGCCGAGGAACCATACCAATAAGCGGTTCATGAATTCCTGTAGCCGACTGCAAAACCCCAACAACCAAGGCTACTAGCAAGCCGGCCAAGAGAGCTGGAGCTAGCAGCAACCCACCTTCAAGAAGTGAAGATCGAACGAGTGGAACAAGATCAAAGTCTGCCATGCAAAATATTTCCTCAAACCTCTGGCTCACAAAGAGAACATAAAAACCAAACTTGAACTATGACGTGTTGAGGCACACCCCGTCTAGCAAACCACGAACAACCAGAGACCAGCCATCCGCCATTACAAACACCAGCAACTTCAACGGCAAGGACACAATAGTAGGAGGCAACATGACAAGGCCCGTTGAAACCACAAGAGTCGCAACAACACAGTCCAACACGAGAAAAGGAAGCAGGATTCGAAAGCCGATCATAAACGCGACCTCCAGTTCACTCACAAGAAAAGCAGGCAAAAGCACTTCTGTAGGAATTTGGTCGTAACTATCGACTTGATTTATACCGTCTGGATGTCGGCGGAGAAATAATGCAACGGTATCACGGTTACCCGCCTCCTCTATCTGATGAGACATCCAGCGACGGATAGGTAGACTCCCACGATCGAAAGCCTCCTGCAAAGAAACCTCTCCAGCCTGGTAAGGCTCAACCCCTGCTTGATAGGCCGTAGTCCAAACTGGCCACATCACAAGCGCAGACAAAAAAAGTGCCAGTGATGTAATAATTTGAGTGGATGGCAAATTTGCAGTACCAATGGCTTGCCGCGTAAGTGACAAAACAACCGACATTCGTACAAAGCATGTTGTCATGAGCAGCAAAGCTGGCGCAAGACTCATCACGCCAAAAGTTATTGCTGCCGGCAACAGACGATCAGCCCACCGCCGATCCAAAATATCAGAAATACTATCTGGCAACTCAACTGCCTTTGGGGTCAAAACACGTGCGTCAGTGTCTTCTTCAAGGACTGAACGACCGTCTTCGGCACCTGGAGCAACCTTCCCTCCTTCAAGCTGAACGTCCTGAGCATGGATCGCTGAAGCACTCATAGCCAGCCCTATGACCAATACCAGTCTTTTCAACGCGGAGGTCGAGGTAGTCATTACGCCACCTCTGAATGAGTCGTACTGGCAGAGTTTGTCATATCTTGCTTTCTGCCCGACTCAACAACTTGGGAGCCACTTGGATCTTTGGAATTATTGTCAACTGACAGGCGATTGGCCGAAGACCGCAAAGTCTGCTCTCCACGACAGGCAGCAGCAATCCACTCTGTGGCCAAAGGATCGTCTAGTTCTGAAAGTGTCTTTGGCCCACCACTTCCCACACTCACCAAGAGGGTCTTAGGGCCGAAACGAACAATTCGCACAGCTTGGCCATTGCCTAACGTTGATTCTCCAAGCAACTCAAACACATCACTCGGTATTTTAAATTCAGTTCGTCGATTAAACAGCCGGACGCCAACCAATATCACTCCCGCAATACCCACAATGGCCCATGCCTTCCAATCAAAAGCTATGTCGTTGCCAAACGACAATGCATTCGATTCGCCAGAAGGCTGAGTTCCTGAAGTCTCTTCCAAAGACAGGGCAACGCTAGGAAAATTGCTATGAAAAGGAGTTTCGGCATCTTGCTCATCTGCAAGGAGCAAAGCATGCGAAGAGATACACAATGCCAGTGAAAAAATGACTTTGCACAACAGCATATTGTAGGATAGAAAATTTCTCATAGAGCTCACTACGCCTTCGCTTGCTCTTCATGCTGATGCGGACGTCGAATCGCTGCCCAATTAATCAACTTGCGACCAGCATCAGACATATCCGACTGCTGTTCCGGCATTCGCCACCTCGGCCACCACATAAACACCACAGACAAACCAAGCGCCAAGCAGCCATACAGCGCGATCAGCTTCCCTTTCATCAGGGATCGAATCACCAACTCCGAACCAATTGGCAAAAACATTGATAATGAATATGTTGGTGCAGGAGAGGCTTCTTCTTCACCAGCACTCGATTGATTCGACGCACCTTGCACACCTTGAGCACTAGCAGCGCTAAGTCCGGGATATCGAGTTATTGTGACCACAGCACGACCCCAAGGTTCCGTTGCAGGAACAAGCCCAACAACGAGCGCCCGGAGTCTTTCAATTTCAGCACTCGCGGCGTCTTCCACGTTTGCGTAAATCTCTTCACGCAAACGGTCAATGTACGTTTCCGGAATTGCCACAGAAACGTAGACGACTTGTCCAACATCGGTGGCACCCTGATCACTACCTAATCCAACACCCACAATTGCAGGCACGTTAGCAGCCGCTCGTACATCACGAACTATCGTTTCTTTTTTACCGTCAGCTACTTGCTCAATAGCGGAGGCATTCACCTCAACAACAACTCCAGCAATAAAAGCCAACGCCTGACGTATTTTTAAAGTTACATGCTGCTCGTACGCAACAGCTCGTGCTCGATTTGGATCGGTAGTAATGAACTCAGCATCGGATAACAACGGACCATCGAACACTTTTCCACTTCGAAGATCAGTCAGAGCCACCTGCTCTACGCGAAGACCTGCAATCGAAGCCGCGACAAGGACCCGAATTGCCTCGACACGATGCCGATCAAGCTCTAACTCAGGTTGTGTACGAATACTCACACTTGCCGTTTGCGCACGGGCATTACCCTCACGAAATAAACTACCCGCATTACTCCCCGAATAAAGTACTGCAGCCTGTTCGATACCTGGCATGGTCCGAATCACCAGTGACAATTCCTCCTGGGTCGCAACTCGCACCAACTCAGCCTGAGTCTCCTTACTCCGCCAAGGGCTGTCGCTCTCAACGGCTCGCCGCAGGCTGCCTCCAAATTCTGGAGGCAGAGCACCCGCATCAACAACCGCCCTTAAATAACTGCTCTGCTGGCCCCGATCTACATAGAGCCGACCATCATCCACACGATATGAATTAAGGCCGGAGCGATCAAAAACAGCCTCGATAACGGCAAGGTCTGCCGGACCAAGAACCGCTCCAACCAACAACTCAACCTCACCGCCTGCTTTTTTTTCCGGAAACTCAATAAGCAGGCCACCTGCTACCGCAGCGAGCAACAAAAGACAGAATCCAACAACCTGAATCGGCCGGACTCCAGAATGAATTTTTGACACATTTTCGATTGCTGCATCCATGCAGGAATCTCCATTTCAAGCAAAAAATTAAGCAACCATACGCTGTGAAATCACCTTTGGAAGCCGTAACGTCACCGCTACGCCACCCTCAGCACAATCATCAAGCCGTATGTCACCATGAACCTGATCAAGCAAATTCTGCTGGGCAACTGTATGCACACGACCAACAACACCCCCACTAAGCTTTTGGCGATCTACAAGAGAGGGACCGCTGTCGGCAATTTCTATCTCAATGCAATCTGCATACTCAACACTCGTGATGAGAACTTCTGCGGTACGTGCCATTGCAGCACTCCCAGCGGCAGCACGAACCGCATCGCAGAGCCACACGTTGAGCAACTGATCCAGAACAACAACATTTCCTTCAAACCTATGAGCATCAGGAACGTCAACTGACACATGAGGCAAAGGCACACCTGAATCGGCATGCTGACGCTGCAAGCCACTGACTACTTTTTCGACAATTCCTCGTAAGACTGGTGACTGACCACACTCGCCTGTGGATTGTTCTGCCGAGATGGATTTTTTCATCGTAAAGCCTTTATTCTTTGAGCCTATATTCACTAGACGAGAGCAGTCATCTGACCCTCTGGAACGCGACAAACCTCGTCCATAATCCACCGATCAATATCACCAACCATATCTCCCAGGGACACCTGCTGAGTCCCATCAGTGCTTTTATTTCGATAGACACGCATCGAGAGCAGTCCACCGGCAGCATGAAATAGTCGCAGTGTCTGATTTACATCACGATCATTCAGCAACTCACCCGTTTTTGTTTTTTCATCACAACAAAGCATCATCGGGAGTGAACGAACACGATCAAACTGCCCGAGCAGTCCCTCGCGTAGAGGAAATTGTCCATTCACTGAGACGACCCCGGCAAAGGACTCTGGATTTTGGCAAGCGTAACGAAAGGCATTCCCTCCACCTTCCTCAACACCAATAAGATAAATTCTGCGAGAGTGAACGCTATACCGACTCATTGTTAGGTCAATAGCTTCAAAGCAACTCTCCAAATCAGATGGGTCAGCAGGTACTACTGCAATGTAATTTCTTAAACTCATTCGCATCATCGTGCGACCTAAGTCAAAGTGAGCATCGTCCGACTGTGGAAGCCACACGAGGAGTGGGTAATCGTATCCCGACTCATACCCTCTTGGTAAAAACAGTTGCTCTGGTTCACTTGAAGGGAGATTCACCTCGTTGCACAAAGAGCCTCTACTGCTTGGTGAACAATGATTGGATTCATAATGAAATACTGTCGACTGATGCACCATTCCAGATCCTCCGCGTAACCTTTTGCAAAAATACACAGCGTGATTGCTAACGCATTGCCACAAGGTATTCGACTTATGGCAATACGTCGAAGGTTTCTAACGCAGTCACACACTCCGGGCAATGGCAGCATTTCCGTGTGAAAATGAAGAGTTTTCGCGAAGCTAGCCGGCAGAGGAAGGCTGGGAAGGCTGGGGGCTTCTGTTATGCCGTCAGACTCTCCATTGCGCCAACAAGTTCCCGAACTGCATCGATACTTTTATTGAATGCCACTTTTTCATCTGGCAAAAGGGCAAGTTCAACTATTTTCTCTACACCACTGCCACCCAGAATGACTGGAACACCGACGAAGTATCCGCCGACTCCATACTCAGAATCACAGTAGGCAGCACACGGGACCAGCCTTTTTTTGTCTCGCACAACAGCTTCAACCATTTGTGCAGATGCTGCAGCCGGAGCGTAATACGCACTACCCGTCTTCAACAGACCAACGATTTCAGCACCACCTTTTCTGGTGCGTTCAACAATTGAATCAAGTCGTTCACTTGCTATCAGTTGGGTTACTGGAATACCTCCCACGCTTGTGCAGCTTGGAATTGGAACCATGGTATCACCGTGCCCACCGAGAAGAATCGCAGTGATATCTTCAACACTCACACCTAACTCCATAGCTAAAAATGCACGATATCTTGCTGTATCAAGAATACCTGCCTGGCCGAGGACACGGGATGGTGGAAAGCCAAGTACCTGAAACGTCCGCTGCACCATCGCATCAAGCGGATTCGATACGACAATGACGACAGCATCGGGGCTTGTGTTCTTAATGTGCTCCGCAACGTCACCTACAATTTTTGCATTTGTAGAGAGCAGGTCATCTCTGCTCATGCCCGGCTTGCGAGCAATTCCAGCAGTGACAACGATAACATCGCTGGCAGCCGTATCGGACCAATCTGTTGTTCCCGTAATCTTTGAATCAAAACCAACAATCGGTGAAGCTTGAAAGAGATCAAGTGCCTTGCCAGCAGGCATACCCTCTGTTGCTGGGATATCTAGAAGAACAATATCCCCCAATTCTGCAGCGGCACACCAATGTGCGGTCGTGGCCCCAACATTACCCGCACCAATAATTGAAATCTTGGCTCTTCTCATCTGCTTACCTCGTGTTTGAATCTAGTACCTGCTTTGATCAAAAAGATGCTCCTCTGAGGACCTTGTCCATGACGAAAATCTCGGTGAATTCCACGGGCAATCAAGCCCGTGGAATTCACTGAAGACTTACGGAATAGCATCTCCCGTGCAATAAGTGTTGCGAATCTGAAAGAATCAACAACCGCATGTCAATTCCTTCGAGAAATCCTGCGATCTTTAGTCGCAACCTTTCGTCAAAAGTGCTACGGGAGTTCGATCTGATCAGGAAGACTCTCTCTTAATGGAGAACGATGCCTACTTTGACAAAACCCTTTCACGATCCAGCCAACAAGAGCGACTGCAGTGAGCACCGGCAACCAGGTCATTCCACGAGGAAGTTTGGGGGACTCCTTTGCTACCACCCAAAATGGATTTTTACCGACAAGCAGCGGAGACTCCTGAGGCCTTCCCTCCTTTGTCGCCTTTCCAGAATAATTTAAACGACGCGTGATATATCGGTATCTCTTAAAAAGAAAACCTGCAACCTTCAATCTTTCGTTCACCTCTTCACCGACAGGCATTCCTTCAGGTAATTTTGTGCAACAGAAAACAACTGGGTAGGTTTCCTGAAACTCGTTATGAATCTGCAAAAGAGGTGTCGACACAAATAAGAAAATTTCCCAGTAGTGATCGCTACCAAGTATTTCCCGATCACGCTTTGAATCCACAGTAACTTTCACAATACGGCGAGCTGTGCCATCCAAGACTATCTGATGCCCCCGGTGCAGCCGTAGCCAATCACTAGCAGGATCGAGTAATGCAACAAGCGACTTGTCGTCTATAGGCGGACCATTAGGAATTTCCTTTTGTCTTGCACTTACAAAAAGACTGGAATAAAAAGCCTCGGATTCCAATGCTCTTAAGGAATCACCATCAACAACTGATGGGAACAAGCCATAATCCATACCTAACTTCCCAAACAGTGTCTGCGGCCACCACTGAAGCCTCGCTGCCACTGCAAGAATTGACCCCTTACGCCTTTCCATCGACTCGTTACTTGGAGCATGAAGCAGTATTGCTGTTGCCCCGCCAGACTGGTTAAGAGCCTGCCCAACGGGTAGACCGACCGGAACCTTAGGCACGACTACCCATACCTTCTGGGAATCTTCCAAAAGTAATTGTACTACGTAGATATCCTGCGCGTTCGTTATCGCTGCCACATTTCTTGGCGCTTTTATACGATCGACTCTCAAGATTTTCCCACTGAACTCAATCGAGCGGCACTCTTGCTGATATGTCCTCGCCAGACTGCTGTCAAATTCAGCTGAATCGTCGGCCCACTTCTGAAGCCATTGACTCGGAGCACCTTGTAAACGATTGAAGATTCGTGCCATTAATTGGAATTCGTCATTCGACAGTATGACCTTGTCACCCTCTACCACCGCCCCGAATTGTTTCTGCAGGTACGATGGAGCGAGGTCCCACGTCCTAAAATATTCCTCGGGCGACTGGATTGCAGATGATGCATTTGCCGCTGTAAAAAAAAAGGCAACTAATAGTGCCTTTCCGACATGTGCAAAAGCATGACGTAATTTCACGTACTCAGGTCGCTGCTGTTGGCATAGGCGTTTCATGCGACCGTTCCGAAGACTCATCTCTTGCATTTGACTTACTAGGTGCAGAACTTCCTGCTCCCCTGCCATCACCATCATTGGCTTGCTGTTGTCGTCGTGTTTCTCGCCAGACATAAAGACCAAATGATCCTGCAAGCGTAAACGGCATGGCCATCATCAAAAGGATACTATAAAAATATCCACGGGCTATGTTTGCGCCCTCACTGTCAGCTGCCGCCAGCCCATCTTTACAGGTTGGACAAGCCAATACGTCACTACTTATTACAAGGCATGCAACAAGTAGGATTGAACAAAGTATGACACGTCTTTTCATACACAAATTATATACGATTCGTTGTACCGAGACAGTACGAATCGTTTCCGAAGAAAAGCACGTTCGAAACAGAGTTCCGATTCGACGGCTTGATTCAAGCACCGCATCGTGCTGCTTCACTGATCTGTCATCCGAAAAGGCATTTTCAAGGCTAATAGTAGGAATTCCGTACTTTTACCCGCATGCCCAAAACGAGTACAAGCCACTCCCAACTGTGGGCGCCACCTTGCAATTCAGGATCTAGAATTAAAAGACGCTTTACTCAGCCGTCACCTTACACGAGAAACATGTTATCAGCCTCACGGCACGAGAAAAACTCATCGACCATAAATCGTATGACTTAAGAGCGAGCTAGCCGAAAAAGGTACAGCCAGAATACACGAAGAAAGCAAGTTGGCTTTTTGAAAAGCAATCGGAGACAGATTCATCTCATACTGGATCAAACAAACCGTATTTGGGTCGATCTGCCCTTCTCTAAATCTCTAGGCGGCAATGACTTTCCTTTTAAATTTCTCAACAAACCTGCTGACTCTGACGTAAAGCAATTGTAGAGAAACGACAAGCAACTCATACGAGGGCGCGACATGAGATATTCTCATAGATTGCCGCTTCAATATGCTTGTCCGTGTTAGGGAAAAAAATATAGACCATGAAATAGATAATGACTCCGGTTACTGACACATACAACCAGATTGGCATGGTAATTTTTCCAAGTTGCCGATGCCGATGCCACTTCCCACGAAACGCGAGAACAAACATGGAAATCGCCAACACTGGGACCGCAACTGCCAGCACAATATGAGACGCAAGAATGCAAAGATACACAGTACGTATCACACCCTGGCCACCAAACGTGACATGACCTACCAGATAGTGATAGGTCAGATACGACACAAGAAAGATCGCTGATACCAAAAAAGCAGCGACCATAACCGCGCGATGTGCTTTCCAATTGCCTTGTGCAATCAGGACCCAGCCCGCAACAAGTAATACTGCTGAAATCGCATTAAGTACCGCATTGACTGTCGCAAGCGGATGAATTGCTAACGGGAAACCATATTCCATCAGTCAGTTTCCTCAGTATCTGCCGCCACATCTTCCTCTGCAAGGACATCACGGATGAGTTTTTTGAGCCGATTCACTCTGTCTTCTTGCAGAAGATGATAACTACCGCGAAGCCTTCCCTGCCGATCAAAGACAGCACCTCGCTCCGAATGAACTCCTATTTCGACCGGTAACAAAAATGTTTTCGTGCCAACTCTTTTGATAACGTCCATATCTCCAGTAAGAAATTTCCACCGTTGTGGATCTGCCTCAAAACGATCTGCGTAGTGAGCGAGTGCAGCAGGAGTATCGTTGTCAGGATCACAAGTAAGACTTACCGCAATGAAATTCGGGTCGTCTATTTCTCGTAAAATATCAGCGATTGCCTGATTTTCCCGAAAACAAGGCCCCGGACAGTTCGCAAAAAAAACACTCCCCATCCACACCTTGCCTTTTAAGGTTGCCGAATCAAATTGATTCCCCTCTTGGTCAGTGAGTTGAAATCTCGCTGCAGGCTCCCCTTTTTGAATTGTTGGTGATGTCGCATCACTCACTTTTACAGTGTCACCAGCGTCAGTCGAATTCGGGGAGACTTTCCTATTTGTTGAGTCACCGGATGTTCCACAACCAATGAGACACAACGTCAGCAGCGGCACTGTGACTCGGAATACAACATAACCCAATTTCTTAATGTTCATGTTTCCCAACTTCATCCGATGAATCAGAAGATGCAGCTTTTTCTAAAAGCAAAACATCAGAATTACGAGCCATATGAAGCGCTCGTTCTTGCGAAACCATACGATTCCGGAGACCGATGTCTGGTATCAGCATGATTGCAAGAAAAATTGCCATCATAGCTGCTGGAATTGTCAGGACATACTTCCAGTTTGCCTCCTGAAGAACGTGCATAAAAAAGAGGACAACCAGCAGGGCCTTGGTACATGAAACTGCCATCATGAAAGCCCAGCCAACCTGAGGCTCATCTTTCCACGGCCAATACGATGAGTATGTCAAGAAAGACATTGTTGTTAAGAAACAAAGAGCAGCAAATACAGCCATGTATTGCATAATCCCACTGTGCTCTTCGTGCGACTGCTGGCCATCTTCTCCACGAGCATCAATTTCTTCAGGCAACCTACCGGGTGACGTGACTGGGCCATGGGTGACATTCGAACTGTTGTCAGCTTCTGGATTATTCATAATTGCTTTCTTACAACGCTCGTAAAATACTTTCAGGAAATAAATTTAAAACAGGTAGAGAAGTGGAAAGAGAAAAATCCAAACGAGATCGACAAAATGCCAATAAAGACCTGCGTTCTCAATCATACCGGCTCTTTGAGGGCCCAATTCATAAAGAAGTATGATGCCAAATACAATTAAGCCAACGATGACATGAATTGCGTGGAATCCGGTGAGGAAGAAATAGGTGCTCGCCCACATATTTCCTCCTGGTATGACTGCTGGCAATTGAAGCCATGCAAACGTGTCATTAAGACCACCGCCATGACCGTGGCCATCTGCGCCATCTCCTGGCAACGGCATAATCTGATCCGCGACCACCGCTAAGTCAAATGCCTGTTGGTCCGGGTTAGCTACCATCTCTCGGACTTGCTTGAGTCTCCGGCGACCTGTTAACTCGGCCTCTGAAAGCTCCCCTTCGGGCCGCGCATCGAGCTCCTTTATTTTAGCTAGGATAGCTGGATCACTCAGTCTTGCCCGCACAGCCGAGCCGTAATACAGATCAGGCCGCTCATATATTCGACCACGTGGAGCCCAAGGATAAATGCCGTGATCGAATTTTGATGAATACTCGTAGGCTTTCACGCCAAGGAAAAGAGACCCAAGCACAAGCGTGACAAGCATCCAACCTTTTGCAAGTGATCGCTTGTTTGCCCTCGCCGCTTCAAGCGCTAGCACAACGGTGACACTTGAACAAATAAGCACAAATGTATTGAACGCACCGATCGGCTCACTGAGATGAACATGGTGGGGTTTCGGCCATACCGCTGCACCGAAGCGCAAAACAACATAACTGCCAAGCAAGGCCGCAAAAAACATGATTTCTGTTGACAGAAATAGCCACATAATGAGCTTACCACGAGAAAGTGGCAGACCTGGCTGATACTGAAGGACTGGTCCATGATGTCCGTGACTTTCATGTCCAATCGATGCAGCTGGTGAATTCATAGAACCTGTAGGATGTTGAAAGACTTGGGAAGTAAATTTGAAGCCAAAAAAACATTAACCGGACAATACTTTTGGGATGCTGAAGGCAATTGCCGACGTCATAAGGATCAAAAGTACACCAAGCGAAGCGAACAAGAGTATACGAGCGGATCGATCATCCCGCCGAAAGGCAAAGTTTATGGAAACAAGTACATAGATAGTAGATGCCAATGCTGCAGCAAGAAACATACGAATACTACCTGAAGGCACTGCCATCGACAGACTCACGGGAACCATAGCGAGAGATGCTGCCAATGATTGGCCTGCTGCTCGTAAGCCACTTGGGTCGGTGACCGTGAGCATTTTGAGACCAGCACGACGGTATTGATCACGATAAAGCCAGGCGATTGCCATGAAATGCGGGAATTGCCACAAATAAAGCACTGTACCGAGAGCCGCTACTGCCAGCGTGGCTGAAACATTCCCTGTGAGAAATTGCTCCTGGCCATCAACAGCAAACCAACCAATTGCTATCGGAAGGCTTCCTGCCACCGCACCAACCGCCGTATTGAGTGGCGTAATTTTTTTAAGCGGTGTGTAGACAGTCACATACAGTATCCACGTGAGTATCGCCGCACCGGCAGCCTGCCAATTTCCTGCCAACCACACGCACCCACTACCCCCCAGAAAACTTACGGCAACAAGCATCCAGGCAGATCGTTGTGATAGGCGACCAGCGGCAAGAGGGCGTGTCTCGGTACGAGGCATCAGCCTGTCTGTACGTCTCTCAAGAATCTGATTGGCAATACTCGAACTCGCTGCTACTGCAGCCGTGCCAACTAGAACTCCAACAACGGACACCCAATTCAATTCTCGTGAACCTGATGTAAGCCACATGGCAGCGAACACGGTCACAAGTACCATCATCGCGATACGCGGCCTAACAAGTTGAGAGGCATCAGCAACCACCGAGTAGTTTGTTGCAATGCGAGGCATAGCTGAAGTATCGGTCATGACCGTTACGTGCCCAGAACCTTCAAGATGGTGATGAGTAGCAAGCCGGTTCATGCAATCACCCTCTGCCTAGAAACGAATGAAGCACCAGCTGCATTCGGCAATCCACCACTCAGAATACACAAGACCACACTTGCTCCAAGGATCATCATTCCAAGGACTACATGACCTGTCACAATGAGTGATGACAGGCCACTTCTAGCAACAACTACGGTCGATGTCTCGGGTACTCTACTGGCAATGGAATCTGGCAACAATCCAAGCGGCAGACCCCAGCTCACAACCCACGCCGCGAACCCGAGAAGAACTTGCATGCACACGAAAAAAAGTATTGTTGATGACAAAAGCCGTCGTCCAGAACCACGAGTGTAGACAGAGGGCAGCAGACCAAATGATTCACCAACTGCAGCCAGACTTAATACCGCAACCGTTGCAGCACCTACAAGATGAAATGCCACAAGCCAGCGAAAAGCGTTTGGACCAATTGCTGGATCCAAGTGCCGCAGTTGCGCTCCTGCTACCAGTTGCATATATGAGGCAAACATAAGACCGGTTGCCAGCCAACTACCAATCGCCATTCCTCCATGAACTTCGCCTTCCTTGGACGACCTTGTTTGAAACCGACGTGATGTCAATGTTGCTGTGGCCACAGCAACTGAAAAAAATAGCGGCCCCGTACACGCATGAATCTTTGCAACCGTCTTGTCATCAAGTAACACACGAAGCCCACCGAGCAATCCCTGGAGTACCACAAGAAAAACTGCCGCGACAACCAACCAGCGAACCGCAGGAGACTGCCTTGTTTTCCAGGCAACAGCTGCGAGAACAAGCGAAATGACACCGACAGAGGCTCCAAGAAGTCGGTGACCGTGCTCTAAAAAAAGATCCCAAGGCCCGTAAAACCACTCAGCAAAAGGAAATAGGAACATGTTGTGTCCGTATGTCCCTGGCCAATCAGGCACAGCCATCGCTGCCTCATAGGTCGTTACGAGTGCACCAAATGTCAGAAGGACACCAGTCACAGCAACGAGGCAGCAAGCAATCCAATGGGCCACATTCGGACCTCTGACTGCGATGGATTGCGAACTCGTGATTTCTTGCATGACATCAAATGAACAAAGGGATGACTACTTAGTGAGCGGCGGCAGCGGCGGCCGTTGCCGCTGAATTAGGAGGATCCGTCTGCATGAGATGATCAGATTCAATTCCCGGAACGGAATACTCGTACGGCCCACGATGAACAATCGGTTGAAAGTCGAAGTTTCCATGGCCCGGCGGACTTGGAGCAGTCCATTCTAGCGTATTTGAATTCCAAGGATTTCGACCAGCTATCGGTCCATAAAACATGCTCCAGAAAAAATTCACAGCAAAAATAATCTGAGTCGCAACCATACCCATAGCGCAATATGTCATGAACGCATTGAGCGGCTGTAGATGATGGAAGGTTTCATAGTGATAGGCATCTGCGAGCCTTCGGGGAAAACCGACCGCTCCCAAGATATGCATCGTGAAAAACGTACCGTTCAGGAAAATGAATGTGAGAAAGAAATGCACCTTCCCCCAGAACTCATTCATTGTTCGCCCAAACATTTTGGGAAACCAGAAATAAATGGCGGCCCAGACACCCATTGCAGTCCCTGCGAAGAGGACATAATGAAAATGAGCCACGATGAAATATGTATCGTGAATGAAAATATCAACCGGCGTGGCTGCCATGAAAATACCAGACAAACCACCAATAATGAACATTGAGACGAACGACAACGCAAACAGCATCGACGTCGTAAATTGAATCTTTCCACCCCAGATTGTTCCGAGCCAATTAAATGTTTTTACAGCACTCGGTAGAGCAATCATCATCGTGGAGACCATAAAGGTAACCCCGAGAGCTGGATTCATACCCGACATGAACATATGGTGCCCCCACACTATAAATCCTAGACCAGCTATACCCGCTACCGAATAGACCATCGGGCGGTAACCAAACAATGGCTTTCTCGCGAAGCACGTCAGAATGTCTGAGACCATTCCCATTGCTGGCAAAATCATGATGTACACGGCCGGGTGGCTGTAAAACCAAAACAGATGCTGCCACAAAAGCGGCTGCCCACCCCCTGCTGTCGCAACGGCGTTGTTTACGATGTTGCCCTCGGGAGTGAAAAAACCTGTTCCAAGAGATCTATCAGCCAACTGCATAAAACCAGCTGCGGTGAGAACAGGTAGTGCAAAAGCCTGCAAAATAGCCGTAATAAACATTGACCAAATAGTCATTGGCAGGCGGAACATCGTCATGCCTGGTGCCCGCATCAGAATTATTGTGGTCATGTAATTCACACTTCCAAGCATCGAGGACACACCAACGAAAGTAAGTCCAATAAGCCAAAGTGTTTGGCCCCACCCAGCACCGGGAGACGAATTCACGTTTGTTGAAAGCGTAGGATAACTTGTCCAGCCACTTGAAGCCGCCCCGCCCTCAACAAAGAAACTGGCTCCGAACGCAATAAACGCTGGCCACATGAACCAATAGCTCAGCATGTTAAGCGTAGGAAATGCCATATCATCCGCGCCAATCATGAGCGGGATAAGAAAATTTCCAAATGCACCGGCGAGTATTGGGATGATCACGAGGAAGATCATGACCGTCGCATGCATCGTGAACAGCATGGTATAAAACTCTGGCGCCATCTGGCCCCCTTGTTGAGCAAAAAGTTTGCCAACAACAGGAACATCAGACCATGGCCAAGCAACTTGCCAACGAACAGCAAGCGCCAGCAATCCGCCAATAAGAAACCACAGGAGCGTTGAAAAAAGAAACTGCAAACCGATCACTTTGTGATCTTTTGAAAAAACATAGGTCGAAAGAAAAGTTGACACCTTGCTGGCCGTAGACGGCTGGGCATGAACTATGGCTTCATGCTTCTGCGGCGAATCTTGGACGCTTGTTGGTTTCGTATCTGCGGTACTCACGGCTAACCTCGTTTGTGAAGCGATTTTCTACGTATGTCTGTTTCAGTGTGTAATTCTTAACTCATGCAAGAACTAGGTTTTGGTGCCACTCTCCTGAGTAGCCTCTTGCTCCTGATATTTAATTTCAAGCCATTCTTCAAAACGTTCTCGTGACTCAAACGTCACCCTACCCTTCATTTTGTAGTGCCCCCAGCCGCAGAGTTCCGCACAAACGATGTCAAACACACCTTCTTCACGCGCTTTGAACCACACTGGGATTTTCATGCCGGGGACTGCATCCTGCTTGATACGCACATTTGGCAGAAAAAAACTATGAAGTACATCCATGCTTTTCAATTGGATCAGAATGTCCTCATCAATAGGTAAATGCAGATCATTCACAAGATGAAGATCATCCGGAGTCCCAAGAACTCCATCTCGGCCAGGATATCGAAGTCTCCACTCAAATTGCCGGCCAATAACTTCAACTGTGGGAGCCATGTTGGGCCTGCGCATTTTCACATCTGCCCAAGTATTCATCTGATAGATAGCAAGAAACAACAAAACTGCAGCAGGAATAATTGTCCACACCACTTCGAGTGCATGATTTCCATGACGATATTGAACTTCTGCCTTTTTATTATTCGCATCGTACTTCCAGATGAACCAAAACAAGGCGACCTCAGTCACTATGAATACAGCACCAGTAAGCCAAAGAATGAAGTAAAACAGACCATCTACAGCAGCACCATGCTCTGAAACATCTTTGGGCAGCCAGATGTCGTAAGCAGGCGCAACAGCAAAAGTAATGACTCCCAAAATAGGGACAGCCAGAAAAAGCAGACTCCAAAAAAGACCTGCGAAACGCTTCATTCCATAGCCTCCATCATTATGAACATCACTTGCCTTGAGGGTTTCTCCAACTCACATGCGGTCCCGAGCCACCATCGGACGATCTGCTCCGAGCGTCCCGTTGAAGTCATACGGGAGCGACCGAATATAATTCACAATGTCCCAGATTTCTTCGGGTGGAACTGTGCCTTTGGCTGCCGGCATTGGAGCACCATTTATTCCGGCGTGGATTCTGTAATACAAATCAAGCGGACGCATTCCCCCACGATAAACACCTTGCCGTAGATTTCTTGGCCGTATTGTGCGGGGACGCAAGGCATTTCCATCGAGCACCGTCTCAAAGCGATCAAGCCATGCAAGTTCTCCCCGGTACTCATCTCGCTCTTCAGCAGACATCTCCCATGTCGATGCTTTTCCTGCTTGCTCAGCAGCACCTTCCACAGTCTTGTGAGCCTGGAAAACTACTTTGTTCCAATCGTCATAATCATTTGCCTGACCATCACCGAGACCACTAACACCATGACATTTCACGCAATTCGCTTTATTGCCATAGAACAGTTCTTTGCCTTTCGCAATCGACGCGACCATATCGAGACCGGATGGCATATCAGGCACATCGATGACCGCATCATCTGCTACCGCCCACATCTCCGAAACCGGATCAATGATTTCTTCGAACAGAAACTCCCGAGACTGTGGCAGAACACCTTGATCCTCATCATCAAGCTCGAAATAGGCTCGCATTAACGCCAACTCAACCTCACCTCGAATGCTTAAATATTTTACATACTCTGCAAGTGCTTCAATCTTGGCATCACTCAATAATGCGAAAGATGGCATAGAACTACCTGCCAGCCCATTTCGCAACACCATGACAAGATCATCGTGAGTAGGCTTATCCGCACGCTCTGTGCTTTTAAATTTAAAAACGCCCGGACGGTAATCTCGCGGGTACGGATTGAGAAATGCCGCAGTTGGACCCATGCCATCACCAGTGACACCGTGGCAATGAGCACAATGCTCTCTGTACAAACCATTTTTTCGACCAACAATATCACTGCGAACCGGACCCGCAGCAAGCTTAAGCTTCGCACCATCAAGGCCAATTTCTGGTGGAGCGAGTGGCTCATCCGGAGTTCCAAAAAGTGCGGTGAGAATCGTAGCGACTTGCTGCTCTTGGGAGGAAGTGAGCCGCTGCTTGGAGGATTCAACAAGGTTGAGACGAAACGAAGCTGCTGGCGTTTGACCGCAACCTGCAGCCAGAAACGGAATACAAATACCGCATAGGACAGCCAGTACGTTGCTGGTTTTTGTCCTTACTAATGTGGATGTCACACTACGACATGCGATCACGTTGTTCACAACGATTCACTCCATTTTTAAATTAATTCTGTGTTTTTACTCTAATAAAAGAATAGACCTGCACCAGACTCCTGGAACCCACTACCCTTCTTTGGAGGGGATCCAGCCGCCAGCTATCAACTTACCCACTAATTGCATCTGCCGGTATTTCAAGCGTTCCAAGATCTCGCTCTTCATTTTCTTTAAGCGTAATCTTAAACCGCCCTTTCGAATTCCATTGTAACTTTGGCTGATCAAGATTTAAGGCACCACTTCGCCCAGTAGCACGTTCGTGCCAAACTTGAAACTCAAGCGGCTCTCCGGCAGGAAGATCTGGGATTTCAAACATTCCAGTGGCAGATGAAACAGCTACATAGCCATCCTCACGAAAAACCGCATATGCCTTCATCCACGGATGAATATTACAGGTCACTGAAACAGGCAGACCCGTTTCCCGACCGGGTGTAAAAACAGTCGAATCACCAGCAGGAATAAGTTGGTTAAAACTGCTTCCTGAGATATTCGTGTTATGGCCAATTGGATCGCTGTTCTTCACATCGATATCCTGACCGACTCGGGCCGCAAAAACAGGCGTCATAAATTCGCAATTCTTCTGATCAAAAACCAGCTTTTCAGCTGACTTTTCATTTTTCACACGGCTCGACTTTCTCAGAAAAATAACGACATTTGCCAGCCCCTTGCTCGAATCATCAACGACGAGGCTTTGCTCGAAAAGTTGCATGCCATCCTTCGAACACACTGCCATGTCTTTATCGACAACAAGTGCCTTCGGAGTTCCGACAGTTCCGGTGAATACAAACTGCCCTTTCAGGGATGCCCACCCAGTTCCAACTGCTTTTTCCTCGACCTTCTCATCCGAACTCGACTCTTTACCAAGAGCTTCTCGTAGTTCGCGGACAGCAGCCATGTCCGGCCCGGGACTTGCAACTCGTTCCCTACCACAGCCAAGGCACAATGTTACTGACCCCAGCAGGAACAACATTTCAAAACAGCGTTTCAGCATCTCAGTCGATTCTCATCCTCTTCAAAAAACAGCCCAATCAATCAGGATTGGTTATTAAATTAGTTAAACACTTTGCCATCTACAACAATATCACCAAGGTCAGTCCCACCTTCTTCAACGGTGAAATCTATTCGGCCTCTTTTTGCAGAAGTCTTTTTACCGCCAAGGGTGAACTCATCGAGGTAGCCACCCTTTTCGTGCCACAGTTGGAATTCAAGTTCCTCCCCAACTGGCAGGTTTTCGATTTCAAAACTTCCGTCGGCAGCAGTAACCACGCCATAGGGATTCGGGCGAATCACGAGGTACGCTTTCATCCAAGGATGAATGTTACATGTAACTGAGGCCGGGATCGCTTCATCACGACTGAATGTGACATCTGATGAGCCATTACTGGGAACAAGACTGTTGCTCGGCGAATTCTTCATTGTCGCAATATTGCTGTTATGACCAACTGGGTCAGAATTTTTAATTGTCAGCGTCTGTCCGGTTTGAACAAAACCTACATGAGGCTGAAAGCGACAGTCTTTATTATCAAGAACAAGCGGATCTGACTTCGAACCATCCTCAAGGTCAGGATGAACAGTCACTCCCTTTGAACGGACAAATAACACTACGTTAGCTATCCCCTTGTCGTCGGAAACAACAAGTTCTTCATTGACGAGTTTATGCTTCCCGCACACCTCAACATCCTTGTCTGCGGTGATTTCAACTGGAGCAGGTGGCTCGCCATCAAATACGAACCTGCCTTTTAAACTCGCCCACTCAGCCGCCTGAGACTGTCCCGTGACCGCAACAAGAAGCAGGCCAAGAAAAACAATATTAACGACAGGAACCAAACTTCGATTGATGACTGTGGAAATGTTACTACGAACCATACTGAAACCCTTTCAGAGAGGAGATTGTACCTGAGGAACGCTACCGTTAGCCCTTGAGCCCCGAGGTGGCTCTAGCACAACGTTCGCTTGTTTTACATACACTGCACCTGTGCGGACCGGCTTGTCACGACCAACTTTGGTAACGTCGTTTGACGCCGGACTGTCTATTTTCACTTGCTCACCAGAGGCCTCCGAGCCATCCGCTTTTTGAGGTACTGTCTCTTCAACCGCTTGGCTGTCAGCTGGCTGGGACGCCGCCTGAGGAAGATATGGCTCAAGTGAAAATTGACGTTTCGTGAATTCATCGTAGTGCATAAGCAGATCTGTGAGAGCACCAACCTGTTGCTCGCTATCACCGACATAAAGATCTTGGCTTACTGGCTTGTCGTGGGGAATATTTACAGGCATGCCCGTGTACGGAAGGAGCCTTTTTGGATTAGCTATCCAGTCATGCACATAATCCGGACGTAGCCGCTCATGAACACGTTCAAGTTGAGGAGCAAGAGCTTTGAGACTACCTGGCGGCGAGTAGTCACCAACCAGGTGGCATTTCACACAGTAATTATTATTAGTTACTATTTTCATTGCTCCATCAAGATGGCCTGGATGCCGCTGCTCGGCAATATCAACGGACGATTCATCAAGGCGAGAGTCGTAGACATACGGATACTCAGCTCCATCTACCGCAGAGAAATAATCAACGAGCGCTGCTGCCTGACTCGATTGAAGGTTAAATTTCGGCATTCTCAATACAGCCGAAGGTCGAATCGGATGAGGGTTTAGGAAGAACTTATGGAGCCATGGAGACTGCACCTTCCTGCCTTCACCAACAAGTGGTGGTGGAAGCCACCCCCACGCATCACTCGGCTTCACATTCGGATTAATTTCTTTTTCATCTTCAATAACAATCGGAAAAAGAAGCCTCGCGAGATCCCCACCCTTTGCTGGATAGTGTTTCCCAGCCTGGATCGCATCTTCGGGAACAAAGACATTCGGCCCACCTACAAGCCTCGCTTCGCCGTCAATGAGGGCATCTTTCCAAAGCATTACAGGACGATGGAAAATAACGTCTTCTTCATCTCGCTCAACCGGTATTCCATCTTCGTCAACAAGTTGTGGGTTGCCTGTTTCAGGATCAAGAATAGGCATCCCAACCAGCGACGTGTGCCTCCTGCCAACGGTGTCGATGTCGAGAGAATCCTGCACTTGATCCGGGGTGAAATGCCCCCGAAAGAATGGGTAATCACGAAAAACGGGCGGTTCGCCCATTGTCTCGGGCTCATACGCAAGGTCCCAACGATCCATTTGCAAAGCATGGCAGCCAGAGCAGTTGAATCGCTCGGCAACAACAAGACCATCAAGCCGTGCCTTTTCACGGGGCGTTGCATGGTACACAAATTCCGTTGCTGGCGGTTCAGCAACAAGCCCAAGAACAAACGTCATCACCTCTTCCCGCTCTTTCGAATCAAACGGGAATTGCGGCATTCGATAACGTTCGTTGTATGATTTATTTTCAACTTTTTTGTAATCGTAACTACGTGGACGCCGTAACTTCTGCCAAAGGAATCCTTCTCGCTCGTGCGCGAGCAGTTTTTCAAGGAAGTACCCGGTATCAGAATCAACACTTTCCGGCGAAACATGATCGTGTTCATCATTTACGCCGTAAGCAAGGTCGGTCGCAAATGTGTCGTCATCCTCAAAGACAACATTGTTGCTCACGTGCTCCTCTGAACCATGATCGGTGTCCGCATGATCAGCGTCGGAATGATCTGCAACAGAACTGCCATGCGAAGACATCATTCCCTTGTGCGGATCGTCGTGATGACCGCCATGCGAAATATCGTTCATGACAAACTGAACAACCTGCTCGAAAGCAATCCGCGACGGGTCTTTCCTGCCCCAATCCGCAAGCGCTGCACCAGCAGGCTTCGCATCTTCAAAGCCCGGAATATCATGACACGAGTAGCAAGCGAGTTTTCCTATGGTTTTTTTGCCAACGTAATTTAGAAGCACTTCATCCCGCTCGGCAGTTGCCAACCCGACAAATACATTCTCATCACCGCGAATAATCGTGCCTTCAGGAAGCCCACTACGGAGAACCTTTTCTGCTTTTTGTGATGGAAACCGACTTTCTAAGTACAGAATCGCAAGTTCCTCGAGTGCCGTCCGCTCGTCCCCGGACATTGACGCAGAAGGGATATCTTGTGGACTCCAGCCCTCTGTCGACTGCAGGAGATAAGCGACCGCGTCGGCTGCCGGATCACTTACCGACCCGTCGCCATGAGTGACAGGCTCGAGCAACACGTTTGGCATAATGGTCCGAGGATGGTAGGCAGCTGGATTACGAAGCCAACTATAAAGCCAACGAACGCCATTCGGCTGACTCGCCACCTTGGCCCCAATTCGAGATAGATCTGGGCCATGATTGCTTTTTGCTGCTGGGAAATCTTCATGCTGATGGCATGCAAGACATCCTCGCACCTCAACCACTTTTTTTCCGCGAGTAGCATCAGCGGATGCTGTAATCCCATCATATGGAGCTACGTACGTAAATGGCTGGCTACTCGAAGTCAGGTAAGCGATCATCGAGCGTATTTCCAGAGGCTCGTAGCGTTCTGATTCCTCAAGCCCTGCTCCCTCAAGGTGCTCCCAGAGCCCGAAGAACCGCGGCATCTTGGTTGACGGACGAAAGTCCATGGGATTACGAAGCCAAGCATACAACCAATCGAAACCAACTTTCGATGCTACGTGCCGAAGACTTGGCCCCACCTTTGGAAACATGCCTGGAGTCTCAGGCGTTTTAAGAAGAGCTGAAAGAACATGCGTTCGATCAGATAGCTTCGCATCATCACCGAGTGACGCATCAGCATCTATCGCCTCACGAAGTCGCTGCCTCGCATTATTGCCATCTGGGCTAGAGACAACGTCTTGAACCCATCCGTTGAAGGTTTTGCTCATATCTTGAGTACCCGGGTCAACAGCTACCGCCTGAGCAACCTCATGGTAGTTTGGCTCCAGACGCAGATCAGGACCAACCCGTTGGTCGGGACCTGACCAACCATTGATTTCATGGCACCCGTAACAACCATATTGACGAATCAAGTGATACCCGGCAACAACTTTGGGTGCAGGGGGCTCAGGAAATCTATCACTCGGCTCAAGATCAACCACTTGGTGATGGCACTTCAAGCAACTTGATTCCTCAAATCGCTCCGGCAACATCGGGTAAATCCAGTGGTGATTATTGAACCACCCGTACTCATCATGCCAGACATGAGACTGCTTTGGAGTGTTCGGTGTATGAGAGGACCACTTGAAACTCGTTGCACTACCCTGCCCTTGATGGCAAATCGTGCAACCAAAAGTCTTCATCGAATGAGGGCTTGAATCACTCACAAAAAGATCAAGCCGTGGGTGTGTAGCGTAGGGCTGAGGAACACCACGCTGAATATCGAGCCGCAGAGGCGAGCCCCACGACACATTCTCCAGCAATGCAGTGACTGCTAACGCACGCACGGAAGTTCGCCCACCACCGACTGCCGTAATAACATCACCACTCTGAAGACCCGCAATTGCTGCTGGAGATTCAGGCAAAACCACACTAATCGTCGGCGATTCCTCACTAAAGAGCCCTTTCGACGCAAGCTGAAAGCCGAAAACATTTTCCATTTTCTGCAATTCGCTTTCACCTTCTTCAAATACTGGCGGCTTCTCAGGTGTTGGAATAACAACCTCCATGTTTGCAACTTCCGGATACGCTGGCTCAGACGGCGACCCTGCCGCAGATTTATCCATACCCTGATGGCACGTGGTGCATCTATCAAAACGAGCAACGTCACGAAAATTATTGTTCAGAGTCAGTTTTGGAAGCCAAATCTGGTCAACCCGCAGTGGCCCATTAAATGCATCCAGTACCGGCAGTTCAAGCACTGTCTTGCCAAGATTCGGCGCCCGATCGCTCAGTGTCTTTTTCAGCAGTGCCAACGACTGCCGGTGACTCGCAAGATTTTTCGCTGCAGCGTCTTCTGTTGCAGTGATCTCCCGGAGCGTGCCAGCAAGCTGCTTTCGATGCGTGTTGGCCTCCTGAAAAGCAAGCGTTGCATCCTTAACTTTTTTCCTCTCTTGATCAGCAAGCAACAACAGTTCTTTCTGCTTTGACGGAGCAGCCTCACCAGAAACTGCCAGCTCATAATCCGCCCGCCGTTTATCCAAGTTCGCTTTACACAATTTCAAACTGCCAGCGCTGTTGTCCTCACGAAACTTTGATCTATTCACAATATCTTCAAACCGCTGCAATAAATCTCCTCGAAGCCGAAACCGCTCATCCGAGTCCGAGACATCCTTCAACCGAGCAACATCTTCTTTCGCGAATGCTGCCGCTTCAGCATCCTCTTTCACCGTTTCAGCCTGGACAAGAAACTTCGAAACGAGTGATGGCTCCAGGTCAGCCCTTCGCACCTCTGCCAAGGATGACTCAAGCTCCGCTGTCTGGGCAGCAAACGCCCGAGAATCCTCAGCGTCCACATCCGCTGAGGCTGACCAGGTTTCCAGAGCACGGAATGTTCGTTGGTACTTCTTCCAAGGACGATTATGGTCGGCCGTTAACATCACCAATGTTGCGATGAAAAGAACGATAGCTACCACACAAAATGAAATGTGTAGCACCTTCATGTCCCACCAAGTTTGTTCAGTTGCAGGCATCGACTAACTCTTACGGGTCGGGTTTACAAAAACAACTCATACGGAAACAAGAAACTCAAAAATTCAGTGAAAACTCGGGGATGCTGATAATGTATTTTAGGTTCAACGTCCAACGCAGGGCCATTTTTAAAGGTAGCGTCAACATCAAGAGCATCAGATTTGACATGACCATGTACCGAATAAAGCCCATTTTCGCGTAAAAGCGACGGAAAATGGTAACCGCCATAAGAGGCGGCAAGACAACCAGGTACGCACCCATAATGAGTAAACCGGGCGCCTCTCGGAACAGGATGTAACCAATTTGCGACAGAACCCCTGCATCCTGGGGTGCCCGTGGCAGTGGTTGATCCATCCACTGAACCCAGAACATTTGGGGAAGATCAACATTATTGAGCACCTCAACCTTGTACGGCGTCCAATATTCAAACGGACCAAAGAAATTCCAATTCGGACCTCTTAGAAATGTGCCGAGAATAATCAGCGTGATCCACAGTTCAAAAAAACCAAACTGCCACACGAGATAGCTAAACTTCCGCTCTTCAATGGAATAATACCCATTCCCTTTTTTGTTGAAATCAAGATAAGGCATCGCCATCAAGCCAAACACAACCAGACTCGGCAGAACAACTCCTGCATACCAAGGATCGAAATACACCAGCATTTCTTGAAGACCAAGAAAATACCACGGTGCTTTCGAAGGATTTGGAGTCTTTACGCTGGACGCCGGTTCTTCGAGTGGGGCAGGAAGAAAAATCGCCCACACAAGCAGAAGCGCGGAGACCGCAATCATGCAAATGAGTTCTGTGTACACAAGATCCGGCCAGACGAGTACTTTTTCATCATTGACTTTCTCCATGACCGGCAGACCCTGCTTAATCCTCTCGTCATTCACAACTGCCTGCTTTGTCGCAACCCATGTGAAAAATGCCAAAAGATACACAAGCCCTACGATAGGAACGTTATCCGGTTTCATCACGATCGCAGCGAAATTTTCATCAGCCATTGAAAGACCGAGCAACAACAAGGAAACATTCAGTACCGTCCAGGCAACCATCGGTTGGACGAAGAATTTCCTGAAGACGTAAAGAACTACGAGAATGCCCGTTGTCCCAAGTGTGTATAAAACTGGGCCGGAAAGATTGTTCACAAGCCCGCGAATCGCCTCAGGCAGAATGGGAACCATTGACTTCGAACCAGACAACGCAAGACTGGCAAAAATCATCATAACGCCTGCAAACACAGACCACACAAACGCCCATGTACCTGCGTCTTTCTTCCGCCACAAAACGAGAGCGGCAATACCGTTCATGATTGCTATGAAGGCGTAGTATCCACCCAGAAATCCAGCGACGTCGTTAAGGAAAAAACCGTTTGAATGCATTGTGAACGATTACTTTCGATCGTGACTTTCTTATCTATAAAAACCAATACGCCAAAACAAAAACTTATCACTCAATTACAGCGGACCGCTAATACCGCCATCTTTGCGAACCCGCCAAAAGTGAATGGCCAACAAAAGCGTCGTAGCGAGCGGAATAGCAATACAGTGCAGCACGTAAAATCTATTCAGCGTCTCTTCGCCAACAAACCTCGCTCCTAGCAAACCAAAGCGAGCATCAGATCCGTCCGTGATCATGTCGATGCCGCCAATTGTTAACAACTGTGAACCCGGTCCCTCATACCCAAGGATAGGCGTTGCACGGGCCATGTTTGAACCAACAGTGATCGCCCAGATAGCCAGTTGATCCCAAGGAAGCAGATACCCGGTAAAGGAAAGCAGCAGGGTAAGCAGAAGCAGAATGACTCCGATGACCCAATTAAATTCTCGCGGAGGCTTATAACTACCCGTGAGGAAAACTCGGTACATATGAAGCCATGTCGTAATGACCATTGCATGCGCACCCCACCTATGCAACTCCCTGAGAATGCCGAGACTCGTAACATCGCGAAGTGCAAGAATGTCGTTATAGGCCCACTCGAGCGTTGGACGATAATAGAACATCAAGAGTACGCCGGTTACCGTTTCAACAAGAAACAGGAAGAAAGTCACTCCGCCCATACACCATGTAAACGAAAGCGCGATACCCTGCTTCTTAATAGAAACCGGGTGAAGGTGCAGGAAAAAATTCGTCAGCATGACAACAATACGATTTCGACGATCCAATGGCATCGGGTGCCGAAAGATACTCTTCCAAATCTGCGAGTTCCGGATTGTTTCGCCAATAGCCATTGCTTTGAGCCCAGTTAAAAAAGATTAAACAGATCGTGCGACTGCGTTGTGTTGTGCCTCAGGCGGTAACGTATGATGCCGGATCATTCCACTGACCGAGTTCTTCTTGGAATGATTTACTTTTGTCAATTTCGAGTTGTCCATCGTCGGCGATGCTTATCGCATATCGCTCAAGCGGCCGAGGAGCAGGTCCCTCAAAATTTATTCCATCCTTATAAAACCCACTCCCGTGGCAGGGACACTTGAACTTTTGTTCGGCCTCAAGCCAATTAGGAGTGCAGCCTAGGTGTGTACAAACAGTTTTGAGAGCGTATATCTGCTGGATGCCCTCGAAGTCAGCATTCACGACCCAGACACCATATTGAGCGACGAATTTGGTTTCAACGACTCCAGAAGGAAAACCTTCTTTGCTACCAACCTTGAACCGACTCGGTGGTTCTGCCAGTACGTTTGGAAAGAAGAATCTTGCAAGTCCAAGGCTGAACAGGCCTCCCGTAGCTGAGAGTGCTGTAAACCCGACTGCCATAAACGAACCCACTGTGTAAGAAAGAAACCCTCGCCTGTCATCGGCAACAGCCGCCTTACTGGATTTCTCTTGTTTTTCGCGGATAGGCCGAGGCGGAACTGGCCGAGACGGCGCTTTAGTAACTTTTTTTGCTACGGGCTTTGCAGTTGGCTTTGTCAGGGCTGGTGCTTCCGCCTTGCTCACTGGACCAGGCTTTGCTCCCGACCTTGCAGCAGCCAAAATACTCGCCGTATCTCGCTGAACGTTTTTTTTGGCACCGTCTACCGCTACAGGCTTCGCAGTCGCCGTCTTCTTTGCAGACGGCTGCTTGGCTGCTGGCTTCGGTGTCGCCTTCGGTTCTGAAGCAGGATTACCTTTGCCAGCCCTCGCCATAGCCAGCATTTCCTGGACGCTCGGTCGACCGGATGAAGCTGGCTTCGATGCTGCAGGCTTTGTCGCCGACGCAGGGGGCTCAGAGGCCGGCAATTCGTTAACACCGGCATCAGGTGCTTCAGTTTTGGATTCTGTTGCTGGTTTTTCAGACTCTGCGACAGACTGCTTGTCAGCTCTCGCCGCAGCTAATATGTCCGCCACTGACATCTTTTTCTTTTCAGCCATCAAGCACCTTCGCCCAACTGCAATGCAACACCCTAAAAACAGCGGCACAACACGGAGTATTTAAGAACTCAATGAACGTTTCCAACAAAACTCTCCTCTGCAAGGTTTTGCCAGACCCAGTTATTCCGTATAAAAATCCATTTTTACGGGCATTGGGCCACTTCGTGATTTTTTTCACGAACTCTACTTAACTTTATCTATCACAGCGTAGGTGTCAACGTCGAATGGAGGAGGATTCCTTTCTCCGAACCCTTCTTTTGGGCTGTTTTCAAAGCATTTTATAAAACCTTATCAAATCCCTAGATACTTTTTCGGAAACCTAGATACTTTTTCGGAAATTAGTTCAGAATTGACGAACACCATCACGGTCTCACAATAACACGGGCCTTTGATTTCCTCACCAAAGACAGACAACAAAGACAGACAACTTTTTCATGCAAAGATCAAAAAACGTACTTATCGTAGGTAGCGGGGGACGAGAACATGCCCTTGCTTGGAAACTAACGCGTGACGGCGCCCGGGTTTTTACCGCGCCGGGAAATGCAGGCACGGCACAGGAGGCAACAAATCTGCCAATTAGCCCATCAGATAGTGATGCCGTCTTGCAAGCGGTCAAGCAACACGAGATCGACCTTGTTGTCGTTGGGCCCGAGGCGCCACTCGTTGACGGACTCATTGACAAACTCACCGAGGCAGGCATCCGCGCCTTTGGCCCAAGCGGCCAAGCGGCCCAGCTTGAGGGCAGTAAAATTTTCTGCAAAGAACTGCTTCACACCAATGACATACCAACGGCAACATACCGACAATTTAATTCCCTCGATAAAGCTCGGAGTTTTCTTGAATCCCGTGAAGATGAACCCGTTGTTGTGAAAGCCGACGGGCTCGCGGCAGGAAAGGGTGTTTTTGTTTGCAGTAACCGTGAGGAAGCTCTTGATGCGATTGGCCAGTTGCAGCGTGATCCACAGTTTCGTGATGCCGCATCCGGAGTCCTCATCGAAGAACGTCTCGATGGCGTTGAAGTGAGCGTCATTGCCATAACAGACGGTCGAACCATTGTGACGCTACCACCCCTCCAAGACCATAAAGCTGCACTCGATGGTGATCGTGGACCAAACACTGGTGGCATGGGTGCTTTCTGCCCTGCTCCCTTTGTCACGCAATCACTCATGACCGAAATCGAAGAGCAGATACTTGTCCCAACTGTTCACGGTATGCGTCGACGGCGAACACCATTTCATGGGATTCTCTATGCTGGCCTCATGCTCACTTCACAAGGCCCAAAGGTTCTTGAATTCAACGTTCGTTTTGGTGACCCAGAGTGCCAAGCTCTCTGTATCCGGCTGGAATCGAGCCTCCTCGAACTTCTTGACGCTGCAGTTGATCGGCGACTCAATGAAGTACCTCCACCGACTTGGAAATCTGGTGCAAGTGTCACTGTCGTCATGGCTTCAGAGGGATATCCCGGAACCGTAGAAAAAGGACATGCGATCCGGGGTCTTGAAGAAGCTCGTCAACTTAACAATGTTGTTGTATTTCATGCCGCAACAACGACAGACGCTGATAATCCAGAAACAATTCTTGCAGCCGGTGGCCGAGTATTGGGGGTTACAGCTCATGCAGAATCTCTGGCACGTGCCAAACTAAAAGCGTATGAAGGCGTCAAAGAAATTCGCTGGCGAGGTGCGTGGTGCCGAAAAGACATCGCTGACAAAGGTTTACGACACGAACACGAACAAGTTGCCGCGGAATCAGCAGAATCAAGTCCGTCGCTTCCTGAAGGCACAGCATGAGACTAGGTGTTGCAATTGTTGGCCTTGGTGATCGCTGGGAAGCGCAATATCTTCC
>CAJXFK010000008.1 GCA_913052575.1 uncultured Planctomycetaceae bacterium
CCTTTACTACGAGACTCTCAGCAGTCGCAACCACTGCACTGACTGCCGCCGAGCGGACCATCTGACTAAGTCAGAAAACTCGTTTATTAAGCCCGAAGACTCAACATATTTATAGTAGCAGCCGGTCTGATGCTGTGGATATGTTGATCTCCATTGACTCCGTTATTGAGGTGAATTTCTGTCAGAATTCATGTTTTAAAGCTTGTCCAGTGGGTATTAGAGCCTTTGGAATTGTAGTACGTGCTCTCGGCCTTCCCTTCCCGGATAACATGCGTTTGGCTTTTCCGAGTCTAAGAGGACAAATTCGCTGTCTGCTAAAAAGAGCGATTCTATCTCTTCAAGACTTGTTCCGTGAGGCGGTCCATCGTCTGGTGTTGTCGCGTCGAACTGTGGGTTTAAATAAAAGATTCCAAGCAATCTCCCGTTTGGCTTCAGGGCGGAAGCGATTGCCGAAACGTATTGGGGACGTTTGGAAGGATCAATTGCGCAGTAACAGGTGTGTTCCCAAACCCAATCAAAGGCTGTGTGGAATTTCCGTGGTAATTGGAAAAGATCTGCCTGCTGGTACTGCTCGTTGTCATGCACCTTGTTCTGCTGACACGTTGCAATAGCAGTCGGGGAAATATCTATACCAAGAGGTGATGATGTTTGTTCAGCATCAGCGATTGCGCGTACATCATGGCCGGTGCCACATCCAGGAATCAGAATATGTCCCGATATTCGTCCAGGGTAATTCTTCAGCCAATAAATGAGTGCTGGTGAGGCGTGGCCCTTGTCCCAGGGGGTATCTCCATGACGATAACGTTGGTCCCAGTCCGGCTGCATCATTGATTGTTTGACGTCGTTTCTAACTATTCTACCGTTGAGTGAGATTCTTAAACTTCTGAAGCTGCTTTAAAACAAGTTCTTCGGGTGATCCAGCGGCGATAGCAGAACATGAAGTACAGATTGGGATAAGAGAAAAGAAGCCGGGTCACAACTCCCCAGAAACCTCTTTTGTGCTCGTATTCGATATGTTCGGTCACTCGCGTGTTTTTTCTATCGATTTCCGTAAAGGTATGGGTGTGTTCCCATCTTTTTGCGGGACCACTTTGTTGTACGTCAGTAAAGCCATTGACTGAAACATTTTTGTGAATCGCAGTCCAGTTCAGAGGTAGTGGTCCAACCCATAGGGTGAATCGCGAAATGGAACCCTCTGCCAGCGGCTCAACAGAGTGGATTTTTACAAGTGTTGGGGGCGGAGTTAATTGCTTGAGAGCAGACGTGCTGTTGTGAAATGCCTGCACAACATGGAGCGGGGCAGGAACTTCGAAGGCGAAATCAAATACAGGCATAGCAGCATTAGTCGTGTGGTTAGAGGCTTTTCAGAGTCTCTTTTGCTTTTTTGACATGTTTGGCAGCAGAGAACTGAGACGAAAAAGCGAGGCGAATAATCCCGGTTCGGTCGATCACAAATGTTGTTCGGCCGGGTAGTATGCCAAGGGTTCGGGGAACATGAAATGCTTTACGAAGCTCGCCGTGAGGATCACTCGCAAGTTGGAAAGGCAAGGAGTGCTTCTCAGCAAAACCTTGATGGCTCTCTGGCGTATCACTACTAATACCGATGACTTCTGCATCAAGGCTTTCGAAATCTGGATACGCGTCACGAAATCCGCAAGCCTCGGTCGTACATACTGGAGTATTGTCTTTCGGGTAGAAGAAGAGCACCACAGATTGCTTGCCCTGGAAGTCTGAGAGTTTAATGACGTTTCCGTCATGTAGTTGAAGGGAAACATCTGGTGCTTGTGTACCAACGGTTCCTTGCATAGGTATTCCTTTTTCTGTTGCTGTGTTATTGCACCCGATAGCGCAGGCTAGAGCCATACACGTTATGTTGCATAAGAATGTTTGCAATGTCATTGGGTGGTGTCATTTTTTTTCATAAATTGACCAGCGGTTGCACCCATAGATAAATACATGCTCATCAGTCCATCAATCGACATGCCGGCGGGAACAACGTTTTCAACAGGTACAAACATCATAGCGCCACCAAAGGGAACTGGAGCAGTCGGAATAATAACAATCAGGTGATCACGTTCGAGTACGCTATATCGCTCAGAAGATACAAGAAGGGCTAATACCCGCGACGGTGAATCCTTGCCGAAGGAACAGAAGACAGGCGTCATTCCCTTCATGGCATCATTTTCGCTTGGGCCGATCATGTCAATCATCTGTCGGCTCGTGCTATAAATACTACCGACGAGTGGGATACGTTTGAATGCACTTTCTACGGTCTTCCCAATCCATTTTTTTGCACCTAGTTCCACCAGAAGACCGACTGCAAAGACAACAATAATCACGACCGACCATCCAAGGAAGTACGGTGTTGAAGCGTCTTTGCCCACTTGCATACCAATCGCAGTGAGTTGTCGACCTATGAGTGTCTCCGGGCCACAGATATATTGAATATATTCAATGACCCACACAACTACCGCAACTGTGACAACAATCGGTAGAATTGCCAGGACACCCGCTATAAAAAATCCGGTGAGGCGACGGAGAAGAGCCAGAGCAAGACGAGCCATGAGCGATTCCTTTAAGGTTTTTTGGGTATCAGGAATTAAGTCGTTTTGACTGATCTGTTTTTGCTTGAACGTTGTTCGAGTGCCGCGACAACGGCACATCCACAGGAATCACTCCAGACATTCACACTGGTACGAAACATATCTAATACTCGATCAACAGCAAGAATAATTCCCTGCATTTCAATGGGAAGCCCCACCGCCTGGAGAATCACGATCATCATAACAAGTCCAGCGTGAGGAATGCCTGCGGCTCCAATACTGGCCAGAAGTGCAGTGATTGCAACAATCAGCTGCTGTTCCAGCGGCAGGACTGCACCATAGTAGAGTTGGCCGATAAATAAGACTGCAACGGCTTCGTAGAGTGCAGTGCCGTCCATGTTTATTGTTGCTCCCAGTGGAAGCACAAACGAAGAGATGCGGTTATCAACACCAGCTCTATTTTCTACACAAGCCATGGTAAGCGGAAGCGTACCATTTGAGGATGCGGAGCTAAAAGCCGTGAGAAGAGCAGGGGAAAGAGCCTTTGCGTAGGCAATCGGATCACGTCTTGCAACAAAACGTAGTATGAGCGGCAGCACAATCAAAGCATGCGTCAGTAATGCCGCAACCACAGTCAATAAGTACCAAAAGAGTGATGCGAACACGGCGGGTCCTTGTGTAGCAGTCACAAAAAGCATTAAGCACAATACCCCGATGGGAGCGAGGGCAATGATTGCCATCGTCATTGCCATCATGACTTCAAAACCAGCCTCAGCTGCTGCACGCACGGCTTTCAGCGTTTTTCCTCCGACAATGACAGCGAATATCGAAAATGCAAGCGTAAATGAAATGATTGACAAGAAATGAGAGTTCGCGATTGCAGCTATCGGATTCGTTGGAATCATCCGTTCGACCTGCTCGAAGAGAAGGGTTCCAAGAGATTGGCCAGCTGTTTCTACGACTTGGACAGCCGGAGCAGCGTTTTCGGTAATTCCGGGCCGGAAGATATTGACTGCGACCAGTCCAATGGTGATAGCTGCTGCACTTGTACAGATGTAGTAAAGGATTGTTCGAAGAAACATGCCGCCGAGGCTTGCAGCATCACCAAGGCCTGTGATCCCACAAATGAGTGAAGTGATAATAAGTGGCACGGCAACCATTTGAAGAAGTCTGAGAAAGAGATTTCCTATGAGTTGAGAGGTTTCGCCAACCACTCGGGCAGTACTACGACCAAATTGATGAAACCAGGCAGCGGCCTCAGGCTGAGTGTGCCGAAGTTCATCTACGGTTGCAGCCGCTCCGGGAGTCTTGCGTGTGCCATCGACAATCGCGGATCGTTTGTCACCAGAAGCTGTTGTCCAATCAATTCTTATGTGATTCGATGAATCATGAATTTCTAGAGAGGTGATTGCAGCGGGGAGTTCATCCACCTGGACAATAGTAGTTCGGGTTCCTCCATATATGTTCAGGCTGATGCCAATGAGTGCACCAAGTGTCATCCCAATAGCTATTTGCCAATGCAGTGCAAGTTTCATCATAAGGATGTTTTGCTTTCCTTTAGGGCGCAATAATGGACCACGATACTGGATTATTCTTAACAGAGAGAAGAACACGCTGATGTCCTGTTGCGTGAAGCGTGAGGATTTCGAGTTCTTCAAATTGGCATGCTACAACTACAAATTGGGAGAAGCCTTTCGAGTCACCTGTCTTTGGTACGAGAGGAGCGGGTGGAAACTGGTCCACGTGGGCTCCGGGTGGATTTGGTGTCCCGTAGCATGCACGGCTTGAGTTGCGGGAGTCTTGCCACGCCTGCTTGGCACGTTCATTTTGATTGTGGGTTGTAGCAAGGGCATTGAGGCGTATTTGAACACGTGCCAAAGAATCATACCAATGCAGGCAAAGATTCTTGCAATGCTGCAGGTCTTTGATCTTTGGAGAGCGAAGATCTGTATGAAACGTAAACTCCGGAAGTGTTTCATTAAATTGGCGAAGTACAACCGAACGTGTCTGGGGAAATCCATTACCTGTAACGCTACTGACATTTGCTACATGAAACGGGTGCTTCGCAGAATGAATTGCATTGTTGAATTGGGTGATGCAGAAGTCCCAGAAGGACAAGGCATTGTATTGGGTGAGGTCCCAGGCTGAATTGTTCACAATAGAACTTTTCTCGTGGCGTGTGTAAAACGCGTAGGTATACTTCGCGCCTGTTGGGTGTGGTTCGTCCGGAAGAGATGTAGCATACCTTGATAAGGTTAAAATAAATGACTGTTTTAAGGAGGCCACGATGATTCGAAGCTATGGCAGTATTTTTGTTTTTCTGGGATTCGTTTGTGGAATTGCTCAGATTCATGCAGATGAGATGTCAGTCAAGGTTGTTGAGGCACCGGCCGAGACACCAGGGATGAGGGCCCTTTTTAATGGAAAAGATCTCGCAGGATGGACAGGTGATGCACGTCTTTGGAGTGTTCGGGATGGAGTCCTTCGCGGAGAAACCACCGAAGATGAATCCACTAGTGGAAATACCTTCCTTATTTTTAAAGGAGATGGGGAAACACCAGAAGAATTTGATGACTTTGAGCTGCGACTCTCTTTCCGGTGTAATGCAACGAATAATTCCGGTATTCAGTATCGATCAGAATGGTTGTCAGATCGGAAGAATGGCTGGGTGCTCGCTGGGTACCAGCATGAAGTCCGGAATGAAATTGGTTTCCCAAATGTATCATCATTTATTTATGACGAGAAAGGGAAGGGGAAGCGGTTGTGTAATATCGGTGAGGTATGTGAACGTAATAAACAAGGCGAAAAGACAGTGACGGAACTGCTCATTGATGAACGACAATTTCAAAAACTATTTCATCTCGATGGCTGGAATGATGTCGTGATCACCGCTGAGGGTAACCGTGTGCGTCATTTTCTTAACGGGCGGCAGGTTATCGACTTTGTGAATTTGGACGCAGGAACAGTTCGGGAAAAAGGCATTCTTGGTTTGCAGCTTCACCAAGGCAAGCCCATGTGGGCAGAATTCAAAAACATCCGAATAAAAAACTGAGTGTATTGGTGAAAGTTATTCTGGAAACGATGTTTTAAAAAATCTAATTCTTTTAAAAAAAGAGCCCGTCGATATCGCGAAGGACATCGACGGGCTTTCTTATAAAGATTAGACGAGGTCGTACGCTTGTTCCTGATGTTCTGTCAGATCGAGCCCCATCTGTTCTGTTTCAAGGGATACCCTCATGCCAATAAGTTTGTTGACAAGGATGAAGGCAAGTATGGAGACCACGCCACTCCATACGATTGTGACAAGGACACTCTTTGTTTGAACCCATACTTGATCCAACATGTCAAGTTCCATTCCGGAACCACCGAGGGCTTCGGCTGCAAACACACCGGTTAAAATTGCGCCTATGATGCCGCCGACGCCATGCACACCAAAAACATCGAGGCTATCGTCGTAGCCGAATTTATGTTTCACGCTCGTAGCAAAGTAGTAGCAGACCAATGATGAAATAGCACCCAGGGCAATAGCCCCAAGTGGACCCGCGGTGCCGCTGGCGGGAGTAATAGCTACCAGACCGGCAACTGCACCAGTTGCGATGCCAAGTGCTGATGCTTTCCCGTGAGCCCATACTTCGATGAGCATCCAGACGGTTGCTGCTGTTGCCGCAGCGATATGCGTGACCAAGAGTGCCATGGCGGCAGTTCCGTCGGCAGCTAGTTCGCTGCCTGCATTAAATCCGAACCATCCTACCCACAGCATGCCGGCACCCATGACAGTGAAGGGCAGATTGTGAGGACGCATGGGTTCTCGTGGAAAGCCCTTACGAGGTCCAAGAAGAAGGCATGTCACCAGGCCGGCAATACCCGCATTGACGTGAACTACTGTGCCTCCAGCAAAGTCAAGAACACCCCAATCAGCAAATAACGCACCCTCGCCAGCCCACGCCATATGGCAAATTGGTAGGTACGAGAATGTAAACCAGAGAATACTGAAGAGCATCATGCCAGAGAATTTCATTCGCTCGGCAAATGCTCCTACAATGAGAGCTGGTGTAATAATGGCAAATGTCATTTGGAACGCTGCAAATAATGATTCTGGAATCGTACCACTTACGCTATCTACCGTAATGCCTTTGAGCAGGATTTGGTCAAAGCCGCCAATGTATTTCTGGAAATCACCACCATGTGTAAACGCCAGGCTGTATCCATAGATAACCCAGAGTAGTGTCATCACGCCAGCAAGTGCAAAACATTGCACAAGTACTGAAAGAACATTTTTGGATCGAACAAGACCACCATAGAAAAGTGCGAGTCCGGGAAGTGTCATAAAAAGAACAAGTGCAGTTGCCACAATCATCCAGGCGGTATCGGCTCCATTAAGAGTCGAAGGAGCACTATCCGAGGCAAATAATTGACTTGATTGTGAGAGGCATATGACGCCAGTAAAAAATCCGATCCGCGATATCGCAGCCATTTGGGATATCGCAGCCATTAATGTGTGCATCGTTTTCCCCTGAAGACGTCGAGTTTGTAGAGGTTTTCCGTCGGGTCCGTATGTACGCCCTTTCGTCGGGTCCGTATCTACGCACGTTTTATTGAGCCAGAGAATACCATGCAGGCCCATTCTCGTCATTGGGTGCCCGATGTTTTCGGGCGAGAAGGGCAGCCAGGTAGGGACTTTTTTACAATACGAGGAAAATATGCAGTGACGTGCCTGTTTCAATGCAATATCCGATATGACTTCAGGCAGACGGAAGTTCTTCTTCGTGTTCTCCCTAGGTCCTTAAGATTTGGACTGTGTGCCGCCCAAGAGAGAGTGCTCAAGCAGTGTCATGGGCATCATTCGGTAGTGCCAGTTTCTAAGGCATAAGGGAACCAGTCACGTTTATGATTCTGACTTCATATGCACATCTACTTGAGGGAAGGCAATCTCAATATTTTCTTCAGCAAAGCGTTCAGCTATTGCATTATGGAGTTCATTGACGGTAGCAAAACGATTGTCGAGCGTTGCGAGATAAAAGCGGACAGCAAAGTTCAGCGTCGAATCTCCAAACTCGTCGAAGGTCACTATGGGTCCTGGTTCTTTTAGGATGTGTGGCGTATTGCGACAAATTTCTCTGAGAATTTCACCCACGCGTCTGGTGTCCGTTCCATATGCAACACCGACCCGGACGAGTGAACGGTTTACAGAATCTGAAAGGGTCCAGTTAATGACACGGCCCGTAATGAGATCCTTATTTGGGATTACATATTCCTGACGTTCATACGTTGTGACTGTCGTGGCTCGCATTCGAATTCGTGATACAACACCCGTGACTGAATCAATCGTGACGACATCTCCCACCCGAATAGGCTGTTCAAACAGAACGATCAGCCCGCACACGAAATTTGCGACAACTTCCTGGAGTCCAAAACCAAGGCCGACACTTAGGCCTGCAGCGAGCCATTGCACGCTACTCCAGCGAAGCCCTAGTGCTCCAGCAACAACGATCACTCCACAAAAAGCAAAAACGTAACTGATGAGTGTGTTCAGGGCATACCGTGCCGCATTATCGAGGGGCAGCCGCTGAAGAATAAGTGCCTCAAGGAGCCCGGGTGTATTACGGACAAGCACAAAAGTAATGAGTAAGGTCGGTAGCGCTACAAGAACGTTACCGAGTGAAACCGAACTCAGGACTTTCCCATCCGGCGCCAGTTCCTGCCAAAGAACAATCGATTCGAGAAATGAAAGAGCAGGCAAGACGGGGCTCCAGATCCAGAGAAGTCCCGAGAAGAGCACGATAAGAACTGATGCATTGATAAGCCGGTGTGTCTGCTCGTCAATTGCAGACAGTTTCATCTGGTTGACATCAAGAAGATCGGTTGCAGCGCCTGAGGCCTCCGCCTGTTCCTTTATTGCCATTTGCTCTTTCAGTTGCCGCAATGCAATGCGTCTTTTCGATACAAGGAGCCATCGTTCGGCGATACCTTGTAGCACTGCTGTAGCAACGACAAGCCAGATTGTTTGGTACAGCGATATTGTTAATTGTCCAGCAGCATACGCGTAGCCAGACAGGCTTAGGCCTGCAAGAACAATTGGAATTACGATAAGGAACGGCCGCCAGATCCACTCAAACCTTGCAATGAGGCTATCGGGTTGGGTTGCTCGCAGCCCTGCAACAACACCAGACTTTTTATCAAGAAGTCTCCAGAGGGTTCCCGCGATGAAAAGCATTAGGATCGCAAAAATAATGCGGGCCAGTGCAGAGATTTCTCGATGCACGTATCGTTCAAGTAGGAGAAAGGTCGCAAGGAAAACAAGTGTCAAGCCAACCCAGCCAATGCGTCGTACAGCCTGACCAAGTGGTTTGATGACAAGTTCAGGCCATCCAAAGTGAGCAGTTGCAACGCCGTGTGGACGGATCAGTTGTCGAAGTATTTCAAGGGGCAAGAAAACAAGGCCTGCGACCCAAAGCCCATTCGCGATAGACGCCTCAGTCGACTCTGGCTCAGCATATCGTCCAAGAAACCAGGCCACCGCGGAGAGTGCGAGCCACACCGGAAGAGAAGCGCATACTGTGAAACAGACTGCTTGTATCGTTGGCCATAAACGCATTGCGTTTGAGCCGTTAACCGAACTACTTATGGCAGTGATGCGTCGAATGAAGACTCGGTAACAGAGTGCCATTGCAACCGTGGCTAATAAAAACGATATAGCGAGAAAAGGTTTGGCAGTTACGTTGCTCCAAAATGATTTTATGATTGAGCCAACAGGCTGTGATTCAAAGCGCTTCGCGACTGTGTAAAGACGGCTTATATCTGAGAGACGAATCGGCTTGTCGCTACGAACCCAAAGAAGATTGGTGTCGATAAGGTGCTGGTACTCGTCGATGATGTGTGATACTTGATCGAGGGTCACACCGAGAGGAATAAGGATGTCGATAAGACAGCGGTCAATGTCGATACTCATGGTGCTCAGGATTTTTTTCCTGGCTTTGAGTGCGTCTTCTTTTTCCTGATTATTATTCAACGATAATTGTTGTTCGACTTTATCGAGTTCGGTGTCGATGTCACCGAGGATATCTTGTGCATTATCGACCGCCGAACCTTGCGAATAGGACTGGTAAAGGAGAGTCCGTTCCCGGTTGAGCATGACATGCTTCCTGCGCAGCAGATAGCCAGCTGTGCGACTCAGACCAGAGCCTGTTGCACGATCGGAGTCAACGAGCGACATCGTTTCCTGCATGTCTTCTCGTAGACGCTTTGTCTTTTCTTTAAGGGCAAGCAGTTGCGTGCTCAAAGTCTCTGCGTTTGAGACTGTCAGAGGCCATTGGTCAAGCAGTTTGGAAAAATGGTCAAAATCGTATGAGTCATTAAAGTCTTTTTCTTGTGCACTAGCACGATAGGTAGCAATCTTGGAATTGATTTCATCGGTATGTCGTCGTGTAACCCATGCTGTGACTGTTGTAATTGTTCTTGAGATTGCCGCTGCACGTTTGTCTAAGTCGGTTTTCTCGAGGGGTAAGACGGATGCCTCAGCATCATAGGTAATGATTTTTTGTTGAGCTAATTCGAGAATGGTCTCGAGTTTGGCTCTCTTGGCAACAGTGGCTTGTTTGAGTGCTGATGTAAGAACAGGGTTTTCCCCTTTTGTCTCTATCGGGGAGGAAAGCGTGGCCAATTCTTCTTCTGTCTGGGAAATCTGTATTGGCAGTTCTTTAGTTTCTGTGCGACGTTCGTTGAGCTGCTGCTGGATTTTATTTGCTTCCGCGGTTGTCGATAAAAGCTGTTTATTGAGAGTTCGCAGAAGTTCTTCAATTTGTGCACCATCACTTTCAGCCGTCACTCCGTTGAGCGGTATATTTATCTCTTGATCTTCAAGACGTTCAGCTACTTTCTTTCTTTGCTCGGAGGACCTGGCTGCCTGAGCCAGTGTTTCCATGAGTTGTTGATCTTGTACCTGGCTTTCGATGTCTTTCAGTGTGTTGGTGAGCACTTCCTGGCATCGGGTCCGTAATTCCTCTGGGAGAGAATTGTCTGTTCGAACGGCCTCAATGGCATCACGAATTCTTTCAGCATCGCTTGTGGATGCACTTGATGAATTCTCTGGAGTATCTGGAGTTGAAACTGCAGCCTGCGCATCGTTACGCGTTTCTTGTTGTTGTTGTTGTTGTTGTTGTTGAGCAGATTCTTGAGCCCTGGCTGTGTCTTTTGGTTCTGTGTCGGCTGCCAAGGTTGCTATTGGCGTAAAGGAGCCTTGGAAAACCAAGATTGCGAATAACACAATGCACAATCGAGGTAAGCGAAATTGTTGATATAATCGATAGAAGCTATGCTGGAGCCAAATGTGCATCTGATAAAGCCTGGTGATAACGGTGTTTATAGGTGTGGCTGTTTACTGAAAAGTTGGTGTTAGGGACGTTTTACAGGTTAAAAAGCAATAAATTTTGAAAAATAGTTGATCATTTGCTAACTGGGCTGTAGGGTTCGTGGAGAGAGTGAGCCCACTTGGGAACGCCATGTACGCTATTATAGTGTTGTAGTACGTTATTTTTGTGTGTGTACGCTGATTTGGTGCACTTAATAAGTCTAAGGAATGGGGTATACGTGTCCGTCGATAATACATTTGAGTCGCAGTTGGAACAGGATCAAGTAGCGGTACAAGACGGACTTCAACTTATTGAATTCGCACCTCAGCAACGGCCTTTAATTGAGGAAGTCCTTGAGGGTTTAACTGCGAAGGAGAAGTCGCTTCCTGCAAAATTACATTACGACCAGCGTGGAAGTATGTTATTTGAACAGATTTGCGATGTTGATGAATACTATATTACCCGGACGGAACTCGCTCTGATGCGGGAGATTTCCGGAGCTATTGGCGACACGCTTGGTAAAGGCTGCATGCTTATTGAACCGGGTAGTGGTGCCAGCCTTAAGACAGATCTTCTCCTGTCGGCGATGCCAAATCCAGCAGCATATGTCCCGGTAGATATAAGCCGAGATTTTCTTCTTGAATCGGCAACTGCCATTGCTGATAGGCATGATATTGAAGTTCTGCCAGTATGGGCAGATTTTACAAAGGGACATCCCATACCATCTTGTGAGGCTGTAGTTCGAAATCGGGCAATTTACTTCCCTGGTTCAACGGTTGGTAATTTTAGCCGTTCCGATGCCGCATGCCTTCTTCAAAATTTTGCATCGATGATACGCGATGACTCTGATGATGAGCAGATAGGTTCTGAAGGCGCTGTTGTCGTTGGCTTTGACTGTAAAAAGGACACGTCTCGGATGGAGGCTGCCTATAACGACTCTGAGGGAGTCACTGCTGAATTTAATTACAATGTGATTGATCGCCTTGCACAAGAATTACGTGTGTCGCTTGATCGTGAAAAATTCACATTTCGTGCTGATTGGGTAGAGGATGAGGGTGCGATTGTGAGTCGGCTGTGGGTAGACGAAAGCCACACAGTAGAAATGGCTGGCGAAAAAGTACGGTTTGAGGCTGGTGAAGCAATTCGTATGGAAGAATCGCACAAGTACACTCCGGAAGAATTTGAGACACTCGCACAGCAAAGTCGTCTTGGGATGGAGCGAATCTGGACAGATGATGCTGGCGATTTTGCTGTTGCATATTTGCGACCGCTTTCTGTCTGATACGTCTGGAACGGAGAACACGAACCGTGCTGCGAGGAGGTGTTCAAAGAACATGGATGTTCCTGCAATAGAACTTGTTGCGCTGACGAAGCAGTTTCGGAATACAAAAAAACCCGCAGTAGACTCCGTTAATCTTTCCGTCTCTCAGGGTGAGGTCCTCGCTATTGTTGGAGGCTCAGGGAGTGGGAAGACGACAACATTAAAGATGATTAATAGACTGATCGAGCCGAGCTCAGGTTTGATCAGGGTCATGGGTGAGGATGTCACCAATCGTGATCCAGTCATACTTCGACGTTCTATTGGGTATGCCTTTCAGGGTGTAGGGCTGTTTCCCCACATGACCGTCGGGCAGAATGTCAGCGTGACCCTTCGCTTACTGGGCCAAGATACAGAATGTGTCTCGAAACGAGTCGATGAATTGCTCGCGATGGTTGAATTGCCCGCTGAGGAATATCGAGATCGTTTGCCTACAGAACTTTCCGGTGGTCAGCAACAGCGGGTAGGTTTCGCGAGAGCACTCGCGTCTCAGCCACGCGCAATACTCATGGACGAACCGTTTGGTGCACTCGATCCGATCACACGTGATGCACTCCAACAGGAATTTCGGTCGTTGCAGAAAAAATTACAAGTGAGTGTTGTTCTTGTGACCCACGATATGTCAGAAGCTGTTCTTCTTTCGGATAGGGTCGCAGTTATGCATGAGGGACAAGTTGCACAGGTGGGAAGCCCGCATGAACTGTTGACAAAGCCCGTGAATGACTATGTCGCTCAATTGATTGACACACCTCGTCGTCATAGTGATTTCATAGAGTCGTTGATGCGTGAGGCACCGATTGAAGGTACATCATGACACCCAAGATGCAAATTCTCTTTGAACAGTTACCTGATCTGTTAGGCGGTCATCTCACTCTTGCTGTGCCAGCAATTTTCATGGGCGTACTCATAAGCGTGCCCCTTGGAATACTCTGTGTGAAGTCAGCAAGAATACGTGGGCCAGTGATGTCGCTCGTGTCGCTTGTTCAAACAATACCGAGTATTGCTTTGCTCGCAATTATGGTGGCATTGTTAGGTGGGACAATAGGCTACTGGCCTGCTTTCATCGCTCTGCTCATATATAGTATTCTGCCAATTATTCGAAACACTATTGTTGGTTTAGAATCAGTAGATCCGGCGATGCGGGAAGCTGCGAAAGCTGTTGGTATGAGGCCAGTTCAGCAACTTCTCTGGGTTGAATTGCCGCTCGCGTTACCAGTGATTCTCGCAGGTATTCGTACTGCCACTGTCTGGGTGGTAGGCATCGCCACACTTTCAACACCAGTTGGAGCACCCAGTTTAGGAAATTATATTTTTAGTGGTCTTCAATTACGCGATTGGCAGAGAGTTATTTTTGGGTGTGTTGCCACAATGACACTTTCGCTTGTATTAGATCAGCTCATTGCTGTTATTGAAAAAAGTATTCAGGCACGGCATAGGGTGTCTTTGGTATTGGCAAGTTGTGCGCTTGCAGGGCTCGTCGGGATTGGCCTTGCCCCCGGCTTTATGGCAGAAGATGCTGCAGGATTTTCAAACCTACTTGGGAGTAGAGAAGGCGTAGCAGAATCTTTGGAACCAGAAGAATCGCCATTAACACTGGATGGACAAGTTATACGTATTGGCGCAAAGGGTTTTACTGAACAGTTTATTCTGGCAGAAGCACTCCGTGAAAGAATACGAAAAGTTGGTGGTACACCTGAAGTGCTTACCAATATGGGATCCACCATTGTGTTTGATGCGCTTGCTAAAGATACAATAGATATCTACATCGACTATACCGGGACCCTTTGGAGCACCGTATTCAAGGAAGCAAATCCTATCGGCCGAGTTTCGATGCGAGCCGACGTAGCTGGAAGGCTTTTTAATGATTTTGGTATTGTTCTCCTTGGGCCACTTGGATTTGAAAACACCTATGCCCTTGTGACGCAACGCAAGACTGCATTTCGGTATGGTCTTTCAGAGATTGGTGACCTTACACCAGTAGCAAAAGATCTACGGATTGGTGGAGATCCAGAATTTTTTGGACGTCCAGAATGGCAGCGTGTAAGACAGCTCTATGCTTTGGATGACATTACTGAGGTTGGAATGGATTCCACCTTCATGTATCAAGCGGTAGCTGACGGACAGGTCGATGTTGCTGCAGGTTTTTCTACGGACGGCAGGATCGATGCCTTCGACCTTACCGTACTCGGTGATCCGAAACAGGCATTTCCACCCTACGATGCGGTAGTTCTGCTATCACCACGAGCTGCGAAAAACCAAAATCTTGTGCATGCAATCGAGCCGTTACTGAATCGGGTATCAGTTACGGCGATGCGGGCAGCGAACAGGCTCGTAGACGAAGACGGAGAGTCACCAAGAGAATCCGCGCGGCAATTATTAGCAGACTAGTCCGGACTTCAGTCATTTGGATACTGCTGCTTAGCGTGTTTGTAATGTGGAGATCAGACGGATTCGATTGTAGCAACCGCTTTGAGCACACCGCTTGATGGATCAACAAGCTGTGGAAAAATTTCTGGTAGTTCTGTCCAGCTCATGCGATGGGTTATCCAGGGTGCCGTGTTGATTCGGCCAGCCTCAATATCTTTCACGATACGATCAAAGTCACGTGACAAAGCATTTCGACTTCCAAGGATTGAGAGTTCTCGACGATGGAGAAGCGGAGCGTGTGGGAATGAAAGCTTGCCTTGAGTTATTCCTACGTACACCACCCGCCCACCAAATGCACAGAATTCAAGTGAACGGTTCATGCTGCGATCACTACCCGTTGCATCAATGACGACATCACAGAGTTCGTTGCGGGTCATTTCTTCGATTTTGTTTAGATCTGCTTCTGTTCCATCAGCACAGACTGTGTCGGTGAGATTATAGATTTTTTGAACAAAGTCCAGTCGGCTTTGAACCATGTCCATTACGATGAGGCGAGCCCCAGTGAGACGAACGAATTCCATCGCAGAAAGTCCGATTGGACCAGCACCTATAACAAGGACGGTTTCCTGAGCAGTGATCGTGGCTCTATCAACTGCGTGACACCCAATGGCAAGTGTTTCTACAAGTGCATTTTGCTCAGGAGTGAGATTTGGAGATGTGTGGAGTTTTCTTGCAGGCATGATGAATTGAGGCCGAAGCCCTCCATCGCAGTGTACGCCAAGCGTTTGATGATGCTCACAACAATTTGTTTTCCCAAGTCGACATGAGTGACAATCCTGGCAATTGATATAGGGCTCAACGCAGCAGCGATCTCCAGCGGAGATGTTTTCGACATCGTCAGCAGTCCTGATGACTTCAACACCAAGCTCATGACCAGGAATTCTTGGGTAGCTAAAAAAAGGCATTTTTCCGAGGTACCCACCGTAGTCGGTGCCGCAGATGCCAACTGCTTCAACACGCACAAGGGCCTCACCAGGTTGCAATGTACCCGGCTCTGTAATGTCAATCATTGCCCATTGTTTTGGCTGTACGAGTTGGAGCGCTTTCATTATTGATGGTTCCGGAGGAGTCGGTGGGATAAATTTATTTAGTCCTGCACAAGACCATAAAATATTTTTGCATTTCTGCTACGGATTGCATTTGCCTCGTCAAGTGAAAGCTGGTCAATGAGACTGTTCGCAACGCCAATCACCTCGGCATACTCGGCAGAAAGAAGGCAGACGGGCCAATCACTGCCGAACATAAGTCGGTCTGGCCCGAAAGCATCCATTGCAGTTTCTAGGTACGGTGTGAAGTCGCGCTGGCGCCAGATTTTCCAATCAGCTTCTGTTACAAGCCCAGAGACCTTACACATCACATTTTCATGCTCTGCTAATTCACTAAAGTCCTGCTTCCAGTCATTGATTTCACCGCTTTTAACTGGTGGTTTCGCCATGTGATCCAAGACAAAGTGTTGTTCTGGAAAAAGTCTGACCAGCTCAACCGCAGCGGGAAGTTGATGGGGGAAAATAAGGAGATCATAAGTAAGTTCAAAGTCCGCGAGCTGCCGAAGTCCCCTGAGAAACTCTGGGCCTAAAAGAAAACGTGGATCGGGTTCATCTTGCACGACATGCCGAACACCAACAAATTTCTTGTTTCGCGAAAAATGTGAGAGATCATCACCTACTGATGGACTTCTAAGGTCAACCCATCCAACCACGCCACGAATCGAAGGATACTCATCAGCACATTTAAGGAGCCATTGGGTTTCCTCTTTTGTCTGGCGAGCCTGAACCGCTACCGAGCCAGAGATATTATACGGTTGACTTGTTTGAACGAGCTCGGATGGCAGGTAGTCTTGAGCCAGACGTTCCATGCCAGAGGTTATCCATGGATAGTCTGCTTGAGAATATTTCCAGAAATGTTGGTGGGCATCAATGTTCATGGATTATGTGAAAGGTTGAGAATCAGAAATAGGTACCCGGGTGTTAGTTGTTTTCCGCGAGCCCTTCACTGTGGCCAATATTCTTTACGGACGCAAATTTGTTAAGAACTGACCGAAGGAGTTCCTGGTCAAGTGGCTCTCGTAGCCATTCGGCCCATTGCTGAATATTTTTCGGGTTTGCACTTCCGGCAACAGTTGTCGCAATTGCAGGATTGCTTACTGAGAACTGAAGGGCCAGTTTGGCTAATGATGATCCGTGTTCTTTACAAAATGCCACAGCATCACGAGCAGATTGGCGAACGTTTTCTGGTTCCTTCAGCCATGGAGGAAGCGGAGCATCAGTAAGCAGCCGAGCGCTAAAAGGTCCGGCGTGCATGACTCCAATGTTTTTTTCTTGTAAGTAGGGGATTGTTTCATCGGCAAATCGTGTGTTTTGAAGTGTGTATTGGTTGTAATTCAATACGCAGTCAACATCTGTCTGATCACAAATGAATCGAAAGATTTTTTGTGGGTATCCACTGAATCCGATAAACCGGATTTTCCCGGACTGTTGGGCCTCACGGAGTGCTGGGATTGTCTCATCCACAATTTGTTGCATCGGGACAAATTCGATATCGTGACAAAGCATGATATCAAGGTGATCTGTACCAAGTCGATGGAGTGAGATATCAACACTTTCAGCAACTCGCCGTGCCGAAAAGTCAAAGTGACCGACATCATATCGGCCAAGCTTCGTGCAAAGTAAATAGTTGTCGCGAGGGATGTCTTGTAGTGCTAAGCCGAGCATGATCTCGCTCATGCCGCGGCCATAGAATGGGCTTGTGTCGATGAGATTCATGCCATTTTCAATAGCAACGCGAACGCTTGACAGTGCCTCGTCGATAGAGATTTTACGAAATTCTTGTCCAAGAGACGAAGCTCCGAAGGATAGAACAGGCACTTCAAGACCGGTTTTTCCGAGGGTTCTGGTTTGCATGAGAATTCTCTTTAGTTGTGAAATTCAGGGAGTGGAGTCAAAAGTGCGGCAGCCGATTGATAGCAGGAGATTGGCCCATGGTTGGGTGTCAGCCGTTTGAATTGTGAGAAGGTGGTCTGGGGATTCAACTGCTTTATAGAAGTCCCATTTGACGATTTGTTCAAGGCTACAAGTGTTTTTTGCCTGCCGGAGAAGATCGCGATATGTACTCCAGACCGGTGGGTCACCTGGAGTCGCTGAGGCATATGAGTCTTCTCTATCTACACCCATTGTCTGGACGCCATCAATCTGAACAGTGCCTAGTATTGCCTGAAATACCTGGGCGACAGTAGGGACGTCTGGCATAACTTGAAGTGATACAACGTGAGCATGTGTTCCTCGTTTTGTTGCAGCAGGATAATTCCCGTCGGCGATGAGAACAAGTGAATGATGACCACTTGTGGCAAGGATTTTAAGTATTTCAGGATGTAGGAGTGCTGTGTTGAGCATGGCTTGATCGCTATTGAGTGAGATAAATCATGAGGGTTTGCAAGTCTTTATTGACCGTATTGTTTGTTGTGCCGCGTCAGTTGCAGAAGGTAAGGGGAAAACCTCTGCTGCAAGGTATTTGGCATAACCTCCATCAAGTAGTACCTGGTAGATCGCCTGTGAATTCGAATGGCCATACCCCATGGCTTTTCTGTTTGAGTCTGCCCAGTGCACATGACCAATGATGTCTGAATGGATTGTACTGACGTGACGTATCGATTCTGGCACGTTCGACTCTTCAATATTCATGTGGAAGAGGTCACAGAGGAGTCGAACGCCACGCTGCACGAGATCATTCTCTACCAGAAACTGAGCTGCTGCCTCTTGTGTGTTTAGCAGATTGGTCTCATAACGATTGAGCGGCTCGTAGAGAAGCATTTGCCCTTGGCCTTTGGCTCGATCAGCCAGAGTCGCTAGCCCTTCTGCAAGAAGTTGAAGAGCTGACTCACGTGTAGTGGCTTCAGTGCTTTGGCCCTGCATGGAACCAATAATTACCGGAGCATTATATTCGGCCGCGGTATCAATCAGTGCAGAAATGAATTCTATGGCCCTTGCTCGTTTCTCGTGGTCTCCATCAGTGAGAGATAGTCGTTGCTTCAACCATCCCGCTCCGGTGCCAACTGCCGCTACATTAAGAGAATTTTTTTGAAGAAGTGACGAGAGTTTACTAGCCGGGAATTCTTTAGCACTGCTGGGGAATATTTCTACAGCGTCAAAGCCTGCCTCAGCCGCAGCTTGACAACCGGCTTCGATTCCGTCGTGAAATACGAATGGTCCTCTTTGGGCCTCTGGTACAAGACAAATTGTGATAGCTGATTTCATGATATTCCCTCTCTCGACAACATTGTTCGTGCGCCAAAAGTACTACTTGCCGAAAGCACTACTTCGCGAATAGGGGCTCGAGATGCCTTTCGTAGAGGTTGGTGGTAACCTGTTCTGCAACAATCTCACGATGTTCTTTTAACAGGTTTGTGTATCGAGAGCCTTCAGCAGCAGCTACCTTGAAGGCAATGTGCAGGAGTTGCCGAACGTGGGGGTTGAATCGGCTATCAGTCTGAATATGGCGAATAGTTGCAGCAGTATCGGAACCAGAGAGCGCTTCAAAGTTGTCCACCGAGAGCAATTGGTTGGGATTGATATCAATCACCGTTGCATATGGCTCGCAGAGTTCTTCACGATTATTCATTGCATATCGATATACGTCACGAACAAGACGAAGCCCATCACCCTCCGCTTCGGCGAGTCCAATGAGTTCTTCGAGCCACGTTGTGCCAGCCGTTTTAAGATGAACCCCGGAACCGGTCGCGTGTAGTACCCGACGGATAATAGGATACAGAGAGAATTTGTCACTCCCAGAATGAACAGAAAGTTTGAGTGTCTCTGGGAGTCCATACTGTTTCACTGCGAAGGCACATACCGCAACATCATCTGAGAATTCTTGCTCGAATTGTGCAAGATCGCCCACGTAGTCGACCCCCTTGTTGAATCGGCCTGTAAACTTCGGAGCAACCGTTTGCACAGGAATCTTGGCGTCGGCTAATAGTGCCAGTATGACGAGTAACTCAGGCGGGGTTTGTGGCTCATCAGTTTCATCCATACTCACTTCAATCACAACATCATCGCCACGAGATTGAGCGATATGGTTGTAGATTACAGACGCGTCCCTGCAGGCTTTGTAATATTTTCGGACGATACGAGCCGTCCCATCCTCAGAGAGACGAATAACCTTGGTAATGCCTGGTATGGAGACGGGCTTACAAAGTTCTGGGTGAGCGGCAACAAAGGTATGTATATCGGATTCATCAGCTGCTTCACCAATTGAATCCGCAACATCAATGGTGAAAAAATCACTTGAACTAAGATACCCGTCTACGGTTTCAAGACGAATGTGATCAGCGTCAACATACCAAGGTCCTTTCCAGCCGGACTCAGCGATGGCTACTGCTGCCGCCGCGCGAACATCTTCTGGTTTGCTGCCAATAAAACCATGCTCCCGATGTGATTTATTCCAGACAGGTGAAACGTCGACACCCTCTTCGGCTAGTCGTTGAAAAGCAGCGAGTTGGGCTTTGGCTTCATGCCCGAAGCGGTCACCGACGCCAAAAGAGAAACGGGGCAAAGTTCGCATGGTAGTCCGTAGGGGTTGAGGGGGACATCTAGTTCACGTATTCAATAGCCTAATTTACGGTCGAAATCTGTGGGATAGTGATTCTTGACTGTCTAATAGCTATTCTTGACCTCATGCCAACACTCAAAAAGTTGAACAATAAAGGAAAAAGGCTTCCCTCTTTCGTCTCACGGCAGGTGATTACGTCAAAGCGTTATTTTGTTGACCTCCTGCCAGACCAGACGCGTGCACTTTCAGTCGCGTGTGGTGGTTATGAACAAGTCAGCAAAGACTATGTCATCAGTCGGACTGACTTTCCATATTTTTGTATTGAATATGTTTGTGCTGGGAGTGGACGGGTTTGGCTTGGTGAAGGTGCGACGTACGCCCGTATGGAGGATGCGTTGCCGCTGCATAAGGGGACACTCTTTGCTTATGGCCCTGGTGTTCCTCATCGCATAGAAACCAACAGCAGCCAAACGTTACGGAAATACTATGTTGACTTTGTCGGCCGCCAGGCAGGATCACGGCTTCGGAGAATGGGGCTTGTAAGTGGGTCAGTTTTACGAGTCAGTCATCCAGATGAGATAAGCGAAGTCTTCGATCTTATGTTGCGGTGTGGCTCTCCCGCTTCCGTCCACAGTAAAACTCTGTGCACTCAACTACTTGGCGTGCTGTTGGCGAAGGTAAACCAAAGGGTGCTGCCGAAAGAGGCAGTTGATGATCGTGCGTTTAGAACCTACGAACGATTTCGGACCTTGCTCATCGAACGTTGTGTTGATTGGCAGTCAGTTGAGTCGGTGTGTGTCGCGGCAGGAATCTCACCGGAATATGCGTGTCGTCTTTTTGCAAGATACGGAGAGGATAGCCCCTATCGTTTGTTGACCCGACAACGCATGAGTCTGGCTGCTGAATGGCTTGCTCACGAACAGATATTAGTTCGCGACGCTGCACTACGCCTTGGCTATCAAGACCAATACCAATTTTCCCGCACATTTAAGCGTGTGTTCGGTCTCGCGCCAGGGTTTTTTCGGCAGGGACACAATATTGCGACCGTTGCAACAGAATAAATCTACTGAGACGATTCCTGTCCGATCGCATCTCGTAGGTAATTCGAGGGTTCGTAGTCTTGAATGACGATTTCCGTCGTATCGCCCCGCACCATTCGTGCCTGTTTCACATAAATCTCAGGGGTTTTTGACGGTGAGAATAAAATGTCATCGTGGGTCGCGTGCAGTTTCTCGGCGAATAAATCGGGAGTGAGATGTCCACCGAGATGATCACTCCGGCCCGTGGCTACATGAAGTGTTCCTAGAACCTTTTCGTCCTGAATGTCTCGGCCGGAAACAGGAAGGTCTTGTGTTCCGAATCCCAATTCACCAATTTCACCCGTCACAGGATCTATTTTCAACTTGTGATTAAATGCCTTTATCAAATCAGCATCTCCAGCAACCAAATTCGCTGTGGTGATGCGTCCACCGGAAACCTCCATGATTGCGAGGGTGCCGTCATCAAATTTCATCGGAAATTTGCCAGATGCTCCTGTGGGGACGAAATAGACTTCTCCAGCTGGCAGGTTTGCGATATCGGGAGCTCTCCCAAGGCAAAGGCCATGACTCTTCTGTGCGTCTTGGCCACCGCACTGAATGGTCAATTGGTATCTCACGTCATTCAGTTCAAAATCAATTTCAAATAAATCAGCATTTGTCAAAGCAAGTCGCATCTTCTCGGCTTCTTGACTGACATCTCGATAGTCAACAGCAAGTCCTGTGGCAAGAATAATGTCGTTGAGGCCATGAAGTGTTGCTCCGCGAAAGCCAAATTCCTTAGCGAAGGCCGTAAGGGGAGCAGTCGCCGAAAAAGTCGAAATACAAAGAATCAGGTCATATTTCGTGTAAACCGAGTCCTTTAACGAAATGGCCGTGCCGGTTGAGTCAACTGCTTCATCAGGTAGATCGAGGTTACTGCCACCAGTCTCCTGATAGGCAAACATCTCCCCACCGGTGACACCAAGCTTTTCTGCGAGGCCTTGCTCCAAGCCCTGATAAAAGACCTCATATGCTTTCCGCTGTACGGAGAGTTCGGGATCCTGCAAAAACGCAAAATCGCGCATCTGGCTGGTATCAGAAAGATCAATTAGGATCGCCACTCGGCAACCTTGTATGGGCTCAAATACTGTCCCGAGTAATCGTTCCAGATCAAAACTCGGGAAGTCTTCAATTGTACGTCGTACAATTGGGGTCGGTTTCATTGTTGCAGTACTCATAATGTAGTTATAGCAAACTCGCCGCCGGCGTCCGCTTTCAAATTTTATTCATTTGCTGGCACCATGAACAAATGCACAGATGTCGAAGCCTTTCCTAATAATCTGCCTGTCGCAGGGGTACTTCAGGAGGTATTAGCTGCATCCCAGTCAGGTCCGGTAGTCGTGTGTGCACCCCCGGGTTCAGGAAAAACACTACTTGTCCCGGCAGCCATGCACGACTCCCTTCTCGGGAGGGGAACTGTCGTTTTGGTGCAGCCGCGACGGTTTGCGGCGCGAGCCATTGCACGGCAGATTGCAGCCATGCGCGGGTGTCAACTCGGCGAAGAGGTCGGGTATCGGGTCCGGTTCGATTCGCGCGTGTCGCAGGCGACAACACTCTGCGTGCAAACAACGGGTGTTCTACTTCGCCAACTTGTCACAGACCCCACGCTATCCGGTGTTGCGTGTGTCGTTCTGGATGAATTTCATGAGCGTTCACTCGATATGGATCTCGTCTTGGGCCTGCTGAAGCGGCTCCGAGAGGTAGGACGACCAGACTTATCGATAGTGATAATGAGCGCGACGCTTGATGCGGGTGCCCTCAGCCGATTTCTGGACGGAGCAGAAGTCATTACAGCGAATGCACGGTTGTTTCCTGTCGAAATAACATATGCTCAAAATACTGGTCCACAGATATCACTCAGAAATTTGCCAGATGTCATTCAGCAAACCTTACCAAAGGCGTTACGCGAGACATCAGGCCACGTCCTTGTTTTTCTTCCAGGTGTCGGGGAGATCTTTGCAACAGCGAAAGCGGTTGAAGCAGATGTGGAACGCGCAGGGCACCGGCTTGTAAAACTCTTTGGTGACCTCCCAGCAGAGCAGCAGGATGAAGCCTTGCAGGATGACGGTCGCCGTAAAATTATTCTTGCGACCAATATTGCAGAAACGTCAGTAACTATTCCCGGAGTCACGGGAGTCATTGATAGTGGGTTGGCACGACAACTGCATGTCTCTTCAGCGACAGGGCTGCCACAGTTACAAACGCTGGCGATTTCACAGGCATCAGCAGCTCAGCGTGCGGGAAGAGCCGGCAGAACCGCAGCTGGCAGATGTTGGCGTCTCTGGAGCGAAGCTGCGGACCAGCGGCGTCCACAGTTTGAAAGGCCTGAGGCACTGCGGGCAGATCTTACACAAGCGATTTTATTGTTGAAGGTGATCAATCAGACTGGGGCGTTCCCGTGGCTGGACGAACCATCTCCCGAATTCCTGACAAGGGCCCATAAACTTCTTGTAGATCTTGGTTGCGTACATGAAAAAACGGAGGGCCACGGTCTTTCATATGATGTGACAGACCGAGGTAGGGATGTTGCGAGTCTGCCGCTCCATCCGAGACTGGCAACCTTGTTAATCGAAGGCGGACGGGCAGGGGTGCTTCGTGAGGTATCGCTTGCAGCTGCACTACTCACCGAGCGAGATCCCTTTCGGGCTGGCGGACGGTCTGGAGATGGCCCACGCGATCGTGTTGAGGCTCATGTTCGTTCAGATCTCTATGAGAAAGTACGTGTGATGCAGCATTTCAACCTGGAGCGCGCCGATGTGAACATGTCTGTCTTAGCACCGGTTCACCTTGGTGCTGCCAAATCAGTTTCCCGGGCGGCACAACAATATATTGAGCTCGCTTCACAGTGGAGTGGCCCACGGGCGACGGATAGTGAAAGCATTTTCCGGCGGGTTTTCCTGACTGCGTTTCCAGACCGGCTGTGTCGGGTACGGGCCGGCTCAGCTGAGCGTGGAACGATGGTTGGGGGACGGGGCGTACGGTTAGGCAAGCAAAGTTCTGTAAGGCATGAGAAGTTTTTTATTGCAATCGATATCGATGATTCGAACCATGAAGTCACGGTACGGTCTGCTTCAGCAGTTGAACCGCAGTGGCTTACGATTAATGGTTCTTTTAAAGAGCATCTTTCAGTTTTTCACGATGTGACATTCAATCAAGCAAGGAAACGGCTTGAGGGAAGAAGGAAGGTGTCATGGCATGGACTGATCTTGGAGGAATCACCCCAGGCCATTGCAGACGAAAATCAAGCACTCGACATACTCTTTGAGCAAGCACTTCGGAAGCCACTGGAGGTACTACCGGAAGAAAAGACTGAAGCAGCAGGTTTTCTTCTACGTGCACATTGGCTTCGGCAGGTGCGACACGGAAAATTTGATGTTCTTGCAGAAAAGCTGGATCGAACCCTCGATACAGAGTCTCTTCTTCGCAACGTGCGGAGCGATGCCCATGGATTTCGCTCATTTGAAGATATACAGAATACAGATTGGATGATGCTCTTTGCATCGCTGCTTGGGATTGATGGAGTCGCTTTAGTGAATAGGTTGGCACCAGTTCACTGCATGCCGCACAATGGAAAAAAATATAAAATCGAATATGCCATAGGCAAGCAGCCAGAAGTACGGATTCGTATTCAAGAACTCTTTGGAGTCGTAGAAATCCCAGGTCTTGTTGATGGAGAAGTCACTCTCACGCTTCAGCTTCTTGGGCCAAACAATAAGCCACAGCAGCGAACGGATGATCTTATGGGTTTCTGGTTGCATACCTATCCGACGGTGAGAAAAGAGATGAAGCATCGATATCCAAAGCATGCGTGGCCAGAAGACCCAACAGTCGTAGTTCAGAAAAAGTTGGGACGCTCTAAAAATGTCTGAAGACAAAAGAGATTGGGCTGAGACAAAGCAGCGCGACGAGCAGCGTAAGCCGAGCAAATGGCTTGCACGACTCCAGCGATTTGTAGCAACTGAGCGACAAAGGGCTCGGCCGAAGTCAGAACTTTCTAGGCAACGCATCGAACCGACTGAGAATGCTCGTGTTGCTGAACGACAACTACTCGAACATCACATTGGGAGTTGGTTAGCTTGTCTTGATGAACTGCTTGTGGGCGTCAATCGGTGGCAAGCAAAACTGCCCGCCGTTGTCATTACCACAAACCCCGTCGGAATTACTGCATGTAATAATCTAGCCCTGAATGAATCTCTTCACGATGCGTTGCTGCGGTGCTGCTGTCTTACAGAAAATGAGTATCGGTATTGGTGTAAGCAAGAACCGGATGTTCAGTTTGAATCTCATATAAATTATTGGGCGTGGATAAAAACCTCAGTTCCTGCTGTGCGAGCGAAAGAGTTTTATAAATTCCCAATAGCCAAAGGTAGCGCATATTGGTTGCTAAGGCATGGCGTGAGCGGTCTTGGTGAATACGATTTTTTCGACTGCAAAGTATTTGAGTGGGACGGCATGAAACCGACGTTGCTTACGGAGCACTTCCGAGAGAGTGTGCCCTCTGTGTAGGGTTCCGCTGATCACTTATTCAAATAAGGATTAGTTTCCGTTATGATCGCGTTACTAATGCAATGTCTGGTAGTTAAAAATGTCTGGTAGTTAAAAAAATGAAACCCCGCATTCTCGTTACAACAACCTCATTTCAAGACACCCCTGGCAGACACCATGAGATGCTGGCTGATACGGGGTGGGAGATTATCAAGGAACGTGGGCCACTGTCTGAGGTAGATACGCTGGCAGCGGTGGGTGCAATTGATGGTTATATTTGCGGCGATGACGTCATCACACGAGCTGTACTTGAACGGGCGTGTCCCCGGTTAAAGGTGCTGAGCAAGTATGGTATCGGTGTGGATAAAATTGACGTGGATGCAGCCACAGAAATGGGCCTGCCGTTACTTTTTACTCCAGGTGTGAATCATACAACGGTAGCCGAGCATACGTTTTTGTTACTTCTCTCAATCGAGAAGCATCTGCTGTTTCATGCAGATTCAACTCGGCAAGGTGGCTGGAAGAGAAAAACAGGCCGTGAGATTGCTGGGAAAACAATAGGTATTGTCGGTATGGGCCGTATCGGGAAAGAGGTTGCCAGGCGTGCAAAGGCCTTTGGCATGACCGTAATCGGATATGACGTTTATTGGGATGAATCCTTTGCCGGCGAGCACAAGATCGAACGAGTGAATGACTTTCACGATCTCTTTCCCCGGGTTGACTATCTTTCGCTTCATACAAATCTGACACCGGATACTCGCGAACTTATTCGTGATGAGACAATTAAACTTTTGAAAGATGATGCAGTGATATTGAATTGCGCGCGTGGAGAGATAGTAAATACGAATGATGTTGCCAAAGCCCTGGAGTCTGGTGCGTTGCGCGGTTATGGGACTGATGTGCTTGATGAAGAACCACCAGCCAAAGATCATCCACTTACAAAGTTGCCAAATTGCTTGGTGACTCCGCATATTGGTTCACGTACTCTTGAGAGTGTTCAGCGGCAGGCAGTTGCTGCTGTGACAAATCTTGTTCAAGCAATGCGGGGCGAACCACCGCTTGCGCAGGTTAATCCAACGGTTGTTGTCCAGAATGTTGTGGGGTAATTCCATTCATTGAGACCAGCCTTATAAGGATGAAAGAAGGTGAAATGGCAGAGTTGTTTTATGTTGTTCCTGTCGAGGAGCATGAGCGGGTTGTCTGTGCTGCATATGTAAATCGTGGATTTACAAGCACTGAATCAAAGCAGGCAGCACGGCTTGCGACGGCAGCTACGAAACATGGTATTCGGACCCATAATGCAATCAAAGCGATCCACCTCGACGACCTTTTTGGGTCGAGGGTTGGGGGGTGTGTGCCCGGGGTCGCTGTACAACGGTTGGGCACAAGGTTTGATGCAGTAGAAGTCTGGGATGGGAAAAAAAAGCTTGGACAGGCCGTTGCCTGGGAAGCAATCGAACGCTGTATTGAACTTGCAGAAATACATGGCTCGGGCACGGTATCGGTCGACAACGCATTTCACTATCTGTGGGGCGGTGGGTACGTCATGGAAGCTGCAAAGCGTGGCTACATCGCTGTAACCAATTGCACGGCATCGCTCGCTGAGGTTGTTCCGTTTGGAGGAGTATTTCCGACTCTCGGTACCAATCCCCATTCTTGGGGTTTTCCAACTACCGATGCAGTCGGTTTTCCAATTGTAATTGACTGGGCAACGTCAGTCATCGCAATGGGAAGAGTGCAGCAATTCCAGAGAGAGGGAAAGCAGCTCCCTCCGAATGCAGCTGTTGATAAAGACGGCAATCCAACGACTGATCCACATGCTGCGGTATCACTCATGCCGTTTGGTGCCCATAAGGGGTACGGGTTGGCATTAATGAACGAGGTCATCGCAGCTTTTATCGGTGGTTCAGTACCGACGATTCGAAGTCGGCAGCAGGTAGATGGTGAGAAACAGGGCTGCAACTTCTTTTTTCAGGTGTTGCATCCCGAGGCATTGTCAGCCGGACTATTTGCCAAGAATAGGTCGCAAATGGAAAATGTAAAAGTGGTTATCGAAGATATTCTTGGCCACGGCAACGATTCGTGCCTTCTGCCGGGACAGTTGGAGGCTCAATTTGCAGCGCGCAGCGAAGAAGCCGGTGGTCTCCTCTTTTCGGAGGCCGAGGTAGATGCGTTGAATGAGATTGCTACCGAAGCTGGTACACAGCGGTTTGAAAAGCAAGTATTAAAAAATGTTTCTGTTAGTTGATTACAAAGAGGAGTAAAAATGCCGTTACCGCTGAAAGCTCGTGAGGAGTGTGGTTTTGACGCAGTGTCATTAGGTGAAGTCATGCTTCGACTTGATCCAGGAGAAGGTCGTATACGAACCTCGAGGGAATTTCATGCATGGGAGGGTGGCGGTGAATACAACGTAACCCGGGGATTAAAAAAATGCTTCAATTTACGTACGGCAGTTGTCTCTGCTTTTGTCGACAATGAGGTTGGCCACCTTATTGAGGATTGTATTATGCAGGGTGGAGTATGCACGGACTATGTTGTCTGGCGAGATGACGATGGAATGGGACGGACCGTTCGGAATGGCCTTAATTTCACGGAGCGGGGGCACGGAATACGTGGCGCTGTGGGTAACCCAGACAGAGGCAATACTGCTGCAAGCCAGCTAAAGCCCGGAGACATAGACTGGGATCAGATATTTGGCAAGATCGGTTCCCGTTGGTTTCATACAGGTGGTATTTTTGCAGCGCTCTCCGAGACGACAGCAGCTTTGACTATTGAAGCTGTCACAGCAGCAAAAAAATACGGAACCATCGTCTCGTATGATTTGAATTATCGTCCAAGTCTCTGGAAAAGTATTGGTGGGCTTGAAAAGGCTCGTGAAGTCAACCGCGAAATTGCGCAGCATGTCGATGTCATGATTGGGAATGAAGAAGATTTTACAGCATCGCTCGGATTCACGGTCGAGGGTGTTGATGAGTCAATCAGTAAAATTGAGACAGGTGCTTTCAAGCAAATGATTCAGCAGGCCGTTAGACAATTCCCAAACTTTCAAGTCGCGGCAACCACCTTGCGTCGAGTTCTGACAGCAACTCGTAATGATTGGTCGGCGATACTTTGGCACGAAGGTAAAATGTATGATAGCCAGAAGTTTCCAGAGTTAGAAATCCTTGATCGAGTTGGTGGGGGTGACAGTTTTGCGAGTGGCTTGGCCTTTGGTTTTCTGGAATTCAATGATCCACAACAAGCGGTTAATTATGGAGCCGCCCATGGGGCATTGGCGTCAACAACTCCTGGTGATACCTCGATGGCAACCCGCAAGGAAGTTGAGAAGGTCATTTCTGGTGCTGGCGCACGAGTGGTTCGGTGATACGTGGTGTGGGCATAAATCGAAGTGTTTCATTGGGTGTGAAAGGGTCTGGCCATGCTTTTGAGAATAGCTGTCTTGGTGGGAATGCTTTTGGGATGCGGGCTGGGTGAAAAGTGTTCTGCTTTCCAAAATATTTCAGAAGAACAACAAGCCTTGGACATTAGCCAACATGGCTTTGACGGCGTGTCTATGGCTGTAAGGACGGGCTCGCAGATCATATTGACTCCAACGACACGTGGCAGGTCACAGAAGTACGTAGTTTCCCCACGGTTTTACGCAGCGATTGCGTCTGTTGAATGTATCGGGCACCCGGAAGTCAAAGTTAAAGTCCAGCCAGAGCCGACAGTGTGGCGTTTACAATGGAGTGAAGCGTTGCCAGAGGGTGCAGATGTTCTGATAAGGTTTGATACGCCACCGCGTCTGATTTCTGAGCAAACAGCAATCGAGGCTTCATCAGATGGTGCACTGTTTCTCTGGGCCTGCGACGCACGTACCGTTGGTGAAAAACTTCGTTATGAGCCACAGCCGTTTAAAAATACTGTGGGATTTTGGGTCAAGCAAAGCGATATCGCAGTGTGGCAGTGTCAGATTCAGGAGGCCGGATGGTACTCAGTCGCGCTTCTTCAAGGGTGTGGGCATGGCCAAGGGGAAAGTCCGGGCAGGATTATTTTCCTTAAAAAAGGAAATGAAATCGACTCAACGGCGTGCGTTATCAAAGAGACAGGACACTTTCAAAATTTTGAGTGGGTGCACAGCGGTCATGTTTTTCTTGGAGAGCCTGGTGACTATACGGTGCACATACAGCCGGAGCATATCCGAGGGAAAGCGTTTGGTGACATCCGTGCCGTTTCGATTGTTCGCCAACAGAAGCATGTTGCTGCAGGTAATCAGTAGAGCGAAATAGCAAAGACGTGGCCTGTCTGCAGACCACGTCTTTGTTGAAAGCATTGCGATGTCAGAACTTTTCGTTCCAACTGGTTTCCAGTCGGCTACGCATTTGCTGGATCTTTACCGTCAATCCATGGGCCCGCCAATGATTGATAGGGCTTTGGTTTGAGCTCGCTGCCCGTCTCTCCTGCTTGCCATCCTGGGACATGTTTTGGCTGTCCGCGATGTTTTGAGAGAGTCTCCCAACGATCTGCCCATGCAGGATTGCCGTCTGTATAGCGGCCTCGCTCAGCATCGAAGTGATAGACCTTGCCATTTCGATAGCTCATTGCTCCGAGAATCACGGTCGTGACGGCAGCAGCACCTAGATCAGGTGGATTGTTGCAGGCATTGGGGTCGTTTGCTTCCATGGCGGCGAGCCAGTTCTGGAAGTGGAGTCTCGTAGTGCCACCTTTGGCAAGGCTTCCTTCTTTCATCTCGCTTTGGATAGTTTCATCCTTGATTGAACTGTCGAGTGTCACCTGAGGACGTTCCGCAAGGAACTGAAATTCCTTGAATGTTTCACCATTCCCGAATTCAAACGCACCGTTATGACCGCGTATGGTCTGTTTGATACGGGACTTTTCATTGCACATTGTAGCCGTGATCAGACCCTGGCAGCCCTCGTTATAGTCGGCAACAACCGTTGCTACGTCAGGCACATCTCGAGTGTCTAGTTCAAGGTAGATTCCGCCAGCACCTACGACACGGGCTGGGAAACGTAGGCCTGTTGCCTTCAGCATGGCGGTTGTGCGGTGAACAAAGAGATCAGTAAACATGCCAGAGCCGAATGGCCAATAGCATCGCCATTGAGCATAAATTGCTCGGTCAAATGGAATCGCTTCGGCAAGTCCTGCGTCAACGCCAAGCCATCTCTTCCAGTCGATAGACTTTGGTGACATGTTCTTCGTTAATTCATAGTAACGCCATTGGCCAACGTTTGAATTACGGAAGTACTCAGTCTGGTAGCCAAGTACCTTGCCTAGCTTTCCTCCATCAATCAGTTGTCGAGCCTGGTCCCAGACTGGAAGGCTCGTGGACTGAACACCAACCTGCATGACCCGACCGGTGTCCTTCCAGACTTTGACGACGTCCAACGCCTCTTCAACGGTCTTGGTCATCGGTTTTTCTGCGTAGACATGCTTGCCAGCCTTCAGGGCAGCGACAATCTGTAAACGGTGCCAGTGATCAGGAGTACCAATGCAAACCGCGTCAACGGTGTCGTCGGCGAGCATATCCTCATAGTCAACATATCGCTTTGGGTCGGTCCCTGTCTCAGCCTTAATGAAGTCACAGACTTTGTCTTCTTGTGCCTTGTACACTTCGCTTACAGCTACAAGATCGATATTTGCACCTTCTTTGCGAAGCTTTGCGAGAGTTTTCACATGAGCCCCAAAACCTCGACCTCCAGGGCCAATGAAGCCAATCCGAATACGTTCGTTGGCGTTTGCTGCTTGGCTCTTTGTGGCGGCAGAGAGTGCTGTGGCGGCAGTCACACCTGCTGCAGAGTGTGTCATAAATTTTCGTCGATTGAGTGAGTCTGCAGTATCTGGTGTTGGAGTATTGTTTGATACCGTATTTTGAATCGGCATGAGAACCCTTTCTGAGACAGAAGTAGAAATTGTGATGTGGATACGTCGGACGATTGAGTTTTTGATTTGGTTTAGCAGATGATTGGCAACCGATTTCCCCAATGCTTGATACGTGATCTAACACAGTTTAAATATCAGTGCAAAGTATATCAGGATGGCTACAAAGCACGAAGTCTTTGGAGTGTTTCTATAGCGCCGGTACCGATTTTCCGCTTTTCCATAGTTCAATTGTGTCGGTGTCATTCGCCGAACTGGAACCTTCCGTGCTTCTGCCACGGTGAATATCCGTCTCGAGGAAACGAAAGAGTTGTTCGGCAATGTCGCGATGTTCGCTTTCTAGGTTATGAAGTTCACCGGGGTCAGCTGTAATGTCATAAAGCTGAAAGGCCGGCAGCTTTTCTTTTTTGGCCTGGACTTCTTTTGGTGCAGTCCAGCCCCCGGATCCTCTCGCAAGTAGAAGTTTCCAATGGCTGCTTCGGTATCCAAAGTGGCCGCTTATGGAGGCATGTATGAGACCGTTTCGCGCGTCAGGAACTGGGTCGCCGTAGAGTGCAGGCAAAAAGCTTGCGCTATCTTCTGCTGCGAAGGGAGGGACATCGCTGACGAGCAGGTCAGCAATTGTTGCAAACATATCAGTGATACAAACGGTGTTATCGGAGGATGTGTGAGGCTGTATCGTCCCTGTCCAACGCATGAAGAATGGAATGCGGTGACCACCCTCCCAAAGGTCAGCCTTAGACCCTCTATAGGGGCCGCTGACTCGATGTCCCCGCTCTGCGAGTTGCTGAATATCGGCCGCTTTTGAGCAGCCATTGTCACTGGTGAAAACAATGAGCGTATGGTCTGATATCCCACAAGAATCAACCGCAGTAATGATTTGCCCTACAACATCGTCAGTCTGCATGACAAAATCAGCATAAGGACTGAGCCCACTTTTTCCTTCCCATTGGGCACTCGGGACGATTGGCGTGTGTGGGGAACTCAAGGGGACATAGAGAAAGAAAGGTTTTTTTGTGTCGGCGGCTTTTCTTATGTAACCAACAGATTGGTGTGCAAGTCGAGGAAGCATGTTCACTGAATTATCGTGTTCAATCACCTTGTTGTTTTCGATCACGGCATCCATATCTCGGCTGTGATGAAACCCATGGAAATAATCAAAGCCTCGGGAGGTTGGCCCGTCAGGAATGAGTGCTCCAACAGGCGGAATTGAATTTTTTTCCCGTTCTAGAAAAGCCCCTGTCGCAGGATCTTGATATTCGAAATTAAGATGCCATTTTCCGATGATTGCAGTTTGATATCCAAGGCTTCGCAGGTGTGTGGCTACCGTAGGTCGTGATTCTGTGATGAGACAGGGAGCAAAGCCCTGAACGACTCCATGCTGAAGTCTGGTTCGCCAGCAATGGCGGCCAGTGAGTAGCCCGTACCGTGTTGGCGTACATACAGCAGAGCCTGAATGAGCGTCAGTGAACGTCATTCCATCCGCGGCGAAGGAGTCAATGCATGGTGTTTTGATTTGCCCAAACTCGGGGTTGAGGCACTGGACATCACCATATCCCAGGTCATCACACATGATAAAAACGATATTTGGAGTCGGTGGCGCCTGTTTAAGAAGTTCACGAATGAGAGAACGGTCAGGCTTGCCCTCGAGCCATCCGAGGTGATTAAGGAATTGGTCAGTCCTTATGAAGGTGTCGATGCAGCATCGCTGTGATTGTGTTTCATTGAAAAATCCATGTGACTGTCCTTCGTAGACATACAGTTCTGAATAGACGCCAGCGTTTCGTAACGCAGTATCAAATGCTTGAGCCGTTTCTACTGGTATAAGTTTGTCGTCTGACCCAAGAAAGACAATCGTCGGTGGATCGTCTGGGGTGATATTGTGTGCGGGAGAAATTGCTGGAAACTGTTCTTGGACACGGTCGTGGCCATATCCGCTTGGACTGTTGTCATACACAGGGTTGAATAGAAGAAGTGCATCGGCTTTCGGGCTCACGTGGCCGCTCTTGTCGTCAGGGTCCTCGAAGCCCTCACAGATCCCTGTCGCAGCAGCGACATGGCCTCCCGCCGAACCGCCGGCTGCGGCTATTCGGTCAGGATCAATACCAAGACGAGAAGCGTGCGTACGAATCCATCGAACTGCTGATTTTCCATCTTGCACGCACGCTACTGGTGGAGTGCCCTGTCTACTCTTGACACGATAATCTGCAACAAACGCAACCATTCCTCTGTGAGCAAGGTATCTGGCGTATTTTTCGAACTGACGCACGGAGCCACCGTTCCAACCACCGCCGAAGAAAAAGACCACTGCGGGACGTCGATCGATAGCTGGATCGTGGTCCTGAGGTTGAAAACGGTATATCCACAGTGCGTCACCTGAGGCAGTCTTATAAATCTCTGCGACAACGTCCTGGCCGAATTCAACTTTTTTGGTGTCCGCACTCGCCGGAAATGTTGTGAACCAGTGCGTCGCAAGAAGTGTAAAAACGAGTATGCTGGAGATTCGCATGATAATATTTCAACAAGGGGAGAACGGTTCACTATGCATATACATAGCATTCAAGGAAAAGTATTACATCAGGTTTTTCTAATCTGTTGTGTTGGACTTGGCATGTATCTGTGTATAGGTAGTGCTTTGGCAAAAAATGATTTTCAAGCCACAGGTGTGCTCTTTCAAGATCAATTTGAGCGAACAGAAAAAGATCAAGGAAAAGAGCAGCCCGGAAATGGCTGGGGCACGAACAGTAAAACACGTGCGAAAGGGGTGAAGCAGGTTTTTCTTGGTGACGGAAAAATGCATATCAGGAGAGCGGCTGTGGCTGACCATGGCGTTTCGGTGACTCAGGACGTAAGTTTTCGCAACGCCCGTATCGCCCTTAGGTTTATGGTTCCTGAAAATGGTGACCTCGGGATCAACATTGCAGATATGAATGAGAAATCAGTTCATGCTGGACATATTTGCATGGCCCGGATAAAGCCAGTTTCTCTTGAGATCGTTGATCTTAAGACTGGCCGTATGAAAAAAGAAATACATGAAAAAAATAAGGCAAAAAAGCTCACGAAAGCAGACAGAGCACAACTCGCGAAAAAATCTATCGTCGTGCCACTGAAACTGAAGACAGGAATCTGGCATGACTTGGAGATTCTCATCATTGATGACACGATGTCAGTGAAAATCGATACCCGTAAAATTGGTTCAATGACGTCGCCGGGCATCGCCCACAAAACCAAAAGACGAATTCGCCTGGCTGTAAACACTGAAGCATGGGTCGATGACATTGCAATCTCTGCAGCCGAATAGAGCGTTGTCAGGAATGGCAGGATGGATGTCAGCCATGGCTGGATCGGACGGTTGAGCAAAGACAGATCCTTCTGAGTAGAAAACCTCAATCCACATTATGAAGATATTGTGTTGATTCAATATCTTCAAAGTCCCTAAGTATTCGTGCCGTGGCTAATGCGTCAGCTTCGGCGCACGTCGCAGCGAAAATAACTTGGGGATTGAAGTCATGAGGAAGTGTTACAGCGCGACCCGAGTGCGGATGCACCACAAGTTTCCCTTGTTGTAACGCAGCAATCGCAACGGCCTGCCCATCGTCAAGAGTGATCATTGGTTGTGGTTGCGACTTGTTCAAGCGAAGGCGAACGTGCCACGCGTTGGAAGAAACTGGTTGGCCCCATGCTCGAACCTCACCACCAAGTTCTACGAGGTGAGCCGATGAACCGAGTGAAAGAAGAAGTTCACCAATCTGGTCAACAGCGTATCCGGGCCCGATGCCAGAGAAATCTACCGTAACGCCTTCAATAGTCTTCTGCACGCTTGCGCAGCAGGAGTTCCCTAAACAGCTCCGATTTTTTTGACAGCTCTGGTCTTCTGGAAAGTGAATCTGAAGATGATTCAATCCAACACGATCCATGACTTCTTGTGGCGGAATACCCTGGTGCATTGTAATTGAGCCGAATTCGTCACGAGAAACCCTTTTGCGCCACCAATGAATCAGAGGTGCAGCGGTGATATCAAAACGCCCCTCGGTTTCGTGGAAAAGCTTTTCTGCAATGATAAGGACATTGGTCATGTGGTGATCAACGTGTAATACGATGTGAGGTGGAGACTGATTGAGTGTGGTTGCGATTGAATCGTCGCGCCACGTGCTCAGCGACTGATCAATCTTCTGGAGGAGCGAATCCGTTTCTCGATGGATCTCACCGACAGTTTTCTGGGGGATGTGTTTGCCGAGAGTGACCCGGTAGGTTGTGCCCATCGATGGTCCGGAGAAGGTTGGCAGGCCTTCACCAGCAAATGTGGGCAATGACGTGCATCCTAAAATCGTGAGTGCAAAGCCCGTCAAGCAGAGGTTGGAAAGTATTGACCGCATCACGTAAAGGCTCCAGATGATACAGCGACTCCAAGTGACACAAAAAAACAGCCGCAGAGTACCGCGTCCTGCCAGGTAATACGGCCCGATCGTCGGTGAAGACGAACATATCGAAGCATGGCACCTGTTGGGCAGCCGTATCTGCAATAGGCCATCGGTGAAAGACTACTGATGGCGAGGCTGACTATGAATATCACAATGGCCGATGTTCCAGCGATCGTAGGGAGATATGCATCAAATGGTTCGGCGTCGACGAGTGAAAACTTCAGGTCGAAAATGGAAATGAGAGCGCACACGACAAAGAGCATCCAGGGAAACCACCACACATGTTGAAGCAGCGGTCCAAGTGTTTTTTGCGTACGTGTGAGGAAACGGAGTCGTTGATTTGGAATTGTGATTTTCAGCAGCTGTTGTGCAGCACCGTGTGCGCACAATTGATTGCAGTAGACGTTTTTCCCTGTTGTTGCCGGGCTTACAACTGCCAGAAGGCTGAGCAGAAGAAGCACTGTTGCTCCTTGAGGAATTCCATGTAGTGCCCACCCCCAGAGCTGGGCCTGGGAAAGCAATGCACCTGCTCCAAAACCGAGGTAGGTAAGAACGAAAAGTGGTAGGACAATTCGCCCGACCCAATGGCCACGAAAGCGGGTGTACCCGATTATGAGTCCAATACTCATGATGAGAACCGCGCCCCATTGTGGCGCATTCAGGCTCTGGGCACGTGAAACGATATTTTGAATAAAAGATCGCTGTTGGCGACGTTCGCTGGCCGACTGAGAAGCTACGATGATTGCTTGTGCGATAGCTTGGCTGGTCATCGTTGCGCCGCTGACACCTTCAGTAGGTGATCTCTCTTTGTCTGCAGATGCGAGTTCCTCAAATGTTTGCCCAATAAAATACTTTCTGAAGGACGTGTCGTCGCGGACGTAGGACACGTAGGGTTCATTATCAAAAGTCTTCCTGATAGAAAAACCTACGGCTGTACCGGTGCTATCAAAGCCGATGAGGCTATCAGTGGGCCCTTGGTATCCAATGACCGAGTCTGCGCCAGGACTCGTTCTGAGTGTCCATCCGAGGGGAATACCTGCATGGTCATAGACATTCATGATTGACGAGTCTCCTGCATCTGGCCGCAGTTGCATCGCTTTGGGAAAAATTTTCTGTATTTCTTCAAGCGTCGGCTTGTCAGGGAAACGAGTTGTCCTGTTTTTTTCTCCCAAGCGTTCATTGAGAGCTTCAATCATGGCAAGGCTTGTGAGGGTAGCCCCAGCAGTAGTGAGGTACGGTTGGTTCGGCATCTGTTTGAGTTCTTCCAGAGTCTTGCCAATAAATTGGCTCCAGAAGGCGTTGTCATTTCTGACGACTGAAACATGGTCGCGGGTGTCTCCGCTAGAAAGAAGTTCAATACCGCAGATAGTTTTGCTTATGTCACAAATGATTAGAAGATTTGAAGAGCCAGAGAAACCAATCACGGTGTCACTCGCTGGAGAGGTCTGAAAGCAAAGCCCTACGGTTTCACCGAATGGGTCGAGGAGCTCAATGGCACCACGAACCTGACTCGATTGGGATCCGAAGCGTACTGCTTGTGGCAGGGCGTGTTGAAATGTCACAAGCGGAAGTGTCGTAAGTGAAGCAGGAGGCAGCTTGAGGCTTGCAGTGTGCGAGCAGAAGAGACAAATCATGATGCCTGAAAACATGCACAGTCGTATTGTGTGTATAAGGAACCGCATGAGGAGACATTTCTGGATTGCACGACGAGTTCGATACTAATTCGTTACGATGTATGCAAAATACCCGTTATGCTACCGAACAATCAGGAAATTAAAAAAAGGGTTGGAAATGATTATAAAGCAATCTCAGAGAACACTCTGTGGTGTTCTCGGTGCTGTCACACTACTGTGTGGTTTCAATCAAAATGCTAGCGATGCAGCTGAACAACACCCAAATGTAGTGCTCTTTCTTGTCGACGACATGGGGCCACTCGATACATCAGTCCCTTTTCTGACTGATTCCAAGGGGCATCCCGAACGATATCCACTGAATGATTTTTATCGAACACCAGCGATGGAACGGCTTGCCTCACACGGTGTCCGGTTTAGTACCTTTTACGCGATGAGTGTTTGTTCACCCACACGAACTTCAATTATCACGGGCCAAAACGCAGCACGACATCGGGTGACGCAATGGATTCGCTCTGAAGAGAACAATCGAGGCGAATTTGGTCCACCTGATTGGCGATGGGTCGGTGTTCAAGATCCGAGTGTCACGCTGCCTGGTGTCCTCAGGGAAAACGGCTATCGGACGATCTTTGTGGGGAAAGCCCATTTTGGTCCTCTTGGCGAACTCTCTGAATGGCCAACGAATCTCGGCTTTGATGTGAATATTGCAGGATGTTCCTGGGGACAGCCTGGCAGCTATTACGGGCTCGATGGATACGGAGATATCAAGGGAAACAAGCGACGAGCTGTTCCACATCTGGAAAAATATCACGGAACAGAAACCTTCCTTTCAGAAGCGCTCACGATCGAGGCAAAGAAACAAATCACTAGCGCTGTGGAGGATAAGAAACCATTCTTTCTCGATTTTGCGCACTATGCTGTGCATGCGCCATTTCAATCAGATCCACGATTTGCTTCGCACTACAAAGATTCTGGGAAGCCCAAGAACGCCCAGGCATATGCAACATTGATCGAAGGCATGGACAAGTCCTTAGGGGACATACTCGACCATCTGGATTCATTGGGTGTTGCCGAAGAGACGTTTGTGCTATTTGTTGGTGATAATGGTAGCGATGCCCCGCTTGGTTCTGTCCATGAGCATGCGAGTTCGTATCCACTTCGCGCGAAAAAGGGTACGCATTACGAGGGCGGCATGCGAGTTCCGTTTATTGCATCCTGGGCACGACCATCTCAGAAAAGCTCTGTTCAGAAGCGATTGCATATTCCTGAGGGTGCTATCCAGCAACAGCTCGGCACGGTTATGGATATCTACCCGACTGTTCTTGCGATCACCGGCACACAACCCCCAGCAGACTACACACTCGATGGCACGGATCTACAGACCCAGTTGGAAGGGCATCGAAATAGTAGCCGCGACGAGAAGTTTCTCATGCATTTTCCGCATAAGCATAGAAGCAGCTATTTCACGTCATTGCGTGATGGAGATTGGAAACTCGTGTACCACTATCGACCAAGTGATAATCCTGCCAAGACTCCATATGAGCTCTTTAATCTTGCACAGGATCCATTTGAAAAACAAAACCTCGCTGATAGGAAGCCGCAGGTGCTCAGCAGGCTGATGGCAACAATGACCGCATCATTACAGGAGCAATCGGCACTCTATCCTGTCGATGCCGATGGGAATGAGATGGTACCGAAAGCCCCTTAAAGATCGCCTGCTACTTCTTCGGAACAAGCATCACAGCATCGGCGTGTGCAAGGCCACCTGCCGAGTGAGTGCTAATAGTTACAGCACAGCGCTCACCCTTCTTAAGGGAAACCTGACCTGCCGTGCCAAACGTTTTATTCAGGGTCGGTGGTTGTTTCATATTAATATGGCATGTGATATCCAATTTCTCTGAAACAACTGAGACTGGGACGGTATTTCCGCGATTCGCATGTGGTTGCCAGGCGACAAGAATTTCATAGGTGTCAGCGGCAGGGGCATGAAACGTGAAAGTCGCCGTGGCATCAGATTCAGCTGGAGCGTACCGATAGCCATACCCAATGTAGCCCTTCAGGCCGTGACCCTTGGTCCATTTTCCTTGAAAGGTTGCGTCACGGTCGTCAAGAATCGTGGCGGAGAGTTGTCGTGCAAGTTTCACCGGATCAACCCCTAATGGCTCACCGGTGGGTCCTGCAAGAGGCATGATGTCAACAGGTATTTCGAGAGGGGCAGTAGGTGTCTTGCGGCGGGCTGTGCCCGGCAGTTCTAAGAGGTCAGCTAGTTCCGACCAATGGTGATCGTAGACACTCCGCGGCTTAGCGTTATGCCGAATGGCAACACTTGCTGCCTTGCCAACAACTTCACCCATCATACCGCAGGTCTGCATGACGCGAGTTGTGCCAAGAGCCTGATGCGTCACTGAAATGCATCGCCCGGTCATAAAAAGGTTATCCACACTCCGTGAATAAAAACATCGATACGGTACCGGGTAGCCGAAGGACCGATCGATTCGTCTGTCGTGAACAGCTATTGAGATAAAGGGATTGTCAGGAAATTTCTTCGCGTATTGTTCTTTTGGGTAGTGAAGATCAATTGACCATGTTGACGCGACGCACCCATCAGGAAATTGACGTTTGGACACAATATCATCTTGCGTCAACACAACGTCTCCAAGAATACGACGACTCTCACGTGGCCCGCCGATATATGCCACCCAGGTAAGTGCTGCGTTACTGTGGTTCGGGGCACCATCACCATTTTTCATGGCTGAAAATGCCCCATAGACCGCCCGCAGGTTCCAGTCACGAATGCCTTCAGCGTCATTCAATGGGTCTTTGTCAAAACCACTCTCCCAAAACCACTGTCCGTGGTGGTCTCGTGGGTAGGGGAAGTCACTCATCATTAATGGAAGAGCCCAGGGAGTCTCGGGGAATTCCTGTGGCTTGGAGGTTTCTACCCAGGTCCACATATTGCTCATGCCCATCCGGCCCGTCGGCTCCATGACAGTTTCCGCACCAGCCTTGTGTGCAATGGTGGCATGCCCTGTCGAGTCACAGAACAATGTGCCGCGAAATATATGTATCTGGTTCGTGCGTGTATCGAAGGCAGTGACATTGTCGATGCGTGACTGAGAACTACCAGTTTCAACAGCAAAGGCGTGCATGTTTAGAAATAAGTCAATGTTGGCTTCTTCCCTGACGAAGAACTCTTTTTTCGAGTCACCAAATTCCTCATACGTCCCAGGGCTTTTCTTGGCATTGTCTCGAAATTCTTCAATGATCTCGCCGATACGTGGATACTTGCCTCGTCGGATAAGTCCCTTTGCCCAGACGCGTACTTCACTCGATCCATTGCCGCCAAGAACGGGACGGTTCTGGAGCAACGCGACTTTAAGGCCCATTCGTGCAGCTGAGACTGAGGCACCAATTCCGGCGTAGCCGCCACCAACAACAACAAGATCGTAGTGTTCGTGTGACACTGGCGATTCAGATATGTCGAGCAGTTTTTTTCGCCACGGAGGTAGTACGCTCGATGTATTCGGAGGTGACTTTTTTTGAGTGGTGAATGCAATACAGTCGCAACGGCCGTCAAAACCACTTGCGTCAATTAATCGAATCGAGTTCGGGCCTTTCTTGGCTTGTACCGTACCTCCATACTGCCAATGCCATTCGGCACCTTCGGTTCCAAAATCGGTTTCGAGTTGCTTGTTGTTGAAAGATACATGAAATGTGCCTGGTGTGCCTTGGGCGTGCCATCGGGCCACCCAGTCTTTGGTTCGTACCCAGACGTGATATGTCCCTGAGGAAGCGACATGAAAACTAGTGAAAGCGTCGGCTACTGGCGAGCCGAGACCATGAGCAAGAAGGTAAGGCGAACCCATTTCTTCAATGAACTGGGTGTCAAGTTTCCAACCACCATGGTCTTCGAAGCTTTCTGCTTCGAGAAGAATTGTGGCTGGGTTGCCATTCACGACAGAGGCAATAACCATGTACATCGAGGATACAAGAAAACCGCGGAGAAAAATGTGCATGGTGTATCCCTCGAGTTATGTCTCGGAACCGTATTCTATATTAACTATTTTCTATTTCAGTCTCTTCAAATTTCTGAAAAACGTGACATAAAAGAAGTCCATCAAAACACTTGGAAGAATTCAGTCATCTTGAGATGAAAAATCTTATATAAAATAAGTAAAATTATGGTGTTAAGTTTAAAGATTGGTCCCGACGGGTTGTTACAGTGGTCGGGTTATTGTTATTGCAATCATGGCCGTACACTTTGCCTTTTGTTTTTGGCCGTTTTTGCACATTTGTGATGCGGCAGGGTGGAGTTTTTGTGAGAATAATATAAAGCAGGTGGGACTCGCCGAGCGTAACTACCTTTTAACTTTGCGTCATCTGGATGAACTGATTTCGATGGGTGAAACCAATGTCTAGGACAGATGACGCCGCGTGATGGTATTAACTTTTATCATTGGGATTATTGCTTTTGCCTATGCAACCGTCGGACATGCCGGTGCAACTGGCTACATTGCCGTCATGACGCTGTTCGGTATCTCTGCAGATATGATTCGTCCGGTGGCACTGAGCCTTAATATTGTTGTGGGGCTCATCACAGCTATTCAATTCACACGAGCCGGTTTTGTGCGACTTGAATTGATTGTTCCCCTTGTGTGTGGAAGCATACCAGCAGCCCTTGTGGGTGGATGGTTATTGCCCCCACTTCCCTTGATTGAGGCTCTTGTGGGCTGTGTCCTGGTACTTTCTGCAGTAGGTGTTGGACGCGTTGAGGAGGGCAAAGAATCTGCAACGACCAGTACACGCATGAGTAGCAAGTCAGCGCTCTTTTTCCTAGGTGTCATGCTTGGTTTCCTGTCGGGTCTCACCGGGGTAGGTGGCGGTGTTTTTCTCACACCGACCCTTCTTGCGATGAGGCTTGCTGATGTGAAGCGAGTGGCTGCAACGTCTGCTGTGTTTATTCTCGTGAATTCAGTTGCAGGTCTTACCGGGTGGATGGCCGCCGGGAATATGTTTCCAGAGGTCATGCCTCGATATATCGTGGTGGTGATTGCCGGTGGTCTTATGGGATCTTATCTAGGCGCATTTTATCTTCCACCACGGATCCTTCGACGGTGCATGGCAGGTGTTCTTGTGCTTGCCGGCGTGAAACTGCTTTTGCATGCTACGGTGGAGTCTGGGTTGGGTTCAGTTTTTGCTTAAGAAGACCAACGACAATGACAGCACTCAGGCTGACAAATAGGAGCACTGCGACATAGAACACCATGGCAAGTGGTATGGGGGCATCGAAACGGGCACGGCCAAGCAGTGTCACGATTGAGGCGTAAATAAGAAGCAACCCAGTTGCAACACTTGCCACGATGCTCATCTGGCGTTGGACTGACATTCCAAACTTCGCTTTTGCTGCCAACCAGGCAATCGCCGGAAGCCATTGAAGCGCATGAATCACAACACCATGCGGAAACTTCGGAACACCAGCCTGCCCGTACCGTTCCGGCAGAAGACCTTCCTGAACACGGAGGTCACCGCTGAGATTTATTAGAACTCCAAGAATGCAAGAGATTGCAAGGTAAACAAGTCCAGATTGCATGGCGATAACCATCGGGGCGGGCTGGGTGACCTTCTTTGTAAAAGATCTCACAGTCAGTATGAGAATAACTCCAGTGACCCCAAGGATGAGGATGCCCATGACGTTATAAATGTTTGAATCAAGAGTAGTGGTTCGGTTAAAGTGACTTGGTACACCCCGCCACTGCTGCAGATCAATCAACCCAACCTCGACGACCAATGCCAACGCTGTTGCCCAACTAAAAAAAGAATCACTGCGATATTTGGACAAGTTAGACCAGACCCAGCCCATCGAGATGCATGTGAGCCCGGCAGAAATTCCAAAGAGAATGGGTTTTCGCCAGCTTACGGCGCCCTCCCAGGGCCCTTGGAGGCAAAGATATATGCCTAGATGAAGAACCCCACTGGCAAGGAGAATGACTCCCCCTGCAATAAGTGGCTTGGCTCGCTGATCACGACACCACGCTATGTCAATGTGGTTCATGGTGTCACCGCAGAACTGATTGAGGTGTCTATAGTGAAGCCAGGTATAGAGAACATATGTCTAGGCTGTCGGATGTTCGAAATTCACCCAAGACTTACACCCACGAAATGATTCATTCCAAGGAATTGTAACTGCCGGAGTCACTGGGGTTACATCAACGACAAGCACATGAAGATTTTCTTTCCACCGATAGAACCGCTCGTTCACAATTGCGTCAGACCAGATGTGTCGTGGCCGTAGTGCTACAAGGTCTTCTGGTTCTGTGACAGTAAATGATTCAGTGACACGTATCTGGTGGCGAAACTCAACAGTCCCTGCAGGCGGGCGGTCATCATCGATCGTGTTGAGCAGGTCTCGCGCGTCTGGAATAAGGTGGTCTTCAGACTGATGAACAAATGTCGGAAAGAGAAAGAATTCATCAGCTATGAGCTTGAAGCTACCATCCGGCTCAACAATGCCTCCTTTTCGCAGGATAATATCCTGTCGTCCCGTCGCAAGTGCTCTGCATATCACCGCCCACTCTTTGAAGGCTGTAGATAGCTTGTCATCGTGGTGTGCAGACACGTTGTGTATCACTTACGAATATAAATACCATTTGCCTTGAGTTGAATGATCGGGAGTGCAAGTTTGGGATTAAAACTGGCGGTGCCACGAATCACGACTACTGCATTGTTTTCGACACCGAATAATTCACGTGCATCGATTGGTAGTTCATTCTTGTCAGCACCAACAAACTGTACGGCAACCATTGGGGCCTTTGCGAGCTTCTTCTTGCAGAAGGGGCAATCATCGGGGTTATGGCCTGGTTGACTACCATGGTCATCAGGTAGTTGAAGCATTGCAAAAGAAGCCTTTCCCTTCACGAAGGGATCCATTCCATTTGCGGCGATCCGGCCTGCAATAACAATTTCTTTTGGACCTTGTGCAATGGCGGCCTTGGCAGCAGTTGGTGTCAGTGCTCCAGCTGGTTCTTTTTCAAGAAGAAGTGTCGTTCGTGTTTTTTCGACATCAATCGTGGCGGCCACGGCCAGTGAACATGCGCCAACTTGGAATCCTAAGAGAACAATAAGAAGTAAGACTCCTGTTTTTACGCTCAGGTTTTGTAGCATCTTCATATCACTCCTCCATGAGGTTTGAAAGTATGTGTCGGCTGTAGTATTTTCTGGCAACCTTTTTTGTCCGTTGTCTATTCGGCTTTAGTTGCTGCGTCGTCCTTATCATCGGCAGGCTCGTCATTCGACGTCGTGGCTTTTTCCTTCTTGTCGTCAGCGGCCTTCTTGTCAGCGGCTTTCTTGTCAGCAGCAGCTTTCTTGTCAGCAGCGGCCTTCTTTTTGTTCTTCTCAGGCTTTTCACCAGAAACTGCATCTTTGGCTTCTAGCAAAAGAGCCTCAAGGCTTTTTGTGGCTTTGTTGATAGTTGGTCCAAAGCTGCTGAAATCAATTTTTTTGATTTCATCTTCTGCAGCGTGAAGAGCTTCATCAATTTCGCCATAGGCCTCGAAAATCTTATTCGATGCTACGGTTGCTGCCTCTTTCACTTTTTCATCAATTTTGGCGGCTGCAATCTTTTGGTTCAGGTCTTCCATAAGATGACCAATCGAGTGAACGAGACTGTCAGCCTTGTCAGTTTCACCACTTTTAAGGGCCTGACGAACTTGACCGGTAATCTTTTTCAGTTGCGCGATGGCTGCTTCGACAGTTGCCGGCATGTCGTGCGAATGATGATCATCAGCCTTCTGTGCTGATGTTTCGTCAGAATGGTCTTTGTCCATGTGGTCATGATCATGATCATGGTCATCAGTCTGCGCTGGTGCTTTGACATCTTTTTTGGCAACAGTCTGCGACTTGTTTCCGGTATCACAGCCTGGGAAAAGAATAAGTGACCCGACGAGAAGGACACACACACTTCCAAGAAACAGATGCGATGGTCGTTTAGCAAGAGTTGGACAGCGCGACATGAGAGGCTTCTCCGGTTTGGTGAGGAACACTTTTTTGTATTGGTTTCGGTAATACCCGAGTACATCCGTTCTCGGTACTAGTTATGGTAGCTCGAAAACTCTCAGGAATCCAGACGCTTTGTTGACTCCCGACTTCCGGCAGCCAGAAGACACAGAAGGCTTCTTTCAGCCAGTATGACGGGCTGAAAGGGATCGAATGCATGAGGTTGATCTGTTGCTCGGGCCATGTGCTGTCGGCCTGTGTCGATACAAACCTCCCACAGCATCGCTCGCAAGATAGGAGATGATGGAAAATGAAATGTCCGTGGCTCAGTGCCTGCATTACAGAAAATAAGCACATGTTGTGGCGTTCCATTGAGTCCCCCTGCTTCGGGGTCGTGTTCGTCAATGAGCCGTTCTGGTGTCGGTGCGCCGAAGAAACACACGAGGCTTTTATCATCCGCAAACCAATCAACATGGCTGCCATCAGATGAAAACCATTCAACATCTGGGAGAGTGCCGAGTTCGCTGCTTCCGCCTTCTAGAAATGTTCGTCGTCGTAGTGTTGGGTTATTGAGTCGTTTGTGTATCAATGACGTTGTAAATTGAACGAGGTCAGCGTTTTCGACAGTCAGTTGCCAGTCAAACCATGATATCTCGTTGTCTTGGCAGTATGCGTTGTTATTGCCTTTTTGTGTTCGACGGCATTCATCGCCCGCGAGAAGCATTGGAACACCCTGGCTCAGGAATAGCGTCGAAAGCATGTTTCGAATTTGTTTCGATCGTAGAATCGCAATAGTTTCGTTACCAATTAGCCCCTCCGCTCCATAGTTGGAGGAGAAATTGTTGTTGTCTCCGTCATTGTTGTTCTCACCGTTCGCCTCATTGTGCTTCTGTTCGTAACACACTAAATCATTGAGAGTGAAACCATCATGTGAAGTGATGAAGTTAATGCTGTGATACGGTTGCCGTTGTTCCCCCGCATAGAGATCACTTGACCCAGCAAGTCGGGTCGCAAGATTTCCTGTTTGGTTCGCATCTCCGCGCCAATAACGCCTCACGTCATCGCGATATCGTCCGTTCCATTCAGCCCAACGTAATGTGGCAAACGTTCCCACTTGATATGAACCAGCTGCATCCCACGCCTCAGCGATTATTTTGGTATCGGCAAGCATCGGGTCTTCCGTAATAGCTTCTATCACAGGAGAGTTTTTTATGAGTTTTCCGTTCTGGTCCCGGGAAAGAATGCTCGCGAGATCAAAACGGAACCCATCGACATGGTAGGTGTGCACCCAGTGTCGGAGGCAAAGAATAATGAGTTCTCTCACGACAGGGTGATTTGCGTTTATGGTGTTCCCGCACCCCGTGTAGTTTTGATATGCCCCGCTGTCGTTGTCCAGCATGTAATACACGCTGTTCTCGAGACCTTTCATAGAGAGGGTAGGGCCCTCGGCATTCCCTTCTGCGGTGTGGTTGAAGACTACATCAAGAATGACTTCAATACCTGCTGCATGAAGAGCCCGTACCATTTCTTTGAACTCAGATACTTGGGCAGCTGGAAGCTTCGAGGCAGCATAACCCTGATGTGGCGCGAAGAATGCCAATGGGTCATAGCCCCAGTAGTTTTCATGTTTGCAATGTTTACCAGTGAAGGACTCCAGTGGAAACTCATGGACTGGCATGAGTTCAACTGCAGTAATACCAAGACTTTTGAGATAGGGAATTTTTTCAATGACGCCAAGATATGTCCCTGGGTGTGTAACACCACTCGATGCGTCTGCAGTGAAACCCTTTACATGCATTTCATAAATGACCGTATCGGCCAGCCCATGGCGGAGATGCTGATCTCCTCTCCAGTCAAATGTATCGTCTACAACGACACTCTTTGGTGGTCGAACAATACCATCATGGTGCTGGAGGAAGTGGCCAGCGAGTGCTTTCGAATATGGATCAATTAATCGTGCTGTAGGGTCGAACGACTGGCCTGAAGAAGTGTCGAAGAGACCGTCTGCTTGAAAATGATACAGCTGACCGTGCTTGAGCTCTGGTACAAAAATACTCCAGACGTCACCGAATCTGTCATGTTTCGGTTCGAAAGAGATTACCTCAGTTGGATCACGGTCATGAGATTGGTCATACAGCAGAACTCGCATTCCAGTTGCATTCCGGCTGAAGACAACAAATTGGACACCTTCTCCTTGGTTTGATTCAGCTTTGTGGAGAATCGCCCCATAGGGTAGGGGAGTATGGAATTGCAGCGGAGGAAGGCTGCGTTGGCCGCGGGAGTGTTTCTCAGATGTGTGACAAACTTTTGCCATGACAGAATGATACACTGAGATACCCCAAAGCAATCAAGTTTGGTCCATAGCAGGGGTTATGAAGGGTAGATATCGATATGCAACAAGTGATTCAAAGACTCATCGGGGCGCTCCAGCGAAGTTTTGATCTCTTGCTCAACACGCCAACGGGTCGGCTGGTAGGAGTCGGGTTACTTGTCCTCGTGGTTCTGGCATTGCTTACACGTAAGGTAGTCAGATTATTTCAGAAGCCTCGCGAGGTTTCACTTGTTGATCCGTTACGAGTGGTTGATCTGTCAAACGAAGCTCTTGGGGCAACGTCGAGGTTAGACTTGAAGGTGCATAATCTGCCCGTTCGGTTAGGTGTTGTGGTCTTGGCGCCACTTGGGCGTATAGAACTCCCTGATGAAGATGAATTACCTTCCATTCTAGATGGACTGGTCCCCGGGCTTGGGGCTTTTATCGCGATTGATAAACCGATTATTCGAACCTGGTCCAATCAGGTCAGTGTCGGTGGCTTTGCGAATAATCTCGCTCTTCATATGCAAGTTGAAAACCAGGACCTCACCGAGACGCCGTGGTGTCTTGTTGCTGGGAAAACAAAAAGACCGGATGGGCTTTTGCTCGTGACACTTGTACTCGCTGCTGCTATGCCGAATCGTCTTGGTGTTATTCGATTGGAAGATGAGTCACAATGGATGCAGGCTATACAGGTGAGCCCATCGGGAAGTTAGGGAACTGACTGCTGGAATCTCTGCGAACTGGGTATGAGGAGAGGGTTCTTTCCGATTGATTGCCGGCAGGGGTTGCAGCAATTTGGCGTCGCGGGAAGATAACAGAGTGAGTGGTGCAACATATTCAAGTGCTGGTGTCGATCTTGCCCTTTATGAAAAGGCAATGGAGAAGCTGCCTGCGCATATGAGAAGAACGCAGTGCCCTCGTGTGATGAGTAAAGAAGGTGGGTTTGCGGCCATCTTTCAATTGCAGCTACAGGGTCTTTTCGCACGACAGTATGAGGATCCACTGTTGATCTCATGTACTGATGGCGTCGGCACGAAACTCAAGGTCGCGTGCACGACTGGGGTTCATCACACTGTTGGTATCGATCTTGTTGCCATGAGCGTGAACGATCTGCTCTGCACAGGCGCTGAGCCATTATTCTTCCTTGACTACGTAGCGCTTTCACATGACGATCCAGAAAGGCTCGAGGAGATCGTCCGGGGTATTGCAGATGCGTGTGTGGAGTCAGACTGTGCGCTGGTTGGTGGCGAGACCGCAATACTTCCGGATCTGTATGCTCGAGGTGACTATGATCTCGCAGGATTCTGCGTTGGTGTCGTTGAACGAAAGCGACTTATTGATGGAAGTCAAATCCAGGAGGGAGATGTCGCTGTTGGCATCGCCTCATCGGGGTTTCATTCAAATGGATATAGCCTGATTCGAAAAGTGGTCTTTGATATAGCCGGACTCACAAAAGATGATGTTGTTCCCGAATGTGACAACATGACTGTCGCAGATATTCTTCTTTCGCCGACCCAGCTCTATGCACGACCAATTCGATCGGTATTACGACATTATCGAGTAAAGCAGGTTGTGCACGGGATTGCTCATATTACAGGAGGCGGACTTGAGGAAAACCTTGCACGAATTGTGCCTCCAACAATCCAGATTCAAATTGAACGAACGAGCTGGGAAGTTCCATCTGTATTTCGATGGCTTCAGCAACTTGGTGCTATTGAACAGCAAGAAATGAACCGTGTATTTAATATGGGCATTGGTATGGTGTTAGTAGTGTCCCCTCACTTTGTTGACAGCATTCAGCATCAACTCTCAGATATGGGTATGACTTCGTGGAAACTCGGTACTGCGATTGCCGCGCATGAGGAAGAAGATCGAGTCGTTCTCTGCGAATAGTGACGACTGCGGAGTTAGCTGCAAAAGTCTCATTGGGCAGAGTTTGAAGGTAAGAACAAGAGCCATTTCGTTCTGTACGGTTACCTTTTTTGTCGTGATTTCAATAATTTTTTCGTACGAGGCATTGTTGCGGGCGTGGTCAATATTTCTGAAGAGTCGTGATGCACGAATGAACCTCGATGGATGTGTTTCTCAGTGTTACAGGGAAAACTGATGGTAAATAAGGAAATATATGGACAACCAAGTTTTGTTCTAGAGAATGAACTTGTTTCGCTTGCAATCACAAAACTTGGCGGGCATATGGCACCAGTTGTATTTGGGGCTGCCAATGACCGACAGATCTGTCCTTATTACATCAGCCCCTGGCAAGATGAGAACCATGCGGACATGCCGGCCGAAGTCCTTGTTCCGTTGCGAGGAGACTTCTTTTGTTTGCCTTTTGGTGGGAACGCGATTCGCTATCAGAATCAGAAACATCCGGTTCACGGTGAGACGGCCACAGCTGAATGGACATTTGTAGATTCCGAGGAAGTGGAGTCGGGAATCTCGAGATTGAGACTGGTGCTTGATACAAATGTCAGGAAAGGACGAGTCACAAAAGAAGTTACGTTACGCGATGGACACCCCGTGGTTTATCAGCGACATTGCGTCGAACACTTTGTGGGACCAACCCCCGTTGGACACCACGCTATTCTCGCGATGCCGGATGAAGAAGGGACCTTTGCGATTTCTACGAGCCCCTTTCGGCTCGGTATGACCAATCCTGGTGTCTTTGGTGATCCGGCAGCGGGAGAGTATCAGATGCTGGCGGAAGGGAAGACCTTCTGCGATCTACGGGAAATCCCAACACTTTTCAGAGATCCAGCAGTGGTCGATTGTTCGCGGCTGCCGCTTCGCCGCGGATTCACGGATCTCTTCGCCGTGGTCGCTGACGCGGAATCATTGTCTGGCAAGCCGGCTTGGACTGCTGCCGTCAACACGAGCGAGAACTGGGCTTGGTTTTCTTTGCGGAATCAAAAGAAATTGCCAATGACTGCTTTCTGGCTCGAGAACCATGGTCGGCATTCCTTTCCTTGGAATGGCCGTAACCAATGTCTTGGCGTAGAAGATGTCTGTAGTTATTTTGCTGAAGGCATAGCTGCTTCTGCAAGTGCGAATCTGCTGACAGAGCAGGGCATCGCCACAGCACTTGATTGTACGGATGACTCCCCGCTTGATATTCGAAGTATTCAGGCAGCAGTACCCGTTCCCGTAGGATTTGACCGTGTAGCCCACATAGATTTTGGAGATGAATGTCTCAGGCTGGTCTCAGGCAGCGGCCTGACCGTTGAGGTTACTGTAGATCATTCGTTTGTACTCGGTGACGAAAGTTGTCGGTAGACAACAAAGCCTTTGCAATAATTTCCGTTATTTCACCAACTGGCCGTCTGCCATTCCCGCTAAGTTATTCAGGGTGTCCTGATCAATGTCAAAAGTGAGTCCACGGACTGCTCCATCGGCAGTTGCAAACATGACAACACCAGGGTGAAGGCTCGTGAACAGTGGTTTGGTGCGGCTTGGGGTGTCGCCCAAACCGTTCAGTACAGGCCACCCTTCGGCACCAAGCCAAGTAATGACACCGGTATTCTCACCAAATAAAAGGGTGTTGCTTGTGCCGTCGCGAGCATGCCTGAGAGAGCGAGGAATCCTGTTTATAAATAAGCCGGCATATTGTTTTTCCGATGGTGTATTTCCAGCCTTGCCTGACACACCCACATAATTGGATCGCCCATAGTCTTTTTCTTTACGCCCTCTAATTTCTACTCGTATACCGTCCGCAGTTTCGTAGGTAAATGTTGTGTCGATACAAATGTCATAAGGACCTAGGAGTGCTGAGGGGCATAGAAAAACACTTGGTTGGGTAGATGCTGCTTCCTTTGTGGATTTGCCAGCTGCCCAATGTCCGAAATAGTTCTGTCCGGGATACTTACGAGAATGTTGACGAAGAAGAAGTGGATTCAGCTTGTCCTGTGTGCCACTTTCTTCAGTAAAGCTTAGAAGTACTGGTAGCATGCCAATGTTCGAAAAATCGAACTGCCAGGGAGGCGCCTCGGCTGCATCGTTCGATCCATTTCCGTTTATATCCCATGGCCCGAGGAAGCCTATTGGTAGTCGACGATGAAGAGAGTCATAGGCGTTGGCAGCGAGCGCAATCTGTTTGAGATTACTGCTGCACGCGATCCTTCTCGATGCACCACGAGCTGTTTGGACGGTTGGAAGAAGCAGTGCCACTAGAATACCGATAATGGCAATGACCACGAGTAATTCGATGAGGGTGAATCCCTTTGTGACGCGGTATACAGACACTGGGTACCCTCGAGATTCAGAATGCGTTTTTGGGCTTCTTCATAATAGGTGCTTGAACGCTCATTAGAATATAATTCGTATGAGACCATTACGCATTGGGGAAAAATATTTACGGGAATCATTCTTGGTATCAGAGAAACAATTTCTGGTATTAAAGAAACATGTCTGATCACGTGAGCGTACTATTATGTGTGATATTGAGATCGAAACTCTGGCTAAGGCTCTGAGGTAGACCTGTTGAGTAGGGGTCTTACGGTGTAAGGCGATGAGGTTTGGTTTCTGCTGCCTTCCATGCACGTTCAATAAATTCAACAAGTGGTGCTGGGTCGGCAAGTGAATGTGGATGGTGGCCGACACCAGGTTTTCGAATCACCCGTATTGTTCCACCAAGTTTGGTGTATTGCATCTCTGCGATATTGGTGTTTTCAGATGGGGGTACGACTGTATCTTCTTGACCGATGACATGAATGATTGGGATGTTTTCTTTTGCTAAAACATGTAACCGATTGAGAGGCCCGTTGCTGTATGTGACGGCTTCATCGTGTGAAAGACTATAAGCCTTGAGGCACGTTTCCCACGCATTTGAACCCGGCCCCTGTTTTCCAGCCCGTGTGCCACCGGGCCAACTTCTGAAATCCATGACTGGTGCATCAGCATAGATAGCAGTAACACTATCTGGATTCGCTAGTGCCCAGTTGTAAACAAAAAGTCCACCACGACTCATGCCTTCGAGGACAGGTCGTGGTGAAAAGTCATGCTGTGTGACCAGTTTTTTGTAAAATCGACTTCCGATATGGATGGCCTCCTCGTTTCCGAAGAGATTGCCGACGTCGCAGAATGCAAGATGATATCCACGATTGACCATGGCGAGGTCGAACTGTGGCTT
>CAJXFK010000009.1 GCA_913052575.1 uncultured Planctomycetaceae bacterium
CTGGTTTAATAATTTTTTCAATAATGTACGACTGAATTTCTTCATTTGACACGTGGGGAGCATGTTGTGTGGAGACGACCACCGTATCAATCCGAATAGGTTTATCACCATCATATTCGACAGTCACCTGGCTCTTTGAGTCGGGGCGAAGCCAATCTACATCTCCACCAAGTCGTGCCTCAGAAAGACGATTTAAGATGCGATGCGACAAAGCAATTGGTAGTGGCATCAGTTCAGGCGTGTCATTGCAGGCGTAGCCAAACATGAGTCCTTGATCACCGGCCCCAATGTCTTTGCCTTTGTCAGAATCTTCATTCACACCCATGGCAATGTCACCGCTCTGCTTGCCAACGGCAACTAGCACTGAGCAGGTATCCGCAGAGATGCCCATTTCATCGTCCGTATAACCAACTTCCCGAATGACATCACGAACAACTTGTTGGTAGTCGATTGTTCCTCGAGAGGTTATTTCTCCCGCGATAACAGCCAGGCCTGTTGTGACGAGTGTTTCGCAAGCAACACGACTGTTCGGGTCTTGGGCTAGGAAAGCATCGAGAACCCCGTCCGAAATTTGATCCGAAAGCTTATCCGGATGTCCCATGCTGACTGATTCGCTTGTAAACAGATACTTGCCGCTAGCCACGTTTGATGCCTCATGCAGTTAAGGTGAGAAAAACTAAGGTAAGAAAAACAATTCTTGCCCAGTACTATTCGATCTTATTACAGTATCCGGAATTTTGGCCAAACAGACAACCGTCAGGATGAAATCGCCGGGAGGAACTCTAAAATCCGTTTTGCGGTCAGCATGGTTCTCCCCTGATTGGTATCAATAACGTTCCTTGCGTTTGCTCCAAGCGTTCTGGAGAATGCTAAATCAGTAAGGCATTGAGCAACAAATTCTGTAAGTTCCTCGCCGCTATGAATGACGACAGCAGCATCTGCCTCGAGAAGTGCTGTAACTTCAGCGTGAAAGTTTCTGGTGAATGGTCCAAAGCAAATGGCGGCTCCATACGCAGCCGGCTCAAGCATGTTTTGGCCTCCACGAATTCCATCAAGACTGCCGCCAACAAAAGCTACTGTTGCGAGCCCCCACAGGGCTGCGAGTTCTCCGGTAACGTCTACTAGGAGTATAAACGATTCATCAGACGGCGGGCTTGATTGATTGTTGAGAGCACTGCGGTAATACATCGGTATATTGCGAGCATCCGTTTGTCGTAATCGTTTCGCTAATGAATCTGCGAGTCGCTGGCTCCTTTCAACGTGTCGAGGCACGAGGATAAGTTTAAGACGAGGATGTATTTTTTGTTGTTGTAGGAATGTCTCGACCGCTAGCATTTCTTCTGGTTGCTGAGTGCTGCCTGCAATAAAAATAAAATCATCGTCATCAATGCCAATAATTTTTTTAAGGTGCCGAACTTCTTCCCCGTGGCGGTCGCCATCAATGCCATCAAACTTCAATGAGCCAATGGTTTCCACAGCTGGAGCTCCAAGGTTCGAAAAGCGTTCTGAATCCTCGGAGGAACGAGACAATACAAGTGATACTCGCCGTAGCATTGAGGCTGCAAAACGTTGTACCTTCCTGTATCCCTGATAACTTCGTTGGCTCATGCGGCCGTTCACGACAAGAATAGGAATTTTGTAATCGTCGGCGATTCGTAGGAGGTTTGGCCAAAGTTCTAGTTCACCGAGAATAAGTAAATCAGGTCGAACTCGATCAAGGGCTTCTCTGATTGCCCAACTGAAGTCGAGGGGGCATGGGAAAACATGATCTTTCTGATGACCTCTGGTTGCAACTTCAAGTCCGGTTGTCGTTGAGCTCGAGAGCACACAGTCGATGAGTTGTTTTTTGATGTGGGCCTGCTTTTCGAGTTCGGTGATCAGTGTTCGAAGGAGTTGGACTTCACCAACACTGACACCATGAAGCCAAATCCGGTCGTGGTCTTGTGGGCAGTCTGCTACACAAATGCGGCCGGTTATCCGTTCTCGAATAGCAGCAACCGGTCGTTTGTTCGAAAGTTTGCGATAAAGAACCCATGGTAAGGCAGCAATACCCACCAGCAGATAGAGCAGGTTTAGGGCTATCACGACACCTCACCTAGTCAGCCGGCTGATGCACTCGCAGAGCGGGCACAGCAGTTCTTATATTTTTTGCCACTACCGCAGGGGCACGGATCATTTCTTCCGACTTTTTGTCCGCTGTTGCGAATCGGCTGGATTGGACCAGCTTCACTGCCATCTGAAAATGATCTTTCAGGCTGCTCAAGTTGTGCTGCCGATGGTGTGTCTTCATGGATTGCGGCTGTTTCTCGCCAGGTACTTCGTAGAGCATCTTCCTCGACCTGCTCGATGCGGTACACGATGTCGATTACGCGTTCGTCAATCCCACTCCACATGAGGTCAAATGTCCGCATGCCCTCCCGCTTATATTCCACTTTCGGGTCAACCTGGGCATATCCACGAAGCCCAACACTACTTCTCAAATGATCCATTGCGAGGAGGTGGTCTTTCCAAGCATTATCCAAAATTTGAAGAAGTACCGCCCGTTCCATTCTCTGCATCTCAGTTCGCGGTGCATGAGGCTGTTTGTGGCGACGAGTGCTCGCTGCGTTAAGCGTTTCTTTGAGTTGGTCGAGGCTCGTTACTGATAGAGATGTTTCGTCGATGGATGAGTCAAAGCGATCTCGAGCCCAAGCTACAAGTCCTTCGCGATTAACTTTTTTCGACCCGTCGTCTTGACGGCCGGTAAAATGTGCTAATCCCACAAGTACTGGATACTCAATTTCTCGCCGTTGATATGCCTCGCGGGCTTTTTCTCGGACGATTTCTTTGAATGCTTCTGGGTCTGGTTCGTTTCCAATAATTTCAGCGAGGTCTTCATCCTGTAACTCGATACCAAATCGCCAGTCTGTCCATGAACGCGCTGTGACAACACCAAAGTCTGGCGCGAGAAATCGTTCACCATCACGTAGGTCAGCCTTTGCAATAGCCTCGCTCACTCGTTGTTGAAGCCATTCGGCTACGTCATTACGCCCAACTCGTTTCAGGTCACGGTCGTTCACCGAAAGCTTCCAACGGGCATTTACAAAACTGGCCAGTGCAGACCAATTCCAATCACTCTCACTTTCACTTTGAGGGAGATTCTCCTCGACCGCCTCGAAGATTTGTGCCTCGGCCTGTCGGGTTGCTTGCTCATGGGCAATCCGAATAGCTTCATCCGGAACTAATCCACGAAAATCAGCACTTTCAAGCTCACACGAAAGTTGTGATGACGCCCACCCCGAAAATGCCTGCGCCCCATAGTCTTTATCGAGGAATGTGTCGATATGCTGGTCGATTTGTCGATCAACCATTTCAAGGATGAGTTCCCGGCATTCACCGTCACGATCATCATGAGACTCAGCTTCACCTGTAGCCTCACGGCCGTCGAGAACTCGCTGTCGGAAACCGTAAACACGTTTCCGTTGCTCGTCCATTACTTCATCGTATTCAAGAAGATTTTTACGAATTTCAAAATTCCTCTCCTCGACCTTTTTCTGTGCAGCTTCGACTCGTCGAGTAACCATCTTGCTTTCGATTGCTTCTCCATCCTGCATGCCGAGTCGGGTGAGTATGTTTTTCACCCATTCTCCAGCAAAGATTCGCATCAGGTCATCTTCGAGTGAAAGGTAGAAGCGACTGCTGCCTGGGTCACCTTGGCGACCACAACGACCTCGGAGCTGAAGGTCGATCCGTCGTGATTCGTGTCGTTCAGTTCCTACGATTTGAAGCCCACCCATTTCACGAACTTTATTGCCCTCAGATTTCATGCTTTCACGGTCGGAAATGCTGGTGACAAGAGCGTCCCATTCATTTTTCGGAACATCAAGTCGCGTTTGATAGGTGTTTTGCAACTGGGCCCAAGCCATTGTTTCCGCATTTCCACCGAGGATAATATCAGTACCTCGGCCAGCCATGTTGGTAGCAATTGTTACTGCGCCAAGTCGCCCCGCCTGCGCGACAATATCTGCTTCACGTTCGTGCTGCTTGGCGTTGAGTACTTGGTGGTCAACGCCGCGCTTACCAAGAAGGGACGCGAGCCGCTCACTTTTTTCAATGGATACCGTGCCGACGAGAATGGGCAAGCCTTTACGTTGGATTGTTTGGATTTTTTCGGCTGGGATGTGTTCAGTTTTTTTTGTTCCTTTGAGTTCGAGTTCAACACCGTTTTTAGAGTCGCTCGTGATTTTCCCAGTGATCCAGGTGTTGTCTTTAAGGTTGACGGAGTCCCAGCGGTTGATTCGCTCGATTTCATCAGCCACCGCGACCCATTTTTCGCGCTCAGTCCGAAAGATAACGTCGGAATGGTTCTTCCGCTGAAGTGGGCGATTCGGCGGAATAGCAATAACATCGAGTTTGTATATTTTCCAGAACTCATTGGCCTCGGTCATTGCCGTTCCGGTCATTCCGCCAAGCTTGTTATAGAGTTTGAAGAAATTTTGCAGTGTAACGGTCGCTAGAGTCTGTGACTCTTCTTTAATGCGGACTCCTTCTTTTGCTTCCACGGCTTGGTGAAGACCGTCAGACCATTGACGACCCGGCATAAGCCGACCCGTAAACTCATCAACAATCACAACGTCGCCCTGTTGCACAACATAATTCACGTCGAGTTTGTAGAGGTAGTGTGCCTTAAGAGCATTGTCTATGAGATGCGGCCATTCCATATTGCCCGCGGTATAAAAGCTTTCTACACCAGCAAGTTTTTCTGCTTGCCGAACCCCTGACTCCGTTAAGCTGACGGTATGCTCTTTCTCTTGAACTTCAAAATGGTCGTCTGCCTTGAGTTGACGAGCTACTTTATCAGCCCGTGCGTATTTTGTGACATCGTCGTGGGCGGGGCCTGAAATAATAAGCGGCGTTCGCGCTTCATCGACAAGAATGTTGTCAACTTCATCAACAATCGCGTAGTTGAGCCGTCCCTGAGATTGCTGCATTTGACGGGGAAAGCGTTCGTCGCCTCGTGCCGCCATTCGCATATTATCCCGCAGGTAGTCGAAGCCAAATTCATTATTGGTGCCGTAGGTGATATTACAGGCATATGATTCTTGTCGCTCGTCAGCCTCCATGCCAGACTGGATTGCTCCAACTGTAAGTCCAAGCCCCATGTATAGTGGACCCATCCATTCCATATCACGCCGGGCAAGATAATCATTGACCGTAATCACATGTACGCCCTTGCCTTCGAGAGCGTTGAGGTAGGCAGGCAGTGTTGCGACGAGTGTCTTGCCTTCACCAGTAATCATTTCAGCAATATTACCGGAGTGCAAAACCATGCCACCAATAAGTTGCACGTCGTAATGCCTCATGCTGAGGAAACGACGACCGGCTTCACGGCACACGGCAAAGGCTTCTACAAGTAAGTCGTCAAGGGTTTCACCGGCCGAGAGGCGACGTCTAAATTCTTCAGTCTGAGCACGCAGTTCTGCATCAGTCATTGCCTCGTAACGGGGCTCAAGCGAGTTAATCGCTTCAATCCTTGGTTCCAATCGTTTGAGATAACGGGCATTTGATGAACCAAAGAGACCTGTAATGGATCGCTCGACCCATGAGCCTATAGCGGCTGCAAAATTATTAACAGCGTCCCAGATGCGTTCCAGTTGTTCCATGATGGTAATGTAAGAGGAGTGGAATTGGCCGACAATTGTGATCTGCGGTGTTCAGCGTTACCACGTGTCGAACGGATGGTGACATCAGGCGTCTGAACAGCACCCAGTATCTCAACAGCACACAGGGACGTGCTCGTTCAGGGACGTGCCCGTTTCACTGTTAATATAACTAATTCTCACAGCGATAGTGGCAGGGGGTCAAGGCTACTCCTAATTTTTATTTTCAGCAGAATGAGGTCTGTCAGCCGGTTATTTTTGGTCTTTCGGCAGTCGGCAAGTTTCATAACTCATAAAATAGGGCCGGAAATGCTGATGTTCTTGGCGGCCTACGAAATTAATGACGAGAACGGCCTGTTGATGAATTGACTCGTCAGGGCACTGGTTTTCGTGTTTCTAGTGAGTTCCCTAACGATCAAAATCAAAGCTTTGCGGGCTCGCAAAGCTCTGGAAATGTTTTTCTGCTAAGGGGAGTGAGTCGCTTTCTGAATTGCAGAATTCCCTTGCACCCTACTTCAGCAATGTTTTGACATCGTTCCAGTCATCGGTTCGAAAAATAGAAGCCGGTAGGTTTTCACTGTTGACCAGATTTGCACCTTGAGGATTGGCTGCCCATGCATAACGCACCGCAATGGGTTTGGGAACGTGAGCACTGCTTACCAATACGCTATTTGTACCGTCAATATTCGCATCAGCCCAACGCCAGACCTGATCATCTCCAGCAATTTCAAATCGCTGAAGCGCGCCGCCGTCTCGTACTCGTAGACCGTCGCCACATTGATCAAATGTAATTCGGATCGCTCCGTCCTTGAGTTCGCTGGACCGATAAAGAGGTCCGGAGTAAGTAAGGTCGTGGCCATAATCTTTCGCTAGAGCCCACCTTGCAAGTCGCTCTCCGGGATCTTTCTTGTTCTTTGGGTGAATGTCTGTTGCTTCACCAACGTCATTGATAACCGCCATTCCAGTTTTGGGTGTCGTCTGCAAAACCTGACGCATCCGATCTTGTAGCAATGCCCAAAGGTCTGGTGTGCCGGGTCTTACAGATGGTTCACGGAAGTTTGCCAATTGGACAAAGTAAAAAGAAAAGTCATCGTCCCACCGCTGACGCCAATCACGAATCATCAACGGTAGGGTTTGGTCGTAGGGAACGGCCCCTGGCTTTGCATTCGCTTCCCCTTGGTACCAAATGACACCCCGCATCGTGAAACCTACGAATGGATGAATCATTGAGTTAAACAGTACTCCCGGCTTGCCCTCAGTCATAAGCGGGCGTTTGGGTGCGGCTGGCCTTCGTGGTGGTCGCGTTTGCTTTGTTGTGGGCTGTGTTTTTCGCTCCGTCACCCCAGTTTTCCATCGGGCGAGACGATTCTTGTAAGCCGCCTGCACTGCGACTTCGTCATACGCGGCATCGGCTTTTAAAGTTGCTTCCACCAATGCCTTGGTTTCCGGCAATGTCAGTAGGGCCTCACGGCTCGTAAACGTCTCTACGGGCTTGCCACCCCACGCGGACTTAATCACCCCTATCGGCACTCCAAGTTCTTCATGTAATTTCCGAGCAAAGAAAAAAGCAACCGCGGAATAGCCTGGAACAGATTCCGGGTTGCATATTGACCATTGTCCCTCAATGTCGTTCTGCGGCTCAACAGCCGTTACGCCCTGTGCATTGAACATACGGATTCCAGGATGAGCCGATGTTGCAATGATTTCCGCGTAGGCTGGGACTCGATTCATTGAGAACACCATGTTTGATTGCCCTGATGCAAGCCATACTTCACCAACCATCACGTCTTTGATTGCGACCGTTTGACTACCCGATTGAATAGTCAGCGTAGCTCCTTTTCCATCGGCTTCACCTGTTGGAATCCCAACTCGCCAGTGACCGTCTGTATTGGTATCAACACTTGTTTGCTGACCTTTGAAATCAATTCTCACTCGGGAGCCGGGCGTTGCGGTCCCCCAAATGGATGCCGTTCGCTCTCGCTGTAGCACCATGTGATCACTGAAAATATTAGGTAGAGATAATTCTGCCGAGGCTATCACTGGTGAGAGCAGGCAGATCGCGACGATTATTAAATAGCTTTTCATTGGAGGTGCCACATGTGGGTTGCAGAAACTTCATGTTGTAGCTCGGAAGCAATTCAAGTGATACTCATTTTTAATCTACGTGGCAACTATTTGAACGAATAAAAGATGAAACATTCACAGTATTCTTACGTGTAGGTGGCCAGTGAAGAGCGTCCTGAGTGCAGTTCAACTCTCGCGAACGAATCATTCCTCGCCGCACTGTGCCTTTGGTACGATGTTGAAAAAAATATTTGGCAGTCTCATTGTGGCAAAGCGTGTGGAAGTGTGTGAGTCATATATCCCCGTAGCAGGTCGATTTTATAAGTGGTGGAAAATCGTCCATTATTTCCGGTAGTGGCTTTGAATCACGGGCAGGTCGTCGGGTGGCGTCTGGTGATTGTTATGCTTGTCGTCAGCCTGCAACAGGATGTCCTCGGTCGGTGGTCCGACCATGAGCAGGCTCAACTGCTTTTTTCTCAATGATTCGAGGATGTGCGCGACGGTTTTTCGAGGACTTTATAGATGATGTCTGACAGGCAGTGCTTGTAGTCAGTCGTGTGGATCGTCAAGAAACGATAATGAACTTGTGATGCTCATCAAAGTTAAGGTGCACGAAAAACATTGCCAACTTGTGCCCTCAGTTTCTCTTGTGAAATCTACGATTGAGGGTTGCATATTTTTCACCGCGAGGCATAAGTGGAAAAATGGTAAAAAAGCCAGCTGCCAGATTTCTCAGGATCATAGGATTTGAAGAGTGCTGAAAGCAGTAATGTAAAGCCATCGTTGTAATACGTTGAGAAGTACATCTTCGGCAGAACAGTCTTTTCGGTAGCACAGTTTTTCTTTGGTGGTGCTGCTCCACGGAGACCGCAGAAATCTGGTACGTTTAAAAATGTATGATTTAAAAAAGAGATTGACGAACGATTAGTGGTCCCCATTCTTATGTCTACGTCCCGCTTTCAAGTCGCAGCGAGCCGAAACCTTCGGGGTGAATTGGTTTTTCTGGGCACCGGCACAAGCGTCGGAGTGCCAGTCGTTGGCTGTGGCTGTTTGACCTGCACAAGCAGTGATACGAGAAATAATCGAACACGAACAAGCGTAGTCCTTGGTTTGCCCGAAGGAACATTGCTAATTGACACTACCCCCGATCTTCGTGAACAGCTTTTACGGGAAAGAATCGGGTCGGTTGATGCAATTCTCTATACCCATGATCACGTAGACCATGTGTACGGCCTGGATGACATTCGACCGCTGTGTTTTCGGAAAGGGAGTGCTCTGCCGGTGTATTGCGAACCGCGTGTAGAACAGCGGATTCGGCGTGCCTTCGATTATGCTTTTCAGGAACCGGTTGTAGTCGGAGGAGGTCTTCCAAAGATGATCCTCAATCAAATTAGTCTGTCTCCTTTTGACTTGCTTGGAGTGACTGTTATTCCGTTACGTTTGCATCATGGTGCTTTCGAAGTGCTGGGCTTCCGGGTTGGAAATGTTGCCTATTGTACTGATACAAATTTAATTCCAGAGCAGACTCAGCCCTTGCTCGAAGGCCTCGATGTTCTTATTTTGGATTGTTTACGACCAGCACATCACCCCACACATTTTTCGATTCATGAGGCAGTGAAAGAAGCGGAGCGAATCGGAGCCCGCAGGACACTGTTTGTTCATATGTCACATGAAATTGATCATGCAACGGTGGCATCATCGTTACCGGTGGATATGGAATTAGCCTATGATGGGCTAGTGGTGCCGTTGACCTGATTTCCCGTCAAGCTGATTTTGAAGAGAACGCCGTAAACGCACTCATGATCAAGAGAGCATGAGCGGTAGAGACGTATAACTGCCTAGGCGGATTGCCTTGAGTACGTCTTGCCTATGCCTTGCCTATATTTTTGTAACTTGGTGAGTCGACGTTTTCGTGATGCTGTTGGTCGGTTGCTGGTTCCAGGGACTTCGATGTTCCCTGAGATATCTGCTTCCGGGCACCTTTTATAAGATGATCATTCACGAAAAAACAATAGCTGAGCGTTCTACAAATGTAATCATTTATGAATTTTTTTACGGCACTTTATTCAGCAACACTATTTTTCAGAAACAGTGTTGTTGTCGCTTTTTTTGTATCACTAGGGTGTTGAGTCAGCTGCCAAACGAAGTCCTCGAAGGATACAATCTTTCACAGCGGCCGAGTCGCAGTGGGTGAATACGTCAAGGTTTGGTTTCCATTGTGGGACGTGACGGCGGTCTATAACCAACATCCCTGCTGTAAGCTCACCGGCAATCTCGATGTCAGCAGCGACGGTCTCTTGGTGAAAGAGTTCTGGGTTCGTTATCGCAACAAGAGCAACGACATCATGAAGATGAATACCTTCGCTACCCAAGATTTGTCGGTGTGCACGAAATGCATGACTCAGCAGGGTTTGGGACATTTTCCCGGCACGTGTAAACGCATCAGGAAGTTGTTCAAGCATCTCGAGTCCGAAGGTCACCTGTGACGTTGTCTCTAGGGGAACCAAAGATTTCTTAAAGGGTTCGCAAACAACGTGACGGGCGGCTACGGGGTCGCAATAAAAGTTGAAATCTGCAACGGGGCTTGCTCCACCGTGTGCATACAGCGTGCCTCCGCAAAGGATTGTGTCGCCAAGTAATTCAACAATGCTAGGGTCACGCCGGAGTAAGCGAGATAGGTTTGTAGGTGGCCCGAGGCCGAGAAACGTAACTTCTCGAGGATGTGCCCGAATAGTCTCCCACATGACTTTTTCTGCGGCGTGCGCACTGTGGAGGGGGACCGCAGGCAGGGGGAGGCCACCTAATCCGTCGGGCCCGTGCATAGTTGCTGATCGCTCTGGGAGGATAGTATTTTCTAACGCAATGCCAATCCGTGGGGTTCGAGGCGGATCAAGATACGCAATAATTGCTTGTAGGTTGTTTGAGGCTTGTTCTGAAGAGACATTTCCGCCGGTTGCCGTGACAGCGAGGACTTCCAAACGAGGGTCAAACAACGCAATAGCGAGAGCTATTGCGTCATCGATTCCTGGGTCTACATCGATAATTACTTTTTTTGCCATGTCGGCATAGTAGCGATCCATGTCGAGTACGGAAACATGACATTATCGTTGTGAGTGTAGTAGTCTGTAAGATTGTGCACGTCGGTTTCTGGTGGTGCGGAACTGAATCCTGAAATTCGGTTGGTTTTGTTTTGCTGCGGGATGAAAAATGGACAAGAGTCTTATCAATACAGTAATCCGTCAGGTTTCTGAGGCAGGCCGAGACGGAGGACTACTTGATCGAACGACAATCACGAGACTTATCGATATCGTGCTTGAGAATCAAATGCCACTTGCTGACTTTGAAACATGGCTCCAAAGTTCAGCAAATCGGATGCCATCGGCAGAAGAGATTATCGGTGTTGTTGATGCACTGCGACAACGCATGGTGCCATTAAGAACATCTGTTTCTGGCCCAATTGTTGATACCTGTGGAACTGGTGGTGATGGTTCAGGGACATTTAATATTTCAACAGCGACAGCACTGGTTGTTGCAGCAGCGGGGATCTCCGTTGCAAAACATGGTAATCGTGCAGTTTCAAGCAAGACGGGTTCGGCGGATGTGCTCGAGCATTTTGGTGTTGTTCTTGATATTCCAGTGGAGATGGTTGCTGAGTGTCTTGCAAATGTGGGTATTTGTTTTTGTTATGCTCCAGCACACCATCCGGCGATGGCAAAAGTCGGGCCAGTGCGTCGTCGTGTCGGAAAGCCAACGGTATTTAATCTTGTTGGTCCTTTGTGCAATCCAGCACCTGTTGCAGTACAAGTAATTGGTGTTGGTCGCCCTGGGGCAGAGGAAGCGGTAGCCAGAGCAGCTCAACTTGCTGGTTTACAAAGAGCCGTGATCGTTTCTTCAGAAGATGGTGTCGATGAAGTTGGGCTCTTTGCGCCGACACGTGTACTCGACGTTTCTTCTCAAGAATGCAGACGATTGCGTTGGACTCCTGAAGACTTTGGTATCGAAACAGCCCCTGAATCAAGAAGGAATGAACTCCTTGTAGCCAATGCTGCGGAAAGCGCGGCATGCATTGACAACGTGTTATCTGGTGCATTCGGACCGGCTCGTGACGTCGTTGTCATCAACGCCGCTGCGGCACTGTGGGCAGTTGGCAGCGCGGCTGGCCTTCCGGAGGCAAGAGTACTCGCTGAGCAGGCAATTGATTCGGGCCGAGCAAAGCAGGTATTGCACAACCTCGTGAAGTTTTCTCAGCAAGCAGGACGATAGGGCAGCTTGCGCTTGAGGCTATATTTATTCTTGCTGCTCGAATGCGTCGCGAGAAGCTACGGTTACCTCAAGTGATAGAGGCTGACCATTTCGAAAAACACGTATCCGCACCTCCTCGTTGGTGGGAGTCATGCTGACTAAGCTGACAAGATGGTCATCATCGTCAATTGGTTCACCATCAAACTCTAAGATTACATCATTTGGCAGTAGCCCAATTTCTTCTGCAGGAGAGCCAGGCGTGATGCCAGTGACAAGAGCACCAACTGGCCGAGTCATGCCGAGACCATGGGCTGTGGCGAGAGCAAATTTTTTATCGAGTGCAACACCGAGGTAGGCACGAGATACTGCTCCAGTTTCTACAAGCTGGCGGGCTACAAACATCACCATTGATATCGGGATTGCAAAACCAATGCCTTCACTACCGCCGGAACTGCTTGCGATACAAGTGTTGAGTCCAACAACCTCACCCCGCAGATTTATCAGTGGCCCACCACTATTCCCCGGATTGATAGCCGCATCTGTTTGGATAAAATTTTGGAAACGAATACCACCCTCACCCAAGTCAAGGTCTCTGCGGCCTTTCGCTGAGACTATACCGAGAGTTACGCTGTGGGAAAGCCCGAATGGGCTTCCAATTGCCAGGACAGTATCGCCAATCTGGACCCCTTCTCCTTCGGCAAGACGAGCAGTTGGTAAATGTGACTCGGCAATGAGCATGACACCGATATCTGTGTCGCTATCTGTCCAAACACGAGATGGTTGAATTTCTCGTCCGTCATCGAGCCTGATCGCGATATTCTCCAAGTCTGCTTTGTGTATGACGTGACGGTTTGTGATAACCACGACTTTGTCAGCAAGATTTGTAATGACTCCAGAGCCGGTTTCTTCCTCGTCACGTGACACACGTCCACGACTGTCGGATTTTCGTGCATCGATGTGTACGACAGCGGGTCTCAGAAGAATCGAAAGCCGGCGAAGTTGTGCACCTTGCATCTCTAACTGTCGTGCATCACGAACAACCTTGTCATAAAGTCGTTCGCGTTCAGTAAGGCTAAGACGATTACTGATTGATGGATCGACTCGGTTTGCAGCATCGCGGTTGGTCGCCCGAATAGGTCGTAAGGGTGTTGCGGTTTGCTCATCAGCATTGGCAAAATTACCCGCATGGATCGCTAGCCACGCTACTACAAGAAATCCCGATGTCAGGGTAGAAAAAGTAGTCGCCATAATCTTCGGTCTCCGCTGTGCATGCATATGTTTAGCTAAGTATACATTGCGAAAACGTGAAAGGAGTGCCGTTGTTCTGGCTAAGGTTTTCAGGCTAAAATTAGCCGGCTAGATAAGCGCGTACTGATGGTTTTATGCTTCCGCCCGCTGGTCTGCCATCCACTGTTCGCCGGCCTCCTCAGTCTGCCGTTGGCACTGAATACACATTGTTGCATAGGGAAGTGCCTGAAGGCGAGCTAAAGGTATTTTTCCGTTACAGATTTCGCACGAACCATAGGTGCCAGAAGACATTCGCTCGAGAGCATTTTCGATAGATCCAAGCTCACGGGCTTCAACTTCTGCGAGTTGAGAACTGATTTCATCCTGTGCAGTATCTACAGCAGCATCAATGACGTCTCCGGGTGACTCGCTCCGTAATTCCTTCAGCAACGTAAGGTCGCCATTTAATGCACTGCGGAGGGCATCTCGTCGGCGAACGAGGATCGCTCGGAGGCTTAAAAGTGCATCTTTTCGTGCCATAGTATGTTTCCTCCTCTTTGGTGGCGTGTGCTAGTGCAGCCAGATCGGCAAAGACACCGCTTTCATAATACGGAGCCATACCGATTTATGTTCTAGAAAAATTTAAAAAAAGCGTTTTGTCTACGTAGACCACCTCTTTTAAAGCTTCATGGCATTACAACTTTTAAATTATTTCGAGTATCGACATTTCGTTTTATCCACTGTTGAACGAAAAAAAATGTGTGTTACGAATCAACTACCTTTCCCATTTCACCGTGGAGTGTGAGGACTACTTTGCGTGATCCGCCATGGCTTCGATGTTCGCACAAATAGACACCTTGCCAGGTGCCGAGGCATAGCTTCCCAGACTGTACTGGAATGGTAAGAGAGCATCCCAGCATGGCGGTCTTTACATGAGCCGGCATGTCGTCGGGCCCTTCACAGGTGTGACGATACGGTAGGTTCTCAGGAGCTATCGTTCTGAAAGCCATTTCGAGATCAGCCGGGACATCCGGGTCTGCATTCTCATTGATGGATAGGCTTGCAGACGTGTGCTGGATAAAAAGATTCAGTAGCCCAATGTGTGGTTTCCCCATCTCAATAAGTTCCTGCTCAAGTTCATGAGTGATGAGATGAAAGCCACGACTGCGAGGTGCGAGCTTTACTGTGCGCTGTTGCCATGTCATGTATTACACCTCGAAAGAATGAGAGAAGATCAAGTGACGTTAGGCCAACGCTTGTCTTGAATCACTGTTTTTTAAGTTCGTTGTGACCAAAGCACCAGATGACACCATCATCACTTGCAAGAACGACTCGATCACGAACAACAGCGGGTGATCCAGAGAAACCGCCACCCGCGCTAAACTCCCAGCAGCCTGAACCGTCATGATTCTGAAGTATTTTTATTTCGCCCGCTGTGTCGGCAACGATAATGCCCTCAATGGGTTCTTGTGTCGAACTCTTTTCACCACGTACGCGTACTGCCACTGGTGATGCATCAACACGACTGCGCATCGGTTGTCTCCAGCAAAGACTCCCATCTGCTCTGTTGAACGCTTCCACTGCACGACCACGTGAGCCAACAAAGACGAGGTCTCCAATCGTGGTAGCGCTTGAGCGATATGCTGGTTTTTGAGAATCTCCCCCGGTTTGCCACCGAACTTTCTCCTCCAAAAAATTGACAGCAAAAAAATGACCACCCTCAGTGCCAAAAAAAACATCTGAGCCATCAATTGAAGGAGTTGTCCCAGTTGGGCCTCCGAGAGGGATTTCGGCAACGGTTTTTCCGTTCACTATATCGAGGATGTGAAGCGTACTGTCGCAGCCTGCAAGGAACACTCGTTTGCTATCCGCGGAGTCGTCAACAGTGGGTGAACAACGAATCTGATCCGCGATTTCATGCTTCCAGAGAATTTCCCCGTCAGTCATTCGAAGGCACATGAGGGTCGCGTCTTCTGAGCCAATCAGTACGGTAGGAATCTTGGACACATTAAGAATCGTTGGCCCTCCAGATATTTCTCCCTCCATTGAAAGATTCCAGACAACTTTTCCGTTGTTTGAATTCATGCATCGGATAACACCGAGATCATCACCGACAACGACAAATGGATAGTTGGCTTTGGTCGAGACTGCAGCAGCTGACGGAAATCCCGAGTCAGGTGAATCATACTGCCAGAGTGTTTTGCCGTCATTGAGTGACAATGCCATGAAGTGACCATCGAGGTCACCAAGATAAATCGTGTTTGAATTTATCACGGGTGTTGCAGTGAAGGCACCACCTTCGAATCGTCTGTGCCATTGTTCCTTGAGTGGAAGTTGAAGAACGACTGAGGATCTACCTGAGCCGGTTGATGTGCCCCGAAACATGGGCCATGCTTCAGGGCCTGCAGCATCTTGAGCGCTGGAGAATGATGCCGACATAAGAACGAAGAGTAGTACGTGTAGTGTCCGAGAAAGAGTATTCATGGTGCAGGGTCTTCGTTTTTGGAGGACATGCATTTTAAACCGATGCACGTTGGTAAAAGTCAACAAAATCCGCTGGCAAACAGGGGCGAGGGTTGAAACTGCTCGTCCATTGGGCTGAGGCCTCCTTCGCAAGATGTTCGAATTCACTCATTGCTGGCTGGGTTCCGATGGCGTCACCAAGCGATCGGGAAAGACCCGCCTGGCCAAGTATGTCATGTATCCAGTTGGCGAGGGCAGCGTCGGGTGTTTTGGTGTTTAGGCCAGCGATGGCTGCGAGTTCTGCATACTGTTTCCGAGCGACTAGTCCATTAAATCGTATGATGTGTGGAAGCATCAGCCCCACGGCTTGACCATGTGCGATCTTGTATTTCGCCGTAAGCGGATTTGCTGCCCCGTGAGCCGCCCCGAGCATTGCGTTTTCAATTGCGAGTCCGGCCCATGCTGCTCCAAGTTGAACGGCTGCTCTGGCATGAATATCTGTTGGTTCAATGAAAACTTTGGGTAAATTCTGGGTCAGTAACTTCCACGCCTCTCGAGAAAAAACCTGTGATACTCTTGTGGCTTCGGTGCTTACGTGACTTTCAAGTGCATGTGAAAGTGCATCAATGCCTGTGAGCGCGGTAACACGAGCCGGTTGGGTGACTGTTAGGCATGGGTCTAAAATGGCCACACGGAAAGCTGCATTGGGGTCGCCGCAGGCGAACTTCTCACCAGTTTGAGCATCACTGATGAGAGCAAATGATTGCGTCTCACTACCGGTACCAGCCGTTGTTGGGCAGCCGATTGACGGAAGAAGCGGACGGCCCGTTGTGCCTCGTCCCCGATAGTCTTTCATTTTTCCGCCACAGCAGAGAAGAAAGTTAATACCTTTCGCACAGTCCATGGAACTTCCACCACCAAGCCCGATGATAATATCTGGACGAAATGACTCAGCAAATACAGTGCCGGCATCAACCTGAGACGTTGTAGGATTTTCAGTGAATTGACTGAAAATAGTTGTTTCAATTCCGGCTGCTTCGAGAGAAGCGACACCTGTACATGTATGACCCGCTGCGAGAACACCTTTGTCACTTACAACAAGGGCACGTCTGGTGTTCAACTCTTGAGCTGTAGCACCCAATTGCGAGATGCTTCCTTCGCCGATGAGAAGACGCGTGTTCGCACGGAATGAAAGCAACGACGGCTGCGCAGCCGGTTCTTTCGACTCTTGTGTCATGGATCTATGTGCCTGATTGAGCCGGGACGGCGGTTGCGGTTGATACAACCGCTGATGTTTCAGTCATTTGAAGGGCTCTCGAGCGATAGAGGAAGTCGATGATATTACCTTCATGAGGCTGTAACCAATCCAGCTTGATGGTAGGCAGAGGTCCGATGTTGAGACGATCAATGTGGGACGCATCGATTAATTCACGCTGAAAATGCGGGTCGTTGGTGATGGCTGTCGCAACGAGAGTTGGGCCAATTCGATCCAATATTTTCTCTTGGGGACATTTTACCACGTTACAAAACGGAAACATGTATTCGGCACGTGCAATTTCAGGGTCAGGCGAGTCACATTCGACAATTGTTGGTCGAAGCCATCCACACCGTTCGCCTTCCACGAATCGCGAGCCGTACGGTGCAGTTGCGTGACGTACACCAGGTTTATCAAGGAGACCATCAATCTGCTCCCAGATGGCTTTGGCAGCACCGGGAACTGTGAAAGCCGCAAGCGTTGCTTCGGGATCATCGGGTGCACGCACCTCCTCCACTCCTAATTTTTCAGCAAGTGCATCAGCAATCTCGTGGGTGTGACGACTCGCGTAGATTGCTGAGCAATTGATGCAACCACGACCACTGTTTGCTGCGATGCTGTCGGCCATGATGTCAATGTAATCAGCCCAATCATCAACACAGTCGTCTCCCAACAATATTTTTGAGAATCCTGGGCCATGAACCTGAACAGCTGGGTTGCCACGATATTGCTCAACGGTTTTTGCTGACCCAAAAATCATACTGCGGCCGCAACTGGCAAGTATTGCTGCACCCACATCCGTAGCGCCGGGATACAGTCCGATAGCCTCCTCTGGAATCCCCGCTTCAATCATTGCTGCAGCCATTCGGTACGGAGTCCACGGTTCTTGGCCACCAGGCTTCAGCAACAAACCGATACCGAGTGCGACGACTGGGAGCCAGAGCGTGTGGACACCGGGAGAATTACTTGGAAGGACAAGCCCAAGAACAGGAGACTGGGCTTGGTAGCTTACGACAACATCTCGGTGCTCTGTTCCGTATCCTCGCCAAAAAACCTCTGGTGGGAGGCCGCGTGAAAGTGCATCGAGCATTCGATCCATATTCGACAGCACAAACAAATTCTTTTTCATGTTTGCCAGGCACAGATTTTCTGGAAGACCTGTTGTGGCTGATTGCTGTCGAGCAAAGTCATCCGGAGATTGCTTTACACCACCAACTTCTACCGTTCCTAAGGCATAGAGATTTCCAGCTGTTTGAAGCCGTTCAACAATCTCCTCCGGACTAATTTTAAGAATTGCTTTCCGGGCATTTTCAGCTTTCCGAAGGTCACGGTTTACTATTGCACCGCCAACTTGACTTACTTCAGCAACTGGTTCACCGGTCATAAAGTGAACTAATTTATTTCGTTCGAGTGACTCGTATGGTTTGCCGAAACGGAATGCGGTGAGATGCATGTTGTTTTCTCCTACCAGGGATAGGTCCTGAGAAATTAAATCTTATATGACAAGAAAAGTGTTTGTGTTGATTGAGGGGCACTAACAATGAATTCGTCAAGATCTCTGTGGTATCTAATAGACTCCAACAGTTGTAGCAGTGGCTAATTTGCTGAAAGGCCGTACACCACTAATTCCATCCCAAGGGTATTTTGCGTAAGGAAGTTCACGCTCTCCTTCGTCGCGTTCAAGAAAACCAGGGACAAAAGTTTCTTTCGTGAGTGTCGTCAGTTTGACCCGACCTGTTCCCCCGTACGGCACAACAGAATTCGTGTCGTCGAAGTCGACCACTTCGATCACTGCACGCGGCTGTGGTGAGTAGTATGCGATTGTATACCCATCTTCTGGAACAACGGGCCGGGAGGCGGCTAGTCCCATTAACGTATTGCCATACGTCGGAGTCATGAATGCACCGTCGAGGAGTTCTTCAACTGCAAAACGAGTCCACTGAGGAGTGAATTCAGTTCCACCCGAGAAAATCCCTGTGATGCCCGCCTCTCGAATCGTTGTTCCTTTTTTCTCAAGCGCAATGGCCAACGATTCAAGTAACTTCGGTGTCGTAAACATGCAGCGAATGTCATGGCCGGATTCAAGGACGGTAATAGCTTGATCAATACAGTGATCTTTGTAGGCCTCTAAGTGCTCCATCCAGCCTTTTTGTATTAATTTGATTACCCACCGTGGGTCGAGATCGATACAAAAGCAGATGCCACCGCGATGTTGAGCAAGATGTTCAATCGATAGTCTGAGCCGTCTTGGGCCTGAAGGTCCTAGCATTAACCAATTTGCACCCTTAGGAAAATATTCCTCGGGGAGCGTTTCGCTGAACTCTTCATAGTCAGTTCGAAAGTCCCGCAGGTTTACTCGTGATTTTGGCGTTCCTGTCGTTCCGCCAGTTTCGAAGACATATGCCGGCTGTCCAGCGAATCCCTTAGGAATCCAGCGAGTAACCGGACCCCCTCTGAGCCATTCGTCCTCGAAAGCCGGAAACTTCTTCAAATCATCAAAGCAATTCACTTCTTGAAGAGGATCAAATGACAGTGTTTTTGCGTATTCGAGCCAGAATGGTGAGCCGGTTGAGGGGTGAAAATGCCAGGCAATGATTTCAGCTGTGTGTGCATCAAGTTTTTCTTTGCTTCGCGCAATACTTTGCTCATCAGCAACATCAAAGACAGGTGTTTTCTCAGTCGTATCTGCAGGCATCGTGTTAGCTCTTTCGGATATACAGTAACCGTTTTGGAAACGTTTCTACTGGTAGGGAAATGAGTTGGATTGCGAAGGGGCGGGTGACCGTGGTCCGTCTTTGTTGTAGTCGTTTGATCACACTATGGCGACCTGGCTAAGCAGCCGGTGGTCTAGTTCTGGTTTTCGTCATCTGGCATTGCGAGTTGACTCAGGAGTTGCATAACGCCATTAAAGTGGGCCAACCGTGGTCCGTAGCGATCGATAAACTCCCCTAGTGCATATTCACTGTCGGTAAAGTCATCAGCGCTTTCAGCTGCCTCTTCGGCAAGAGTTGTCAGAAAGTCAGTGTGAACGTGGGATAATCCTTTCGCGGCTTTCCGGCACGCTTGTGCAACGTAGGGATTGTTCTCCCGCCACGCCTGCAACTCAGCTGCTCGCTGCCGCTGCTGGAAAGAGACATGCTTCAATACTTCACCAAGAAGTTCACAGGATTTCTTCTGGACAAGGAGCATCTCTTTCAAAAGGGTCGCCACTTCTGGCTGTGAGTTGGCAACTTTTTGTTGTGGGATGGTTGCATCTGGAGAATCTTTGGTTGACGTTATGTCAATTTGTGTGCAGTGTGATGGCAGGTCAGGCATTTCAAGGGTCTCGGGGCGGCAGTGGAAACACAGTCTTGATTGGGTTGTGAGAGAAGGTCTCACCCAGTTTGATCGTATCCATTCTTGTCATGTGGGCCAAATGGTGAGGTCCGTAATGCCGTTGTAACCCCTACAAACTGCTCCACTTAGCGCAATCGAAGGTTTTCCAACACCAGACATTCAAGACTCTTCCGTGTTCTCCCGATGGAGTGTGGCGGCGGGAGAAAAAATGACAGAACCGTCGGAGGCAGCTTGTGGCATTCGTTACAAGCTACCAGTCACGTTCCTCTGGAGTTCGCCGATGGTCTCGAGTGTGGTCTCGTCGCACGATATGACGTTTGGTTTTTTGACAGTCTGCGACACTTCGAGTGCTGGCATGTTTGGGGGGTACTTGCTGGTTGATATCTCAGGTCGGCCACTTGAGTTTCACTGTACGGCTCCATTACGGGTGACCCGAGCACAGGAGATTTTGTACGGAGCCACGCTACAGCGTCATTTGCATGGTGAGCAAATCGGAGGCCCTCTTTTAAAAGCAACGCAGTTGTCGCCGGTGGCTGTGCTTACAGACCGAGAGTCATTGCTGCATTCGCGTTCTCATGGTGAAAGTCCAGTCGTTGCGATTCAGGAAATACATGAGGGAGAGCAGGGGGATTCAGATTTTCACCTGGGAGCATTTCAGTTGCGTCCTCATGAGGATGATCTGCCGAACATCAATCAACTTCGAGATTACTTCGAAGAGCTTTCTTCAAGTATTGAATTAGCTGAACCGTTTGAACGTATTCGCGCTGCAATCGATGAAGCTCAGCACCACTGATCAATAAGTCTTTCAATCGGAATATTAGATAAGCATATTATGCCATCATTCGACTCTGAACGATCAGGGAGACGTGTTGAAATTCGGTCGGAGGAGTGTTGTGCTTTACCTTCAGAAGTTACAAGCGTGAAGTCTCTGCTTCTGCCCACAAGCCAGACTCTCCAAGTACCTGTGCGGGCAAGCCCGGTTGAATTGTATGAAGTGCCACTGTTGCATCAGCCAGCGCGGGTTATAAGCCATCGTTTTACAAATGCTGCGCCCTTGACTCCGGAGGCTTCTGTTTCGGAGGCTCGGAGTTCTACAAGTTCAGGTAAAGTACGTACCGCGAGTACACGAAAACGAACTCGTGTTCAGCCGCCGCAAGATATTGTGAAATTATCAGAGCGGCTTTTTTATCTTTTACAGCCAGATCTTGAAACACTTTTGGCTGGTTGTCACCTGTCTTTTCCTCATGACCCATTTCCTTTTCAGTTTGATGGAATGGCTTTCCTGCTACCTCGCTTCGGAGGGATTCTTGCTGATGAAATGGGGCTTGGGAAATCAATGCAGGCAATTTCGTCACTTCGCTTGCTGATTCATTCAGGGCAAGCTCGTAATGTGCTTATTATCTGCCCAAAGGGTCTTGTTTCAAATTGGGTGCGAGAGTTGTCGGTCTGGGCACCCGAGCTTGTTGTTGGTGTGATTGCAGGCGATCCGGAACGGCGTCAGTGGCAGTGGTCATTGCAGGATGTGCCGGTGAAGGTCGCGCACTACGAAGCAGTGATTCGTGATCGTTCCCTTCTCGATGAAATGAGATCAGAATTCGATCTGGTAATTCTTGATGAAGCGCAGCGGATCAAAAATCGTTCAAGCCAGACGAGCCAGGCAATATGCTCTCTTTCTCGGAAACGTTCGTGGGCACTCACAGGGACGCCTGTTGAAAATCGATCAGAAGATCTCGTGGGTATTTTTGAGTTTGTTGCTCCCGGACAGGTTCATGATGGCATGTCTCCTCGGGTTCTCGGTGCTGCGGCAAAGGGGCATTGCCTGAGGCGAACGAAAGATAAGGTTCTAGAGGACATGCCCCCTCGCCTTGATTCAGATCGGCATATAGAACTCTCAAGTGAACAGCGAGAAACGTATCGGCGAGCTGAGGAAGAAGGTGTTCTTCGGCTGTCTGAAATGGGGCAGGAAGCAACGATTCAGCATGTTTTCGAACTCGTTCTTCGTCTGAAGCAGATTTGTAATTTCGATACTGCAACTGGTACGAGTACAAAAACTGAATGTCTTGCCGCCGAACTTGAAGAAGTTCAGGCAAGTGGGCGAAAGGCGATCGTTTTTAGTCAGTGGGTTCAGACCCTCTCTCGTCTTCGTGAACGCTTGGATCAATTTGGGCCGCTTGAATATCATGGCGGCATGTCTACTTCGGCTCGAGATGCCGCTATCGAATCATTTCGAAATAACAGTCAGCATTCTGTGCTCCTGCTTTCCTATGGTGCAGGAGCCGTTGGACTCAATTTGCAGTTTTCACAATATGTGTTTCTGTTTGATCGGTGGTGGAATCCAGCGATAGAGGATCAGGCAATTAATCGTGCGCATCGAATCGGAGCTGCGGGCGCGGTGACAGTTACAAAGTTTCTTTCAGTCGGTACTATCGAAGAGCGGATCGATGAAGTGTTGGCTCGGAAACGAAACCTTTCAGATGTTATTCTGTCTGAGGCGGAGCCAGAGCCAGCGGCAAGTATGTCGGCCGAGGATATTTTTTCACTATTTGATCTGAAGCTGCCGAAGCAACTGACGCGGCGAGCTGCCTAGTCTTGGCTGCCTGATTGAGGCAGTTTTCCGTATTCCTCGTACGGCTCACTAATTCGCTAGATTCAGTATTCTCTGGAAGTCGATCCCAGACGATATCTTCAGTCACTAGAATCAATTACGATATAGGTGTTTTATCTACGAAGGTCTATTGAATGTCTGCTATCTATAACTTTGACGTTGTGGTTATCGGAGGAGGGCACGCCGGTGTTGAAGCGGCTGCTGCTGCGGCTCGTCTTGGGGCTCGTACGGCCCTTCTTACCGCAAACTGCGACACCGTTGGCCAGATGAGTTGTAACCCTGCCATTGGTGGTGTTGGGAAAGGGCAGTTAGTGCGAGAAGTCGATGCACTTGGTGGTCTTATGGGATCTGCCATAGACGCTAGTGGTATTCAATATCGAGTATTAAATCGTTCAAAAGGTCCGGCAATGCATGGGCCTCGCGCACAGGCTGATAAGCGGCACTACCAGATGGAAGTAAAGCATCTCGTTGAGTCGACGCCCAATCTTGTACTTCGGCAAGAAGTGATTGAAGGTCTTCGTTTTGAAGGTGGTAATAACGCGGGTGGAGCCGGTTCGAAGCGACGGATAACAGGTGTCATTGCTCGTGGTGGTATTGAGTACCACGCCGAAGCTGTTGTGCTTACTACAGGAACATTTCTGCAAGCCGTCATGCACACTGGTGAAGCTCAAACACCTGGTGGCCGAGCAGGGGAGGGAACAACTGCTGGGGTGAGTCATGCCCTTCAGGATATTGGTTTTCGTCTTGATCGATTTAAGACAGGTACACCATGTCGGCTGCACGGTGGAACAATTGATACGAAGCACTTGCAAGAGCAGCCTGGAGACGAAGTTCCACAGCAGTTTTCTTTTCTTACAGACTCAATTAGGCGGGAACAGCTCTCATGTTGGATTACTCGGACAACCCCTGAAATTCATGAAGTTATCCGTCAGAATCTTCATCGTGCGCCGATGTACAGTGGTCAGATCAATTCGCGTGGTCCACGTTACTGCCCAAGCATTGAGGACAAGGTTGTTCGTTTTTCGGACAAGGAAAGCCATCAGATTTTTCTTGAGCCCGAGGGATATCGGACTCATGAAGTGTATGTAAATGGCATTTCTACAAGTCTGCCACGAGACGTGCAAGACGTCATCATTCGAATGATTCCAGGACTCGAGCAAGCAGAAATAATGCGGTATGGCTACGCAGTGGAGTACGATTATGCGCCACCAGATCAGCTCACTCTAAGTCTTGAGAGCAAGCCTATGTCAGGACTTTTTCTTGCAGGGCAGATAAACGGTACAACTGGATATGAAGAGGCGGCTGCGCAAGGACTTGTGGCTGGCACAAACGCTGCGTTGTTTTTGAAACAGGCAGAGCCGATGATTCTCTCAAGGGAAGAGTCGTATATTGGTGTCTTGATTGATGACCTCGTGACGCGTGGTGTTGATGAACCGTATCGTATGTTTACGAGTCGGGCAGAGCATCGACTTGCGCTGCGGCATGATAATGCTGACAGGCGACTCACTCCAGTTGCCCACAGGTTAGGTCTTGCCGAGTCTGCTCGTGTAAGCCGTTTACAGCAAAAGCTCGTCGAGATTGAGTCTGTAATGGGCACTTTGAACGACCACCGCGTAAACGGAGTGACTCTTGCTGATTTGCTCAAGCGGCCGGAAGTGACATGGAAAAATTGCCTTGAGATGCTTCCGTCTTTGTCTTCCGTGTCGCATGAAGTTGCTGTTCAGATTGAAAATGATATTCGGTATGCGGGATACCTGCGTGTTGAACAACAGCGGATCGAGCGACGTCGACAGCATGGAGAAAAGTCGATTCCAGAAGGCTTTGATTACTGTCGAGTGAGGCATCTTCGGGCTGAGGCTCGTGAAAAGCTTGAACAAATAAGACCTTGTACATTGAGCCAGGCGGGTCGTGTAAGCGGTATTACCCCGTCGGATCTTACCCAGATTCTGTTACACCTTGATCAGCCGGGCCGGGCATGAAAGTGAGCGTTGATTTGTGAAGATTGTTCAGATCACAGCTGGCGCAGGAGGTCGACTGTGCGGTTCATGCCTTCATGATAATGCGCTCGTACGAGCTCTTCGTCAGCGGGATCGAGATGCCATGCTGGTACCTGCGTACGTCCCCACAACTTCTGATGAAGAAAATGTTGCAGAGCCAATTGTTGTGATGGGAGGAGTAAACGTCTTTTTGCAACAAAATTCATCTTTTTTTCGCCATACACCTCGTTGGATTGACTGGTTTTTTGATCGACCATTTCTTCTACGAGCGTTATCCCGTTGGAGTGGGAATGCCCGTCCTGCTGATCTCGGTCCGCTGACTGCTTCTTCATTACGTGGTGAGAACGGTTGTCAGCGAAAAGAGGTAAATCGTCTGGCAGAGTGGTTGGCTCGTGATGTCAGACCTGATGTCGTCCACCTCTCAAATGTGCTTCTTCTTGGGTTAGCCAAAACAATACGGAGAGCGACCGGTGCATCAATTGTTGTCACACTTTCTGGTGAAGATCTTTTTATTTCACAATTACCTGAGCCGTACCAACGCGAAGTAAGAGATCTGCTTATTGAAAGAGCAGGCGACGTGGATCGTTTTATCGCATTAAATACACCGTATGCCGATAGGATGCGGGAGATTCTCTGCTTTGAAAAAGACCGCGTTTCGGTTATCCCACACGGAATTGATCCAGATGGTTTTCCCAATAATGCACCGGATCTCATGGTTCGGAAAGCGTCACGGGGAAATCGTAGAGTTATTGGGTACCTTGCAAGGGCATGTCCTGAAAAAGGGCTTGATCAAGTGATTCAGGCGACAGCCCTTCTTGTAGAAAGAGGCATGGATGTTGAATTGGTAGCGGCAGGGGCAACTATTCCGGCAGAGGAGGAGTACTTGTCGGGGTGTCATCGATTGGCTGAAGAACTAGGGATATCGCACCGGTTTCACTGGCAAGGTCAGATTGACCGAAATTCCAAAATGAAGCTGTTAAACGAGATCGATGTGTTCGTGATGCCAACACCCGTGCCTGAGGCGAAGGGAATTCCTGTTATTGAGGCAATGGCAGCAGGTGTGCCAGTTGTCGCATCTGCGTCTGGAGCGTTTCCCGAACTGCTAGGAATTCAGGAGTCATTGCCTGCGGGCGAGGTGCATGTACCAGGTGACATTATTGATCTTACTCGCTGTATAGAGAAAGTGCTTCGTGATGCAACACTCGCAGCCGAACTCGGTCTGGCTGGACACACTCGGGTCACCCAACGGTACCAGTCTCATCATATGGCAGCAGCGCACGAGTCTCTTTATGAAGCGATGCAAAAGTAGGCGTGGTGTCGGTGGAGCAAATACCAAAGTGATGGTATCTGCAAAACAAACATGAGAGCCGGGGTTGCCTGTTTTGAAAACCATCAAACGTTTTTTTCGTCTGCTGGCGAGGCACTTGTTTGTTTTTTGGTATCTGGTGATTGAGTCTCGGGAAACAAGAGAGATGCAGCAACGCTCGTTCCAATAAGGCCAATAATGGCAAGGAGAGAAGCCCATGGTGGCACAAGGTGACCTTGTGCGTGGGCATCCCAGCCGCCCATTTCCGCAAACCACTCTGTGTGATGGGCAGCCTCAGCAATCATTTTTCCACCAACAAAAACGAGGACAGCTGATAGCCCGTAATTAAGAAAGCGGAAAAGATCCATCACTCCAGCTAATAGAAAATACAGTGCACGTAGTCCAAGTATGGCAAAGACATTTGAGGTGAATACCACGAATCGAAAATAGTGAGCATGCTGATCGACAACCCCGAAGATTGCAGGAACACTGTCGACCGCAAAGAGCACATCAGTGCTCTCAACAACAAGAAGTACAAGAAACAGAGGAGTTGCAACCCAGCGGCCACCCTCCTCGACAAAGAATCGGTCGCCAGCAGGCGTGGTTGTAACAGGGAGGAATTTTCGGAAAAATTTGAGGAGAATATTGTCTTCGGGGTGCACATCTCCACTTGAGAACGCAAGCTTCAGGCCCGTGTAGACCAGAAATCCACCGAAAAGCCACAGGATGCCTTGGAAGCGTTCAACCAATTCAGCACCCACCAGAACAAAAGTGAGTCGCATAAGAACAGCACCAAGAATTCCCCAAAACAAAACGCGGTACTGGTATTTCAGGGGCACGCCGAAGTAGCCAAAAACTACGGCGAAGACAAAAACATTATCCATCGACAGGGACCATTCGACCAAATACCCCGTCAGGAACTCCACGGCCGCAGCACTACCGAGCCACCACCAAATGACACCGTTAAAGGAGAAGGCAAGAGTTGACCAGACACATGTCCAGAAGGCACTCTCTGACAAGGATGGTTCGCGAGAATGTTTATGGAAAACAGTGAGGTCAAGCACGAGCAAGACTGAGACAAAAATTGCGAACGCTGCCCAGTGAAACATTTGGATCGGGCTGTCTGATGGAGTCGCCGCAGCTGGTAACTCCGCGACCGCAATGAGCGTGTGCAGTCCAGTCAAGTTGAGTTGTGCCAGAGTACCGGAAAGAGCAGCGACCACGTTGGTGTAGGATCCTTTGTGTCTTGCTAAGAAAAGAAGAATGCCCGATGGCACAGAATCCTATCAGACCGTCACTCATCTGATGAGGGGTTATTTCCAATGGTCTCTCGAATAAAACTTGTGACCATAGCCTTGAAAACGTGGTGTAAACGACTCCAGTCACGATCTTCAGCCTGGCAAAAAACGATGTAACAGGCAGTTGGTGTGTTGAGACAGCGAACTTCAGCCGTATTCGTCAAATCAAGATATGAAAAGTTGAAATCAGCGCCAGAAAGGCTTGTTCCGAAAACATCATCGGATCGAGGGTACACCTCAAGATCTGGGTATTCTCCGCGTAGTTGGTCGCCCGTCGCATCAATGAGATGTTGCGAATCTGCACCAAGTGGCTGCCTGCTCAGGGACCAAAAAGCCCCGTCAGGGGCTGATACGGTGATGCCATACGCACCATCAGGGGAGGTGTCTTCCTCGATTGCCCAGTTGTCAGGGTATTCGAAGTGAATCCCGTTTCGGTTGAATTCCATACATATTTCCGAAAAAAATCAATAAAAAGTTGATCTGGAGCGGTCTGGACGCCCTCAGCCTCGCGACGCTATCGTCTCGTGTTACTTCATTTTACCATACCTTGCGGCCAAGTTGCCGACTCGCTTTTATGGCTCGTTCTCCAGGTACTCCGACGGCTTTCTCTCGCATCGCTGCAGGCCATGTGGCAGATCTTGCTATCCCGGTCGTGATTCTTCTTGCTGTTCTGGTGGTCTTAGCGCCAGTCCCGGCATCGGTTGTTGACCTTTTGTTGTCAGCAAACCTCACCGTTGCAGTGCTTGCGCTTCTTGGTTCACTCGTTGCACGGACACCTCTCGAAATGGCCGTGTTCCCCAGTTTTTTACTAGCGGCTACCCTTGTCCGGCTCGTTCTTAATATTGCAACAACACGTCTGATTCTTTCTCAGGCTGGCACAGTCGGGGACGTAGCAGCTGGTGATGTAGTGCAAGCTTTTAGTAGTTTTGTAGCCGCTGACAACTTGGTTGTTGGAGTTGTTGTATTTGCCATTATTGCGGTCATTCAATTTGTTGTGCTGACTGCAGGTGCCACTCGTACCAGTGAGGTTGCAGCTCGGTTTACGTTAGACGCGCTCCCAGGGCGTCAGGCTGCGATTGATGCTGAAGTTTCCTCAGGCAATCTGTCACGAGATGATGCTCGACAGCGTCGAACCGAATTGCAGCGTCAGGCAGAATTTTATGCAAGTATGGATGGTGCTAGTCGTTTTGTCCGTGGTGAGGCTGTGGCGAGTGTCGTCATTGTTTTGGTCAATCTTGTTGGTGGATTTGCGATTGGCGTTGGTCAGCTTGGTATGCCCGCCACCAAAGCCGCTGGCCTATACGCTCGGCTTACGATTGGTGATGGCCTGGCAAGTGCGGTTCCCTCGCTTCTTGTTTCTGTTGCGACCGGTTTACTTCTTTCTCGGTCAACAATGAGGCAAAATCTGCCTCGTGAGCTCGGACGGCAACTATTCGCGAGGCCAACACTACTGCTTGTAACATCTGCTTTCCTTGGGCTTTTGGCACTTTCTGAATTGCCGACTACGCCGTTGGCAGTCATGGCAGTCGGAACAGCGACAGCGGCCTGGTTGCTTACCTCGACATCGCTGAAAACAATCTCAACCGAGTCAGCACCTGGTGGACGAGGAAAATCGGTCTCTCGAAGCAGCTCTCCTATTGAAACAATCCTCGGGCAAAACCGTCTGGTTGTACGCGTAGGACAAGATCTTGTCGGGCTTATTACCGAAGACCAACCAAGGCTGCCTGCAGTCGTGGAGGGTGTGCGTCATCGTATAGCCGAAGATCTCGGTGTTATTGTTCCAGCGGTACTCTTTCGTGATGACGCTACGCTTGCACATGGGCAATGGGTTATGGAACTGGATGGGGACCCGCTTGATGATCCTGTAATGCCCTCAGGTCAATGGCTTTTGGTTCCCAGTTCAAGTGATGACGTGACGCGTCAGCGCTGGCGGAAAAATCGTGATGCTGTATCGAGTATTCCGCCAACACAATGTGTCCGTTGGGGGAGTCCGGCAGAGGCCGAAGAAGTGAGAAGTCGAGGTGGGCAGGCTTTTATTGGTGAAGATGCGATTGCATATATATTTGAAGCGAATCTCCGACGATGTGTTGACCGGCTTTTGTCTCGAGATCAAATGGCTCGCATGCTGGAGTCACTGCGGGCTACGGAGCCTGCCACTGTCGAACAGACTGTTCCTGACGTTGTAAGTGTGGCCACAGTACAGCGGACTTTGCAGTGTTTATTGAGAGAAGGTTTGCCCATAAAACCGCTCGCTGTTCTTCTCGAAGCGATTGCTGATCATGCGGCCGAAGGCCATGTTCCAGAACAGCTTGCAGAAAAGCTACGGCCACATATTGTTCGTACGATAGTACGTCGTCTTCGTGACGAGGAAGGTCGTCTCACGATTATTGAAGTCACACCGAGCGCGGTTGATTTGTTGGCAGCTTCAGTATCGGAAGTGGCATCACGATTAGAGCAGAAGCAACTACTTTCTGAGTTACGAAGAGCGTTGCGTCCGTTGCAGGAACGGGGTCGACGATGCGCGATTTCAGTATCTTTAGAGCATCGGGAAGTTTTTTCTGAGCAGATGCGAGCAGCGGGTATAGATACGCCTGTCGTCGCTGATGCCGAGATGCAGGGTCAACCTGGTGTTGAAATTTTTGCAACGATCGGGACACCCGGCAGCCCGCTTCAGGTTCACAAAAGTGCAGCTTGAAGTTTCAGCGGACCACTCCCTGGCAAGCCTGGTGGTATAGGGGGGGTGCGGCGAGCTTTGGCGGAATGTTTGGCGTGGTTCTTGAATTCCGGTCGATGAAATGAAGTTGTGTTGGAGGTGCGTTCGAGCATATCCTCCCACCTGGTTAGGAGACTAACCAGCGGTCCGATCATGGAAGGTTGAGCCGCTTTAAAGGCGATCAAGGAGGAATGTTGTGGCGAAGGATTTCAGCCAACCACCACCGGAAGAGATGCTTGAACTTTGGAAGACGTTCAAGCGGGATCAGTCTGATCAGTCTCTGCGGAATCGTTTCATTGAGATTTTCTATCCGCTGGTGAAATACAACGCCGAACGAATCTGGGCGAGACTGCCTGACGGAGTTGAACTTGATGACCTGATATCGTCGGGTACTTTTGGGCTTATGGACGCCATAGATGCCTATGATCTTTCTCGTGGCGTTAAGTTTGAGACGTACTGCGTACCACGAATTCGTGGGGCAATGCTCGATGAGTTGCGCACGATGGACTGGGTTCCTCGCTTGGTTCGGAGTAAAGCGAGCAAACTCAATGAAGCAATTAAGACTCTTCAGGCGAGATTAGGTCGAACGCCAGCAGATGCAGAGGTCGCGGCTCACATGGAGTTGTCCGCTGCGGAGTTCGAAAAACTTCTGGTTGATGCAAACGCTATAAGTCTCGTGAGTCTCAATAAGAAATGGTGTGAGACAGATAGTTCTAAAGATGTTCGTGAAATCGACATTCTTCAGGACAAAAAGGGTGAAGACCCCACTCGCCGTATTCAAAAGGGAGACCTTATGAGGCTGGTAACAAAAGGCCTCAATCGGAATGAACGATTGATTATCATTCTCTATTATTACGAAGAGCTCACAATGAAAGAAATTGGTCTGACACTCGATCTTTCAGAAAGTCGGGTCAGCCAGATGCATTCTGCAATTGTTGAACGATTGCAAAGTCAGTTGGTGCCAAGACGCAAGGAGTTTGCGGCTTAGGCAAGTCAAGCTGGGTAGTCTGTAGCGTAGTTTTCAAAAAAATAAAAAATTTGTTTAAGTTTCAGGTCAAAGTTAGACGATACGACTAAACTGGTGTGAGGTTGAGAGTCAGTCAATCAAATTTTAAACCGTCAGGGTTGGCGTCAAGATTTGAGTGCTGATCAATAGTAAAAGGGCAGACTCAACAGATTTCAGTGAACCAAAAGCGTGGTGTGTTCGTATAACACGCTCTTGGGGAAGCGGGAATCAATTTACGAACTGCAAGGAGTGCAACAATGAATATTTCAGGTGTCAGTTCAACGCACGGTTCAGTATCTGTGAGCGGTGTACAGGGTGTTGAAGCAACAGATGCAACCATGAAGACCCAGGCAGAAGGTTTATCCGAGGTGCAGGATAACGTATCAGTTTCGGTAGATGCTATTCAAGCAACTGAGACCGTAAGTGACGTACGCCTCGACAGGGTAAACTCAATTCGATCTGCGATTGCCGACGGAACGTATGAGACTGCCGAAAAACTCGACGTGGCGATTGACCGCCTGCTCGATCGGCTTTCATAAGCGACTCAGATATTTGTGCCAAACGACTACAGAGACAGCTCCCTAGGCGGGAAAATAGCCTAGGGAGCTTTTTTTGGCTCCGCTGAAGCTAGAACCCCAAGCCCGGTCTGTGCTATTCCCGGTCTGTGCTATTATATTATTAGTACAAGGAGCCTCGAAATCTTCTTCGGAACTTGGGTGTCGAGGTCTTCAGACGGCCCATGAGTGAGCATTTATAAATATGTCAGTAGACGCAAATTTTTCGCTTGGCAGTGTGAATACGGCCCTCACGCCGCAAGAACGATTCGCCGAATTTATGCAGACGCGAGGAAAGCGGATCACCCGTCAGCGTCAGGTGATTATTGATCACGTCATGACTCGTCATGAGCACTTCGATGCTGAGCAACTTCTTGTCGATCTCAAGAAAACATCTGCTGGATCGCAGGCGAGTCGACCCACGGTCTATCGTACGCTTAATGAAATGGTAGAAGCCGGTATCTTGAAAAAAATGGAGCTCGATGGTCGGGCTGTCTACGAGCATGACTATGGTTACCCTCAGCACGATCATCTGTATTGCACGAGTTGTCAAAAACTCATTGAGTTTTCGAGCGACGAACTTGCCAGGCTTCGAAATGCTGTAGCAGAGAAGCATCAGTTTCGAGCGCAAAGCCATCGGCTCATCGTATCAGGCGTCTGTTTCGATTGTCGTAGTAAGCGGGGCACGTCACGTCATCAGGATCGTGTGTAGCCAAGGCTTTTCTTCAGCAGTAAAAATAAAATTGTTTCATGACGATTGTTCATGAACAAAGAGTGTTGAGAGGGTCGTGTTTAAAACTGAATTTCTTCGATCAGTCAGTTTCGTCGACTCATGGTTTTTTGTAGCCATATCGCTGAATGAATGGCTGCCACCGTTCGGATATTTCAGAAACAATCCTTGCGTCATGCTGGTACGTATTTGTTGTATACCCCTTCATTGATTCTGCTTGCTCCTCGAAGGCTGTTCGTACTTTATCAAAGCCTCCGAGGTTGAGTTTTTCATACGCTCTCTCCATGCTTGATACAGGGTTTGCTACAAGTTCTTCATAATGTATCTCATGCAACTGCTCAGCATTGAGGTGATTTCGATCGCGTTCAAATGCAGAGTACATCGTGTCGAAGCACTGGAAGACATATTCCTCGGCATTTTCCTCGGAATCAATCTGCATTGATTGAACATGATGTAACGAATTCCAGAGTCGTTTTGTTGATGGAAAGACGACAAATGGGTCTCGTACAATATGCAGAAATTTTGCCTCCGGAAACATGCTTGCCAGTACTCCCATTCGTGCTGTATGAGTTGGGCTTTTAAGAATGGGTCGGCGAGCATCCCGGATTGCGAGCATCGCAATAAATTTCCGCAGCAGGTCTTTCCACTGCCCTAACTCTTCGGCTGAAAGAGTTTCGAGATCGAGGGCAGTCGGCTCTGCTGGTATTGTGTTCGGGAAAGCCATTCGTCGGTAAGGAGATGCCGCGCCCATATTGACAAGGGCAAATTCATCTTCCTGTGGTCGGTGCCATCCAGCAGCCACATTATCCATCGGACGTTTGGCTGGCATTATCCATGCGAGCGCAGTTGTCAGAAAAGTCTCGGTAAGTAAGAAATGTCCGGGAGCAAAACATTGATATGTTGACGGGCAACAAAAGCGTTCGTCCAGCATTAGCATTTCATGCAGCAACGTTGTGCCACTACGCCAGTGTCCGATTATAAAAACCGGTGGGTCTGTGTCTGGAGGTGATGCAAGCTGTCGTCTGAAACGGGCTTTACAAAGCGATTCAGCTGCTGAATTAAAGCACGAGGCGGCTGAGATTGTGCCAAGAAGACCGAGACGGCTTGGTGCAATTTTCCAGTGATTCTGACGGACAAGATCAAACCATACGTGCATCGGCATGCCGTGCCAGAATCGTGGGCTCCACCATGGGTAACTATGAAAATCTTTTTTTGATAATTGTTGTTTCGTGTTTTTTTTCATTACGACATGGTGGCTGTGGAAGGAACGATATTTTCGTATGAATGAACTTCGCTTTTCCCAGGTTTAGTCTGGTTCAGGGTTTAAGTGATAGGAAGAAATGGTGATTATCGTGCATTTTGTTGGGCCGGAGTCTTTGCCGTATGAATTGGTTCTTGGACTATAAATGGTGTGGCTGCTGTTTCAGCTGCGGCATCAGCATCTTCCACGGATCGATGATAACGTGCGGCAAACTGATTCGGAGAAAGAGCTTGCTGAAGAAGAGGAGTTAAGTCTGTTACGAGTGTGTGGCCGCTTCGTCTGCAGATCTCTTTGTCTCCTGTTCCTACAATCAGGATCGTCGGAAATTGGGTGACGTTATAATGCCTGCAGGTTTCTGCATGTCTGTCGGCATCAACTTGGACACAGATAAAGCCATCGGTGAGAGATACGATTGATGGATCACTAAGCGTTTGCTGAGTGAGGGCCATTGACCAGCGGCACCAAGCTGCCCGAAACACTACAAGGAGTGGCTTGTTGGCTACGTTAGCCAACCTCATGCCGGCATTGCAATTTTCAATAAAAGAGATTTGTGCTGCTCCAAATTGACCACCATGAGAATTACTCTGTTCTATGCGATTGCTCACCGGGTTTGGCCAGCGATAATGAGTTGACTGGGTTGAATTGACTGTTTCATTCCGGACGTCACAGCCAGCAAAAAGAAAAACAATCGCGACTATTTTGAAGAGGTGACGGTGATGAAACAGGGCCATGTGGTCAGTCCAGAACAGGATCAGGGCTGCGCTGTTGCAGCTGGAGTTTTCGTATTTGCCGTATCTCTTGTTCATTCGGCACTGCAAGGACTATCTGTTTGTTGTCCTTAGCCTGGAACGGATGACCGTCCTAAACCCTCCTGCTTACCGAGACTGCATAGGGCTCTTGATTGTTTTGCAGCATTGAAAGGCGTTGTGCTTGTAGATAAAAAACCTCTAAGGTCTCGGCGGTTTGAGAGCGGTATTCTCAATCTTGGGCTCTTACCAAAGCCGGTTTTCACAACGGACTTGAGGCAATCGTGCCAGCCGATGACAGACGTAAATGGCTCTTGCCAGTTGTGCTGGTTGTAGCGACATCTTCTGGAGGTTGTCGGCTTGTGCCCCGGAATGGCCCTGCTCCGGAACAGGTCGCCGAAGCAAGACGACTCAGTAACCTTGGGCTGTCAGCGAGTGACGCTGGTGATCTCATGAGAGCGGAAGGGCTCCTGGAGCAAGCCGTTGATCACTGTCCAACGGATGTCGATTCGCGGAAGCATTACGCAGGTGTCCTTTGGGAACGTGGGGAGAAAATGGAAGCCGTCCGTCAAATCGGAAAAGCGCTCTCCTTGTCTCCTGGAGACATCGACTTAAGTCTCGAGGGTGGGGAGATGTATCTCAAACTTGGGCTTCTTGATGATGCGGAACGATTAGCCGATGAAGCAATCGCTTCAGCACCACGATCTTCCGAAGCGTGGCAGTTACGAGGACAGGTTAATTTAGCTCGTGGCAAGCCAGTCGACGCCCTTGCTGATTTCCAGCATTCACTGGCCTTCCATCCAGATAGTCGAGATGTTCTTCGCCAAACTGCTGAGGTCTATCGTCAGCTTGATCGCCCTAAACGTGCTCTAGCAACACTCGCGATTCTCGAGGAGACATATGGTCCAAACCAGGTGCCGTCAGATGTCTTAGCGTTAGAGGGCTTGGCACAGGAGTCACTTGGTCGACGCGCTGATGCTGTTGAAAGTTATCGGGCGGCAATCTTAAAAGGCGACGCGGAACAAGAGACTGTTGATCGATTGGCTGCTCTTGAATCAGGAGATGGAGCAGTCACGCTCCGTTAATCCAGTAAGTATTTAAGTATTGCAGCACTGCCACAGCAGCACCTCTACGTACTACAAATCATGTGTCTCCAGCCGAACTTCGGCCTGTGAGAACATCGAATGCTCCGATGGCTGGGACAAGTAATGCAACGGTTGTGAATCCGTAAGCGACAGCAGTTACGAGAAGTACTTGGAGTGTATTGCCTTGTAGGAAACCTGTAATCCCAACGAAAGTGAGCGCTGGCAAGATAGCAGATGCCCAGCCGATTGCAGGGGAGGGATTGCGAGCTGACAACGCTGCGTAGAGCCCAATGCCACCACCAACAATAACTGCGAGAAATGGAGCGAGTTGTAATTCGAAACTCGAACCGAATGCAACCATGATTCGCATTGCCGTGGCGACCCCGATAAAAAGGAAAGCGATTGTTCCTAAGCCAATGCCGATTGCCCGTCGGGATGAGGGGTAGGAAAGACCAATATGAATTCCCAAAACAGCGGCGAAAAACAAGAGGATTCCAGTGCCGATGAGGAGATAGATACCATTTTCAACAGAGGCAATTCCGCTTGCTATCAGAGCGACACAAAGAAGTAGCGGTAGAACGACAACTTCACGAGCAACAGCAATGGCCCCGAACAGCTTCCCCCAAATAAACTCTTTTGGTTCAAGGTCACTCACAAGCAAAAGGTCGAGAGAGCCACGATCTCGTTCAGTGGTAATGCTGGATACTGCAAGTGCTGTAACGGCAAGCAGGCTCGCCAAGGCCATCGGAATGACTGCAACTGCTACAGCAAATCGATCTGGATTTTCAGCACGAGCTTCAGACACAATACCAGCGACTGCTGCAGTAAAGAGAAGGAGCCAGGCTACTCTGACAATAACAATTGTGCGGCCATATGCATTGGTGCATATTTCGCGCCACAATATAGGGTTTCGCCAGATGTATCTTGCTGGACGGCTTTGTGCCGAGGCGGTGGTTCCTTGGGCTTGGGCGGCTCGACGGGCATCACGGGCCATGTTCCATGTTCTTACGCGTTGAATGGCGACTACATTCGTCACTAGAATAAGAATCCCGCAGAGGCTGAGGAATGACCCTAAATTTCCTCCCGCAGGAGAGAGTGCTGCAAACATAGCGCGTGCTGGTGAAAGCTGTTCCCCAACAGCAGGCCCAAACCAGCTTGTGGCGGCCTCACCAATGACAACCCATGCGACCAAAGCAAAAGCGGTGATTGCCACAGCTTGAAATGTAGTGTCTTTCCAAAAGGCAACAGTTGTTGCGATACTTGCTGCAGAGAGCGCAGCAGCGGCTGTGACAATAAAGAGTCTTCCAAGCTGGATGCCAGTAACACCACCAAAGAGTGAGGCAATTCCAAAGACTGGAATTGCGGAGAGTAGCATTAAAATAACTCGGAGGAGGCTTGCTGCGAGTTTTCCGAGTACAAGTTCTCGCTCACTCAGCCGGCTGAGAAGTAATAGTTCAAGGGTCCGACGATCCTTTTCCACGCTCACTGCTACGGCTGCAGTCATAGCGGCCGCAAGAACAGCAAGAGAAAGTTGAAGAGGAGCAAGCGTTCTCAGCAGTGTCGCACCAAATCGGGCGGTATCACCGGGTGACGTAACGGCTTGGGTGCCTGTAAGAACGAGCCAACAGGTTGCAATAATTGCGAGAAGGCTACCAGCGTACACTGCACGACCGATGAAAAGCCCTTTTGATTTTGGTGCAAAACGCACTTCTCTTTCAAAAACGGCTCCCAGTAGCATGTGCTTCATCCCTCTGTTTCAGTCGAACGGACTTCACAGAATCTATCAGATGCTGTGCCGGCAGGAAATTTTGCTGAATCCTACGGGCTTTACTTCCTTGTTCATGGTGTTGTCAGAGAAGTTGGAAGCGTGATTCCGTTACCGTTTGCGCCAGCGAACCCGGCGAGTTCGTGAGGGGGGAGGTGTTTGAATTCTTTCTGGTGCAGGAGCAGGGCGGAGGCTGTCGTCGTACGCTGGATCTGTTGTGTTGACCGGCATCGATCGGATGGTGATGCGACCGTTACCCACAGGAACTCCGGCCGGGGCTTGGTAAGCGGCTCGTCGTTGGGCTCGTAACCGGTCACTTCGCAGGGGAATGCCAGGATAGGCCTCAATCGGTGTTTCAAGGCTTGGCAGCGGAACCCGACTTCCGTCACCAAAAAAAGTAAACATTTCGATGGCCTTTGCAGGACGTGGGCAACTTGTCATGGCAACGGCTACGATAGCCATGACCACAAGCCATTGCAGGCCATAACCGGTAGTTCTGTGTGGAAGGCCGAGGAATACATTTGATGGAGAGCGTCGCATGTGTTGTCTCATAAGGTGATTCAGGTGCTCGCAAAAAAGAACACTCTCTTTATTATGACTTCGTTCTCCATTCATGGCTTTAAAAAGCATATAAAATAAGTACGTCAGAATCATAATAATCGGATCGACCAGAAAGGTCAGCCAACGCGCTCCATGCTTACCGAAGTTTTTCTACCTCCACGGCTTGAGATGTTCTTTGATAATGGGCAGATACTTCCCTTTATATCGAGTGCGGTGGCACTTGTGTTTGTGGTTCTGTCGTGCTGTGCTGCATGGTTTTCTCGTGGTTCGACGGCAGTGCCTGCTGCCTTGTGGAGTGCGACTGCAGCTTTTATCTTTGCCTTAAGCATGTTACAGCAGGCAACCGAGCAACTCGATATCGCACCAATGGCGATACATCGTGTTGTGGTCGCAGCCTTGTCGGTATGCCCGACGATGTCTCTCTTGGGAGCAAAAAGGCCCCAGCATGGAGTGTGGCAGTTTATTGTTGCGGCACTCGCTGCAGTGCTCGCGCTGCCTACGGCATCCGCAGTGCTGATTCGTCCGGGTGGCCTTCCCGATCTTCATATACTGGGAAGATTTTTTTTACCGATTCTCATTATGGTTGGGTGGATGAACTTTGTAGGAACCGGTCGTTGGATTGCCGCTACGTTGATCGCAGTTGGACACATCGTGTTGATCTGGCCTCTTTTGCCGGGAAATCTGCTAGAGACAGCCTTGCCGCAGGCTGGTTTGGATCTTACGGCAATTGTCTGCATGACGGCCGGTGGTGGTCTTGCATTCATTCAAACAGTTCTTGCAATGTCCAGAAGGCGGGTCGCTCAGGCTGTTCCGCATGGCGCATCTCAAGAAAATGCAGTGTTTGTGTCTCGAGTAAATAACTGTTTTATTCCGCTTCGGGAAACACTTGGGGCAGCGTGGACGCTCCGCTTGATTGAGCGTTTTGAAGTATTGGCTACCCGGCGTGGCTGGCCGCTTCGACTCACATTGAAAGGTGCTGAGTTCACGAATAAGGGTGTTGACCGTACGAACAGTGTGGGCGCTCAGGACTGGCAGGCTGATGCTGCTCGTGCCCTGGAAGCCTTGCTTCGGCGATTTGTTTCAACAGGCTGGCTCAAACGCCATGGCTGGGAACGTTCTTCTCAAAGGGTGGAAATGACATGAAAATGCTAATTCAAACCTCCCGGTAGCCCCCGAATCAGAAGGGGAGTAAACTTTTTGCGGTCGGGAACGTACAGAATATGTCGCCTCGACACAGTATTGTTTTCACGCGGTTGTCTCGTGCATCCGCAATCTGAATACCAGGGAGTTACGTTGATGTCTGAAGCAAGCAAAGAAGCACCGCGTTCTGCACCAGAACCTGTCCCAGTTGATGAGACTAGTATTGCAGCAACATACGCGAATTTCTGCCGTGTCACCGGCACCCCGGAAGAACTAATTGTTGACTTCGGTCTTAATAAACAGGTTGTTGGGAATGCTCCTGATACAATCCAACTCAATCAGAGAATCATCGTAAACTTTTTTACGGCGAAGCGTCTTGCAGGTGCCCTTATGATGGCTGTTCAGCGTCACGAACAGGCCTTTGGTGTTCTTGAAACTGATGTTCAAAAACGCGTTGTTGCACCGCCGAAAAAAGCTTGATCCGGCCTCTGTAATCGTGCAATAAATAATTGATCAGCCGGCATCAGTGTTCAATATAAGAGTAAAGAACACTGATGCCGTGTTCGCATTTTTTTGAGAAAGCTTGAGCAGTATGAGCACTGTCGATCCACGGTCAGTTGAAGAGGCCCGACAGCAGATTCGTGCGCTTATTAGTGAAATTGAAGAACTTTCAAAAACGGATACCGAGGAAGCAGAGTTTTTCCTAGGGCTTCTTGAACGCGTGATAGCGGCAATGGGGGCCGTGGCTGGTCTTGTCTGGCTGACCGGAAAAGAGGGTCGTGTTGAACCAGTTGCGCATTTAAAAATGCAAGACACTGGCCTTTCAGACAATGAGGACGTTCAGTCGGCCCATAGCGGAATGGTGCACGCACTAATGAGTTCTCCTTCGGGGCTTTTAATACCACCACAGGCAGCGCTCACATCACCAGATGGCAAGCCAAGTGGTGCAAACCCATCAAGTCTCCTCGTAATTGGTGCGCCGATTGATCGTGGTGAAGACCGGCAAGGTCTCATTGAAATATTTCACCAGCCGAATCAATCTGATGTTGAGCGCGGTTACCTTAAATTCTTACAGCAGGTTGCAGTTGTCGCGGGTGCGTATCTGGAAAAAAAACAGATAAAAACACTCGACACGCAGCAATCAGCGCTTGAGCAGGTAGACCGATTTAGCCGTGCGCTGCACGAGTCGCTTGACCCGGTTGCGACAGCTTTTGTTCTAGCAAATGAAGCTCGGCGCATTATCGGGTGCGATCGTGTCAGTATTCTTGTCAAAAAGCGTCGAAAATTGCGTCTCGAGGCGGTGAGTGGACAAGAGTCAATCGAACGTCGTGCTTCTGCAGTGCGTGCGATTGAATCGCTTGCCCGAGTTGTAGCAAGGGCTCGTGACCCATTATGGCATCCGGACGCTGAGCAGGAATTGCCACCTCAGATCGAAGAAGAACTCGAAAACTATATCGATGAGTCGCACTCGACGGCCATGGCTATTTTGCCGCTTGAAAAACCAAGGCTCACACCAGTAGTCAAGCCTGGTGGGGTTGATGCAGTTGCTGTGGCTAAGGCTGAGTCACCTCCCAAAGAGCCGCCAGACCCAATTGGTGTGCTGGTCGTTGAGTGGTTTTCGTCCACAACATTTGAAGGTGGCAAGAGAGCTCGTGTGGAACTTGTTGCTGAGCATGGACGAGTTGCACTTTCCAACGCCATTGATCACACGACAATGCCTCTCCATTGGCTGACCAGTCTGCTCAGTAAATCGAAGGCTCTTACAACCGCCCGGAACCTCCCGAAAACAGTTCTGGCTGTTGCGGCCCTGATTGCCTTTATTGCTGCCCTCACGCTTGTTCGAGTGGACTTGCGGCTCGAAGGAAAAGGCACGCTTGAACCGGTTCACAGGCGGGATGTATTTGCTGACATTGAGGGTGTTGTTGAGCAGGTTGAGGCCAATCTCAAGCACGGAGCTGAGGTGCAGGAGGGCGAGTTACTTGCACAACTGCGAAATACAGACCTTGAAGTGGCGATGACAGATATTCTTGGTCGAAAGGCATCAAGCGAAGAGCAACTGGTCGCAACCCGGCGCTCCCTCCTTGAAGACAAAGGTCTGTCGAACGATGAGAAAAACCGTATGGCGGGCCGTGCAGCGCAGTTGCGGCGAGAGATTGAAAGTCTTGAACAGCAGCAACGACTGTATGAACATAAAAAAACAGATCTGGAAGTCCGTAGCCCAATTGGGGGCGTGATTGTGACATGGCAGGTCCGAGATCGTTTGCTTTTTCGTCCGGTCGAACGAGGCCAGGCGCTCATGAGCATTGCCGACAAGACAGGTGAATGGGAACTTGAGATTCATATGGCTGATGACCGGCTAGGCCATATCAACAAAGCGCTTTCACGGGCGAAACAAAACGATCAAAAGTTAGAGGTCGATTACATCCTCGCAACCGATCCGGGGACGCGTCATTACGGCGTTGTCGAAGAAATACACGAGCAGGCAGAAGTTCGGGGAGAACAGGGGAATACGGTTCTTGTCCGTATTACGATTGATCCTACACGACATGAAAAAGAAGAGCTTGGTGCTGGAGCTACGGTGACAGCACGGGTGAACTGCGGTGAGCACGCGTTGGGATATGTTTGGTTTATGGACGTTATGGCGTTTTTTCAGACGCAGATTTTTTTCCGGCTCTGGTAAAGGGAAGCACTCGATACATCAGGTGGATATTATGAGATTTATTGTTGGAGCTTTGTGTTGCGTTTCGTTGCTAAGGGTTGATTCTCTTGCAGTAGAGACGCCACAAGAGCCAGTTTTGAACCGATGTCTTGTATCGGTGGTTGAAGAAGCTCGTATACCAGCTCGGGAGGCGGGTGTATTGTTGGAGCTATCTGTAAAAGAGGGCGATGTCGTCAGCCGCGGGGGTGCGATTGCTCGAATTGACGATTCTCAGCCGCGTTTCGAGAAACAGAAGGCATCGGCTGAACATGATCAAGCCATAGCCAAAGCGAGCAGTGATGTCGATGTTCGATATTCTATCGCTGCTGAAAAAGTTGCTGAGGTAGAAGTTGAAAAAGCAGTGGCTTCAAATCGAAGGATACCAGGTAGTGTGACCGAGGTAGAGTTAGCCAGGCTACAATTAAATCAAAAGAAGAGTGAACTTCAGATTGAACAGGCTCAACTTGAGCGGCAACTCTCGTCGCTTGATGCGGGCTCAAAAGAGGTTGAGGTTCTTGCTGCTGAAAACCGTATCCAACGACGTCAGATTGCATCACCCATTGATGGCATGATTGTGCAGGTCTATCCACATCTGGGTGAATGGATGCAGCCCGGAGATCCGCTGGCAAGAGTTGTGCGAACTGACAAGCTTCGGGTTGAGGGATATGTCGATTCGTCGAAGTATGAGCCTCAAAGTGTGCATAATCGTCCGGTAACTGTGTCGGTCATGTTTGCAGATGAACGCAACGAATCATTCAAAGGCAGGATTGTTTTTGTGAGTCCACTGGTAGAACCAGGTGGTGACTTTCGTGTATGGGCAGAGGTCGAGAATCGTCAGGCAAAAGATTCTGTTGAGTGGTTGTTGCGGGCTGGTCAGACAGCAACAATGACGATCCATTCCCAACAGCCACCATTGCCGCCTGTTCATCGAACAGTAACCACGGCAGATGCTGAGTGAGGTGAACCTATGGCAATGGCCGAAGCCTTCCGCTCGAGTACGTCGAGACCTGTGGGTCTGCGATACCGAGGTGATTTGGTAACAAATCGTCAGGTCTACCAGGGACAGGCATGGTACGTCGTGAAAGACCCTATCGGCCTGTCCTATTACCGGTTTCGTCCCGAAGAATATGCGCTTCTTCAAATGCTTGATGGTGAAGCGAGCCTTGAAGATCTCAAGGACAATTTTGAGGCGCGTTTCCCTCCACGTCGAATTACGGTGGACGAGGTTTCGAGGTTTGTTTCCACACTTCATCGCAGTGGTCTTGTCATTGGTGACAGGCCGGGGCAAGGGCCACAACTTAATGAACGGCGACGGCAGCGGGGTTGGTCAGAGAGGAAAAACTGGCTTCGGGGCATCATGTG
>CAJXFK010000010.1 GCA_913052575.1 uncultured Planctomycetaceae bacterium
GGTAATACATTCGCCAACCTGAATCTGATTCAGGAAGTACATACACGAGCCTTGCAAGATCACCTGAATCAGAATTATTGTCACCAGTGAAGAGGTTTCCATAGTCATCGAAAGCAAGCTCCTGTGGATTACGAAGGCCATAGGCAAACTCTTCGAGCCCCGAGCCATCTCGCTCACACCGAAACACAGCACCACAATATGGACGGTGCAAGTGATTCCCTTCCGGCGTAATCACGTTGTAACCACGGTCTCCAATACTAAAATAAACACGTCCATCGGGGCCAAGCGTAAGCCCATGCATGTCGTGCCCGCGAAATGCTACCCGGACACCATATCCGCTGTGCAATGTTTTCTTGACGTCAGCAATTCCATTGCCATCAGTGTCTTTCAACAACCACAAATTCGGAATGCATGTGTAGTAGACATCTCCATTGATTGCCAAAACGCCTGCACCTGTTCCGTCTTCAATCTCATTAAATCCATCGGCAAAAGTAACCACCTTGTCGGCGAACGTATCGTGATCCGTATCAATAAGCAATCGTACGCGATCTTCAAACGCAGAATAGTCATGCACTTTTTCACCAAGATGTTTACGAAACATTGCCAACCGATCGGCAACACTCTGCGCTGCAAGATCATCTTCAAGCCATACGAGATGTTTCCGATTATCTTCGACTCCTTTGCCTTGGCGAAATGTTTCACAGACAAACACTTGCCCCATCTCGTCAATTGAGAAAGCAACAGGATTCGCAACCAGTGACTCATCTGCAAAGACGTCCATATGCATACCAGGAGGCAACTGAACAATTTCTGCGATTGCTATTCCGTCGCCTGATTCACTGCCTTCTGCAGTTTTCCCTTCGCACCAAAATGACAGAATGAAAACGAGCAACAAAAGAATCGAAGAGGGCAGAACGCCTGTATGATATTTCATCTCAATATGGTTTATGTCGAGGGACGGATAGGAGTCGCACTATGAAAACACACCGTCCAAAGTTTACCAATGAAGATTCCTAGAAAAAATCGCCACCCTAACCTTGACTGTTTTCAGCCTCATTGCCTCCCAGGCGCCTGCGCCTTGTTCCAAAAACAAGCCTCCTTACAAAGCTACCGTGAGGATGCCGCTAAGACATCAGTTCCGGCTTTTCCTATTGCTTTTTCTGCATCTCGCATACCGAAGCACCAGAACAAGGCCGGGTGTACAAAGAAATCAAGAATAGTCGAACTGATCAGGCCACCAAGAATGACTGTTGCCACTGGATAGAGAATTTCCTTCCCTGGTTCACCTGCAACCAAAACAAGTGGCACCAACGCGATACCCGCAGTGAGCGTCGTCATCAGCATCGGTGCAACCCGCTCTTTCCCTGCCCGCTCTATCATATCTCGAGTAAAACCTTCTCCTTCATGTCGAACGAGATGAAGATAATGAGCTATCAGGAGTATTCCGTTCCTCGAAGCAATTCCACAGAGTGATATGAAGCCAACCATACTTGCAATAGTCAATGACTGGTTTGTGAGTACGAGTGCACCAATAGCTCCAATAGCTGCCATAGGTAATGCCGCAAGTACCTGCAGAGAAAGATTTACAGAGTGAAACAATGTATAGAGAAGTACGAACATTCCACCCAGCGACACCAGGCTTAACAAAGCAATCATCCTTGTTGCTTGCCTCTGGCTCTCAAACTGGCCTCCGTATTCAAGGAAGGACCCCGGGGGCAGTCCGGTCTCAATTAGTTTAAGCCGCTTCTGTATCTCTCGAACCACCCCATCAAGGTCACGCCCGACCGTGTTACATTGAATAACGATACGCCGCCTCGCATTTTCTCGGTTAATCGTATTCGGCCCACTACCTTCCCTAATAACAGCAACAGCATCGAGCGGGACTCGCCCACCCGTTGGCAGATTAATTGACAAGTCCCCCAGCTTTTCAACATCGACTCGATACGGTTCATCCATCCGTACAATAAGATCAAACACACGCTGACGATCAACTATTTGTGACACGGTTCTGCCGTACATTGCTGTCTGTATAAACTCATTGACTGTTTCAACCGTAAGGCCATACTGCACAAGTTTTTCTCGATTGATCTGAATCTTGAGTTGAGGTAGTTCCGTTTGCTGCTCTACTAAAAGATCAGTAACACCGGGCACATCAGCAATTGCCTCTTTTATCTGCTCGGCGTTTTTCCGTAATAAAACAAGATCGTCTCCATAAAGCTTAATGCCCACCTGTGCTTTTACTCCTGAAAGCATGTGGCTGATGAGGTGTGAGAGAGGCTGTTCAACTGATGCAATAACGCCTGGGACATTCTCAACCTTTTCTCTGATATCCTGAATTGATTGCTCACGACTGCGGCTCGCAGTCGGATCTAAACACACAAGGATCTCTGATGTATTCACTCCTTCCGCGTGCTCGTCCATTTCTGCCCTACCTGTCCGGCGACTAACGTTCAAAACGCCTTCAACTGTTCCAATACGTTCATCAACCATCGCATTGATTGCATTTGATGTGGTGAGCGATGTTCCTGGGGGCAAAAACACATTGACCTGAACACTACCTTCGTTGAAGGGAGGTAAGAAATCTCTCCCGAGCCGCGCAAGGGTCACAATACTAGCTACACAACATCCAGCTACCACCACTAAGACAATTGCTGGATACCGAATACTGAAACGATTCGCCCACCCTACTAACGATTGGGAAACATTAAGAACAAAGCTTTTGCGATATTTTCGAGAACCAGTTGAACCAGGCAACAACCAGTACGACAGAACAGGCGTGACCGTTAAGGAGACGACAAGAGATGCAAGGATAGAAATAATATAAGCCAAGCCGAGGGGCATAAATAATTTCCCTTCAATTCCCCCGAGTGCAAAGAGTGGAACAAAAACAAGAACGACAAGAGCTGTACTAAAGACAATAGAACTTCGGACTTCCCGACTTGCTTCATAAACAACACGAAGGATTGGATGCGGTACTGCCCGTTGACTATTTTCACGAAGGCGTCGAAAAATATTTTCGACATCGACAATCGCATCATCAACAAGTTCACCTACTGCAACAGCTAATCCGCCCAAAGTCATCGTGTTAATCGACATACCAAGAACCTGAAAGACGATGGCCGTGATCATGATCGATAGGGGTATTGCCGTAAGCGTGATAAATGTCACACGAACATTGAGAAGAAATAAGAACAAAACAACAATTACAAGCAAGACACCGTCTCGTAATGCCTCGATTACATTTGAAATACTTAAATCAATAAATGTTTTTTGTTGATAAAGATCTGGGGTGATTCGAATATCAGCCGGGAGAGACTGACTGATACTTTCGATTGCACTAAGGACATCCTCGGTCAAACGACGAGTATCAGCACCTGGTTGCTTTGAAACAACTACAAGAACGGCTGGCTTTCCATTGACAGCCGCATCACCTCTTTTTAATTGCGCCCCCTCTACAACTCGAGCCACCTGCCCCAAGACCACCGGGCGGTCCTCCCTTGCCTTCACTACAACAGCCTTCAAATCATTTACTGTTTTGATTCGGCCTAATGCGCGAACCAGCAGCTCATTCCCGGCTCGCTCGAGATAGCCACCAGTAGCATTTGAATTGCTGGCTCGGACGGCCTGCTCAACATCATGAAGTGAGACTCCGTATTGCAACATCAAATCAGGATTAACCAAAACCTGAAACTGTTTGCGACCACCACCCATGGTGATAACTTGCGCAACTCCTGGCACGGTCAACAAACGCTGACGAACAACCCAATCTGCGAATGTTCGTAGGTCAATAGGAGCCGTTTTGCCATGAACACTTTCGATGCCAATATGCATAACCTGCCCCATGATCGAAGAGATCGGCGCAATATGAGGACGCATTCCTTTCGGCAGTCGCTCTTGCGCTGATCCAATCTTCTCGGCAACAATCTGACGATTGACATAAATATCTGAGCCCCATTCAAATTCAACCCAAATGACAGAAAGACCAATACCTGAGGAACTTCGTACTGTCTGAACACCGCTCGCCCCGGTTAAAACTGCCTCAAGCGGTACGGTCACAAGCATCTCTACTTCCTCAGGAGCGAGCCCGCTTGCCTCTGTCAGTATTGTTACTCGTGGCCGATCAAGATCCGGGAAGATATCGATCGGAAGGTTACGCCAAGCCAAGCCACCATAAAAAAGAATTGCTAAAGCAGAGACGGATGTTAAAACCCGATAGCGAAGTGCAGCTCGTATAACAGCATCAAGCATGACATTCCCTTGTGCAGAGACAGGTAGCAGGTTTAGTGGGTATGCCCTAAATGATGATCAGCAGTCGTTCCTGATTGACTCTTCAATGCGAATTGCAGCTGCTGTGCAGCGGTGAGAGCAATAATGTCGCCCGGGTGGATTGACCCGTCATTCGCAAGAACAACAGATTTTGGATCACGAAATTCAACCTCAACAGCTTGTTGATGGAAGTGATCCCCGTCTGCAATAAAGACGTAGTGTTCGACACCATCTTCAGCCACAGCAGTGGCTGGCACAACCATCCGGTCCGGCCACTCCTCAATTGGAACTCGCAGTCGCACTCTTTGGCCGGGGCGATATCGCCAATTCAGTATTTCCGAACTCAGTTTACCGGCCGGACCAGATAACTTTTCATTCGGAAGCGACACAAAAAAGTGCAATGTTCTCGCTTCTGCATCAACCTCACTAGAAAGGTAGTCTATTGTAAGTCCCGGAATGTCCCTAGATTCTCCAGACGCGGTCTCAAGCATCGCAACGACGGGCCTGCCCTCTGAAGCAGCTTCACTAATTTCAATCGCATCCTTTTCAAAAGCCTCAGCATCAATCATTAATGTTCGATGATCTACTAACACGGCAAGCGTCACGCCGGTTTCAACATATTGGCCACGCTCGACATCGAGTTGCTGTAGCAAAAGCGTGGGCTGGCCTTCAGCATCATCTACAACAAGTTCATCCTCATGAGGCGCCCGGACTATGACCGTGCCCAGAAGAGTGCGACTTTCCTGAATTGTCTTCACTTGAGATTCAGAAAGTCCATGTAACAGCAATGCCTGCCTCTGAGCACGTTGCCGACCCTCCAGTTTTTGCAATTCATATTGCTGGTCAAGGATTCTCTTTTTTGCAATGAGTCCCTCTGTATTAATGCTCTCAAGCCGACGAAGTTCTCTTTGAATAACATCAAGTGCCTCCGAAGTAGCAAGCAAATCAACTTGTGACTGTACAAGTTCTTCATGAGTGAGTCGAAGTTCAAAAAGTGGATCACCTGGTGAGACTGACCCTCCAGGTGTTTGATAGACCTGTGTGACATAACCGGTAATTGGAGCAATTACTGTGTACTGAGATCGACCAGGCTTCTCAACAATAATGCCTGGCACAATGACGGGTCGGCTGTAGGACTTGACGACTACTGGTCCTTCACGTAGTCCGATACCATTTCTCGCTTGCGACGATAAAGAAACTTCAACTTTATCTCCATGATCTCCATGATCTCCATGATCTCCATGATCTCCATGATCTCCGTGACCTCCGTGACCTCCGTGACCGTGGTCTCCGTGACCGTGGTCTCCGTGACCATGACCTCCACTCTTGGGGTGAACATCGCCATGAATATCATGGATTGTTTGAGAACGTGTTTCCTGAGCACTCTCCGATTTTAAGTCATACGGAAATAGGCTGGCCACGATCGTTGTGCGAAAACGAGAAGGTGATACCAGAAACAATCCAAAAAGAATGACTACTAAAAGTAGACTTATAAAAACACCAGCAACAAAACCTACCCACCTGCGATCGAGCATTACTGAAAACTTTCCTACCTTCTATTATGTCAAAAAACTTAAATCCTATCATATGGTTCGATAAACGAATCCAACGATCGTATCCAATACCCCGGCCTGCCGCCTAAACTGAAGATGCACGGGGGTGCTCTTCTAGCACAATGCGAACTCAATGAATCCGTTTTGTAAGGCAAAAATCTTCGCCACAGCGTTCATCATACGCATTCTGTTTTCTTACCCGCTACTTCCTGCCACTTCTTCTGACGCACGCGTCAGTAATGCCAAGACAATGTGGTTTTCTGTACTAGCAGCCAAATACCGTACCGAACCATCGCATAGCACAATATTTACTCCACCGGGATGGTCAGAAAACATGGGTACATTAGGCCCTGCCTCCCAGACTTTTGCTGGTGGTGGATTGATCAGTGAAACATTTCGGTGCGCATGGCCAACATAATTACAATTTAGCCCTGATGCCCACACGCCTCTGGCCTGCCCACCACCTAAGCCAACACCAGACCATTCAAAAATCAGAATTGTCTTGGAAAGCCCATCCGTAATCCATCGGTAGGGAACGCCCTCACTCAAACCACTGACCTCACGAAGCAAGAGCACCCCAGTATTGGAGGGATAGGGATGCCCGTGGTGATCAGAATAGTGTGCTTCGTTTGGATTTACACCGGCGTTCCCAGAGTAGTCGATACAAGCCATTCCATAATAATCACCCGATTCATTGATTATGTCATTGTGACGAGATGACTCTTCTCGAGAAACGCTCGGGCAAAGATATTGTCGTATCTTCGTTGTTGTTGCTTTGTGATTTACTTGGGAACGAAAATCTGCATTCAAGAACAGACGAGTGTCGTGTGTCACACGATCGGCGTCTGTGACTGGTGCCCACGTAGCCTGACGATCAACATGATCCATAAACTCAAGAAAAAAACTACTCCATGAAACGGTTTTAAAATTTCTTTTCTGAATTCGTCCAGGTGGGAGGCGATCCCGATGCGCTGAAGCAAACTGAGCAGTGGCCAGACCAATCTGCTTAAGATTGTTTTGACACGAAAGACGTCTCCCAGTTTCACGTACTCGCTGAACGACAGGCAACAGAAGTCCTACAAGAAGTACGACGACGGCAGCGGCTACAAGAAGTTCTATGACCGAGAATCCTGCCCATCTTTTCTGCTGTGTAGAAACCAAAAGCATTTTACATCCCCCCTAGTCTTTACGCAGCGTTCAATGAACAGGTTCGGCTTCACATGCACGATCAAAGCTATGCACAGTTCGTGAGAATGATTACGAATTCATTGTTTCCTGCATTACGGGTGACCGTATCTGCCTTATTTCGCCCAGATTCATCCGTTGCCTGAACAATCCGAAAAACCCTCAGAATCTATACATTCTGTGTCGATTTCCTAATTAGATGCCTCGGGGTTAGAAACTCCTGATCAATCTCCAGTTCATGCGTACTTCCAGAAACCGAGAACCTGTTCGGATAGAAAACGTCTGCCATGCGCACGTGCGTTTTGGACGTCTGTGTGCACTCACTGTAATTCTTGCAGCTCTGAACTCACAACCAGTGTGGGCAGAAACCTCGGGCCTCTCATTACCCATCGCCTCGTATCAAGATAATGCCGAATACGAAACCATTCCACCGCCCGAACCACGTACGTATACTGCCGAGGACGACTTGCGATCGGCTATTCGCTCTGATCCTGAATTAGCCGCGGTTGTTCGCGAGGAAGCTGAAATGATGCTTGCCGCTCAACTCAGTGGCATCCCACGACCTCGATACATCCCGGCTACCTCACTTGTAGATTTAAAGGGCCTTGAGGTTTACGCATCGAGAAATCGTCAATCATTTCCATTCTCTTTTTATCTCAATGGTTTCGTCCAGGTCCGTTGGTTTGAGTTCGCACGTTCCGTGACAAGTTGGACAGCAAGTGGGCCTATAAAAGGAATTCCTGGCGCACCCACTGCACCTACGCAATACCCTGTCAGTAATATTAATGTTTTTGAAATTAATAGATTTTTCCTTACCTCAGAGGGTTATGTTACGGATGAACGCCTGCGTTACTCAATTACCCTCTTTGGAACAACGAATAACGGAAACAACTCTGCTATTGCACCGCTCGGTTTTGCAGGCTGGAAATTCAACGATCAAGTCATGATGCTCGGAGGAGTCTCCTTTGTCGCAGCAACCAGAGAGTGGGGAACCTCGAGTCGCTGGGTCCAGGGTATCGACCGTAGCATGGCGAATACATTCTTTCGACCGTCTTACTCCCCTGGGTTTGAATTCAAAGGAAAACTCCTTGATGGTGAATTTCGCTATCGTGGAGGAGTATGGAACGGCATTGATGGATCGCGTGCAGGTGTGAATCGATCGGGTACTGCAATGGCATGGGCAGGAATTGTTACATGGGAACCTCTTGGAGCGTATGGCCCCTACTACTCCGATATGGAGATCCACCGTGAGCCCGTATTACGCCTCGGCTGCAGCGGAATGCATGCGCTGACACCAACCAGCCAACAAAGTCAGGCGTTCTCAAACCCTGAAGATACACTCGTCCGTCTCAGCAATGGCACACCAATTTCTGCCCCAGGCGCAATTCAAGCACGGACCGTGATCACAAAAGTTCGTGTCCAACTTGCTACTGTTGACATTGGATGGAAATACAAAGGCACCGCAGTAAATTTTGAATACTATTTCAGACAACTTGATGACTACACCGGACAAGACATACCGCCTGTAACAGTACCCCCGACACCACCAACACCCGTACCGGTCCGAGCTCCGAGCATCTTCCAGCAGGGAGGGGCCGGGAGTGTCTCTTTCTGTCTCATTCCACAAAGATTAGGTATTTACGGCCGCTCCGGCGGTGTGACTGGTCCCAATGGAAGCGGTCAAGAATACGGAGGAGGATTCAACTTCTACCCAAAGAACAATCGTCAGACAAAGTTCACTTTTGAAACTCTTTATTACAATCGTAGCCCTGCCAACAACGCTCTGTATCCTTATCGCGCAGGCTACAGTGGTACGGCTATCCAAACCCAGATGCTAGTCATGTGGTAAAGGTGCAGACGAAACAACTACTTTTAAATTGCCAATAGGTTGCATGTACCACCATTAGATCACCGAATTGGATAGTTAATACCTATCTAGGCCCTGTCGACTCAAGCACTCCCCTTTTCTTCATCGCAATACTGCATGAGCTCTCATAGCAAGAAAAAATGTCTTAGCAAACGATGCGTCAAAGAAAAAAGTGAGATGTTGGCAAGGAATTATTTCTGTAATTTATTTCCATGCTACTGAATAGGTTTTATCTCTACGGAATATCAAGTACTGCCATTGGTACGTTCAAGAGCGGGCATTCGTATTCGATTTACAACTATCGTTTCACAATATCCGGGATATATCTTCCAGCTGGAATCAACTGATTATCATTTAGTTTCATTCATAGCACCGTAGAGAACGAAGATCGTTCGAAAGCCACACGAAACTGTGTAAAAAGTTCCCGAAATACTAAAAGTCCGTATGGCATAGACCCAAAGAGAATACCGCCCTCGGCAGCAATCTTCGGATGTGGATAACGTAAACAAATAAGTGCAAAACCCCTTTCCAAAACCCCTTTCTAAGCAATCAATTTCAGGACTTTTATTTGTCCAGCAGTTCCTGGCATCGGCTTTTAAGGAGAAATCCGCTTTCTAATCGAACGAATGGTGCATATCGTTCGTAAGAACATGAATGGCCACGGCAGTAAAAAACCAACAGCCAAAACCACTGCTCGAACTGGATGCTTGCGGAGGAATTTATAATGACACGCGAAGAATTACTCACTCTTTGTGACAACTATGTTCATGATGAAAAAACACCCTTAGAATCCACCGGATTTGATCAGGATTCTTTGGCCCCGACGACGTCCATCATACATTGCTTTCGTGAAGCGGAGATATCCGCAGCCGAAATGCAATCTTTACTGGCTTATGTTTGTCAGTACCAGAATGATGAACTTGATTGGTCTGATGCCGACCGATTCTGTGACGCGTCCGACGGAGTAGGTAGGCTTGAAAACACGAAAAATACGGCATCTTGGATGACCGACGGCGGTTGTGAAAATCCGATCAAGAGTCGGCGGCCTCGATAGCTTTGTCGTCGACCAATGATTACCCGCTTAGAACGGCTCATTGAAAACAAATTGTTTCCGTGCCGACAAAGTGTAGTCACTGGCAGATAAAATAATTCAGCTATGGAGCCTTTGTAAGAAGCCAGTCGGGAAGTTTTCTAATCTTTCCTTCAGGATCAACACAGACAACCAGTGTTTCACCAGTAGCAATTATTCGAGTGTCTCGAACTAGTTCATACGTGTGACGAATGCTCGCAGAGGTTACTTTCCCAACATATGTTCGCAGAAAGAGCATGTCATCGTATTCTGCGGCCGCCTGATAGCGACACGATGCTTCGGCAACAACCATAAAAAGACCTGCGTCCTCAAATGCTTTGTACGTGTAGCCTTGCGCTCGAAGCATCTCGGTACGCCCCATCTCAAAATATGTTAGATAGTTCGCGTGATGCACTCGTCGCTGACCGTCTGTTTCCTGATAACGCACCCGAATTGCAATTTCATGAGAGTGACTAGAAACCGGTGATTGATGCATTACAGCGACAAACCTCGTTAGAGATGAATGATAACGTGTCAGGATTATCATGCTCAATCTAAAGAAGTTAACAAGAGCATGCAGACATTTATTGACCAGTTTGGATTAAAAAGCCTATTCTGTACCGTATTGATTTACGCACGGAAGAAAAAGGTATGACTAGCTTTAGTGACGCGGGTGAAGGCGCAGCGGTTGGCTTTGCAACTGCGCGTGGAAGAAACTGGCCAACATTGCGGCAATTCACCGTCTTCTTAGAAAATCGCGTTGGACAACTTGCTGAACTTGTTCGTCGATTTGCCGGTACGAGAGTACGCATTGTTGCCTTATCAATTAGCGACGCGGGTGAATGTGCTTTTGTTCGCTTTCTTCTGAGCCATCCTGAACAAGGGCGAGAAATTCTTGAACGTGCTGGACTCGCAATCATTGAGAGTGATTTAATTGGTGTGGAATTGCCTGATGATCCTCAACCACTGGTTCAGATCTGTACAGCTCTTCTTCAAGCTGAGATAAATATCATTCAGGCCTATCCAGTTCTCATGCGTCCCCGAGGGCGTCCAGTTGTAGCCCTTATGGTTGACAACACTGAAATGGGCCTGGAGACACTTGCTGCAAAAGGGTTTTCAATGATCACCGAAGGTGATCTGGATGATGATTCATAATTGAATGATCATCACGCAGCATATCAAGGGACCTAAGTCTCCCCTTCGTCCAGAAACATTCCATCTGGAAGCCCCTGAACTTTGCGAACGACTACTCGCTGGATCGATTCCCAGGCGACGGCTTCAAGAGTAATAGAACCATCTGGCTCTTGACGCGCAAACAAAGCATGTGTCCCCTCTGACCACTTCCGCTCAAAGAATTGTGGTAAAATGGGTCGAGAGCTTCCGGCAATATGGAGTTCAACTTCCCCGCCATGTTCGAGTTCCTGCCAGAGCCGAGCTATAAGTCGTGCCGTTGGACTTTCAGTACTTCTTCCTGCCAGATTGCTGGCAACCAAATCATTTTCGACAGGAGGACCAAGGAGATCTATCGAGGAACTCTGAAGGCTTGAGACGTCGTTCACTATCGCTGAACCCAGCGTACTGTCTTGATCCGATGGCTGTGAATTTGGAATGACCACCTTGATTCCGCATTTCGAACAGACTCCACCTTTCCCCGCGAGTTTAATTGGAACGGTTATACGATGATTATTCGGACACTGAAATGTAATAGTAGAAGATTCGACCATTTAAAATTACCATGACGAAAGATTAGGAACGACGCTCACATTACAACAGAAGCATGCCATCTCTACTTTACCCCCCCATTTTTGTAACGTAAAAAAAATCTATTTATTTTTAAATACAATTTACAAAGTCGACTCTAATAACGGCACAGAACGTACACCCCACTGAATACGATCCCGGCAACTACTCACTTTAGGTCTTCTCCATGGCAATTTCCGTTGTATGCACAAAATGCCAGGCACGCTTCAACGTCAGCGACAAATTTGCCGGACAAACTGGCCCTTGTCCAAAATGCAAGCAGCCGATCAAAATCCCAAAGGCAACGGGCGATGTCACAATTCATGAGCCTTCGAAGCCTACAGAGTCATCACAATCTGGCCATATGCCGACTGCACCAATTGTGTTTAAAGAAGAGTCGTTCTCTCCTATCTCTGTAACGATACTTCTTGTTGCAGGTGTACTCTTATTATTTGGAGCATACGCTTCCGGCAGAGTATTCAAGGTTGAAACTGGCCAACCGACTATACCTTTTCTTCTCCAGGCTCTAACAGCTTTCTTTGTCGCAATACCTTGCGCAAAGGTCGGGTACACCGTAATGCGAGACAAGGAACTTGAACCATATCGTGGCCGACCACTCGCTATTCGAGTTTTGGTTTGTAGCATGGTCTATGCAGCATTGTGGTACGTACGGGGAACAATTGGGATTGATAGCCCTGAGATATGGCAATGGACTTTTCTTGCTCCAGTATTCTTATTTATGGGTGGCTTGACTGCAGTCCTTAGCTTTGACATCGACTGGGGTGTTGGAGTGAGCCACTATTTTTTCTATGTAATCCTGATAGCTTTAGTGAGATATCTAGCAGGATTACAACCACCCTTGTAAATACTGAGCAGGAAGTGCTTTAGATAGACCCAATGAATTCGAGATCGAATGTCCTTTGCGAAACTCCAGGAACTGAAAACTATTCATGATGGCGGCGGTGTTCGGATTCCTCCGGACAAGACCGTTCCTCTAACACCTCGTGTTCGTAGATTACTGGACAGTTCGCCAGTAAGACGAATGGCAGCAGTGCGACAACTGGGTCTTGTTTCACTTGTTTACCCCGGGGCTGTGCACTCAAGGCTTGAGCATTCTCTTGGAGTTTATCGGCTCTCCCTTGAGTTTCTGTTGAGTTTACAAGGCGATGAGTGCTTTCGTGAAACTATTTCCGAGCAGGACGCCTCAGCTTTCTTAGTCGCTGCAATGCTTCACGATATCGGACATTGGCCATTTTGCCACCCTATCGAAGATATGGATTTGCCAGGGATACCACGACACGAGGAGCGAACATCCCTGCTCATCTCAACGGATGAAATTAAAAATCTTCTCAAGTCTGATTGGGGACTTTCAGCAGATCGCGTTGCTGAACTAATACTAGGATCCGCGACCGATCCATCTGGGAAGATAATTCATTCACTTCTCTCTGGACCAGTAGACGTCGATAAGATGGACTACCTAATGCGGGACAGCCTGCACGCCGGAGTACCATACGGCAGACACTTTGACCAAGACCGCTTACTCGCAAGCCTCTGCCTTGATGCGAACGGAGAATCACTCGCAATTACTGAAAAAGGAAAGACTGCGGCAGAACTTATGGTGTTTGCTCGCTACGTCATGTTCAGTGAGGTTTACTGGCACCATGCCGTACGATCGGCCACAGCAATGCTTCAGCGAGCTCTTTGGCTAAGTCGTGAAACGCTAGACATAAACCAATTAGTTCAATCGACAGAAGAATCATTTATTCAAAACATATGTCAGAAAAATGAGAATCCAGACATTCTAATGATTCGAAACGGCCTCTTTGGTCCGCAACGAAACCTTTTTAAACGGATCGCCGCATTTGATGCGAAATCTCACCCCATTCTCCATAAGACTCTAGCCGGACTCCCCTATAAAAACCTTGTTCGAGTGTCTGATTGCTTCGCAAAACGACTAGCCAAAAAAACGAACTATGATATTAAGCACAATGAAATACTTTTAGACGCACCACCGAAACAGCGTGAAATTGAATTTAATTTACAAGTGCGTTGTCGTGATCAGTTTGGTCAAGGTGAGTATCGCTGGCGATCACTCACAGAAATCTCACCAGTCACGGAGTCCCTAGCACATCAACAATTCGATTGCCTAGTAAAACAAGTCCGCGTCTTCGGATCACACGACGCTTTTGCTGCTGTGCAGAACACAACTGGCCTCGAGGAAATTCTTCTCGAGGCCAGTAGTGATGCATTGGGGTAAACAAAGAAAACTCTAAGGAAGTTTGCCTTCCTTAAAAATCTCACCATACGTGACACCCGATGGGCTTTTCTCTGACTCTACTTTCGCCAATGCCTGGCGAATCTTTTCTGGATTCTTCGCATCTTTTTTTCGATCCAGCAAAGCATCGAGGAGCTCACCGTACGCATTCTTATTCTTTTTACTTTTTCCCTCATGACACAAATTGCACTTCGCCTTGGCAACTGCACCAGCATCAAGTTTACCGTTGTTTACATATACTTCTTTAAATTCATCATAGAACTGCTTCACAGCGAATGCTGGACTTGCAGAAACCAGAAAGGCTCCAACAAACGCCGCCAAGAATAATTTACTAAGCAATTGAAATTTTCTCATATTCTATTTTCTCCTTACATATCACAAGATGGATACAACAGAATGCGTTCCATCTCAGCTGACAGTTTCAACAAACTTTTACAGTTTTTCTCTTTTAAATTTGTACTTTTCATACACCCCAAAAATAGGGCACATTGTTTATACAATGACTTCAATTCAATAATATTACAGCAAAAAAATACTAGTGCTTCCGCAATGCCCTCTAAGCAATTCATTTCTTACAATTGAGATTCGATCTCAATTGAATTAACCCAAGTTCGTCCGTCAAAACTATTCAATTACTGAAAACCCTTGATACTCCAACGGCTGTCCCGCTGAAGAATAGTCGATTTCAACCAAGTTACCGGCGCCATCAATTTTGCGAAAAATTCTTCCCCCCTCATATCTTCCCCGCTGATCAGTCCAATTAATCGCGCGCTGATATACCTCTGGTTCTGCCACCCCTACCTGCTCTAACAAAACAGCTGACTCTGGAATAATAAATCGACAATGCTCCACAACAACTCGCAACTGAGGAACGTCGTCCTGCCCTGGCGCATCCTCAAGACGAGCAAATCCATCTTGGCAGACAAACGTTGCGTCACGAAGGTGAAGCTGTACATTAGTGGACACAAATGGAAATATGGACTTACTTCTTGCGGTAAGAAATCTTTGCTTAACTGTTACGCCGCCGCCAATCCAAGAAAGTGACCATGCTGTAGATGACTCACAAACAAAACATGTCAGATCACCGTTTACTGTAGAATTTTCTATCTTGATAGTACTTTCTTTTTTCACGGCTGAGACTTGCTTCGATACATCCGAGTATGGCTCAACAGTTTTTCCGTTGTACTCGGAATCATTTTGTTGGCTTTGATCGAAAGCACGGATCCGTGCTAGAACCAACGCAGCCCCGTCTTCCGATAATTTTTCTTGAGTGGCAATGGGTATCGATGTAACCTTAATATTTTCACAAGTAAGCTGCCCCCCATTGGCAAGTTCAAAGATTGATGAGTAGCCGGTACTGGTATCGGTATTTTCATGATCAACACGAACATCTACACCGTTTAGCATCAGGTGTCCGCCCTCAATAAAAAAGACCGAACCCTCTGCATTCATCACCGATTTCGAAGAAGGAGTAATCCGTAAGACGGGTCGTTTTCCTGCTTCGCCTCGTATCATTAATTTGATATCCGTCCTCAGATGGGTGCGGCCGATCTCATATTCTGAATCTCCAGTGAGTTCTATGACTCCTCCGTCTGCGAGATGGGTTACTGCTGCGGCAACAGTATCGAACTCATTATCTTGAACAGGCTGTGGGACAACACGAATTACCGCGGTATCACCGAGATTCTGGCGTTGATATTGATTCCCAGAGGCTTGCTTTTCTTTCAACCCGGGTGTGGGGACCATCGCGGTCCAACACACAAGAGCAATAAACCCAACCACGGCAAGAAACCATGGCCAGTACGACACATCTGTTACGTTTCGAACAGACGAATTAGGTTCAACAGCTGGTCGTGATACCGTAACATCAAAACCCTCTTCTTCTGCAATCGACAGTAATTCAAATTCAAGAGCCGCTGGATGCTGAAAGCGTTCCTCCGGACGCTTTGCCATCAATTTGTGAACAGCTGATGCCAGCCTACGAGGTGTCTCGGCCCTCATACTTGAAATCTCAGGTGGCGATTCCTGTTGATGCTGTAGTAGCTTTTGCACCATCGTGCCTTCAGCAAACGGTGCTCTACCAACTAGCATAAAAAACATCGTGCATCCCAACGAATACAGATCGCTACGAATATCAGCAGACCGTGCGTCCCTGGCTTGTTCTGGAGAAATATAGTCGAAGGTGCCGAGTGTTATTCCACTGACCGTGAGGTCCTGCTCGCCAGCAATATGCTGTAAACGGGCTAACCCCATGTCAACCAATTTCGCTCGACCTTCGGGTGTAAGAAGAATATTCGATGGCTTAATGTCACGATGTGTGACATCTCGGTGGCAAGCGTGATCCAACGCTGCTGCAATTTGCATTGAGATATCTACAACGGCGGCAACTGTCAGAGGACCTCGCTGTCGGACTAAATCTCGAAGATTTGTACCTTCGATATATTCAAAAACAATGAAGTGCCATCCGTCACTTGATCCAACAGCATGTACTAAACCTATGTTCTCATGATTGAGCCTTGCTGCAGATTGCGCTTCATTCCGGAAACGCTTTAGCATCTCTTCATCCGCCGACCGGTGGCCGGCTAATACTTTTACTGCAACCGTTCGATCAAGAGTAGTATCAAGTGCTTTAAAGACAGCTCCCATACCACCACCACCAACAAATTTATTGAGGCGGTAGTCTCCAAGCTGGCGGCCTTCAAGAAGTTTCCCTAGCTCATTTACTGACTTTGGGACATGCGCTGCGGCATCCCCACCAGATAGCATTGTTGCATCTCCATCTTGAGGCCGATGCATTCCTGGGGCACTACGATCTGGCTTGTCTTCTAGAGCAGAATTTTCTTCAGCGTTTTCCATTTTTCGACGGTAGCAACGAACTTCCTGAACGGCAACGGGCTTCGCATATTTCTTACCACGCAACGAGGCCTATGTGGCAAAAAAATGGTTGAATTGGTGCATAACGATGCATTTTGGCTCAAAACAGTACTCCTTGAAATTTCAGAAGCAAAGACGCCGCTCACCAATTATGATCTATCCCACAGAGTCACTGTTATTACCGTTCGCTTTCAAATCCCTTCCAGGAGTTTTTTAATGGATACTGAGTCACCTAGCGTTTCCCGAATTGCAACATGGTGCCTCGTCCTCGGTGGGATTTTTGCAGCTCTTGGAACCCTCGCTGTTATGACACCATGGGTAGCAGCGAAAGTAGTTGCAGTATTTTGTGGTATTACTCTGCTTGTGGCCGGATTTTCACAGGTCGCGATGGCGATTGGCACTTACACATGGAGAGGTTTCTGGATAACGCTTGTATGCGGTGGCATATCAACAATGGCCGGAATTGGAATGCTCGTACTGCCAGAAGCAGGTGTCGAAGCTCTGGTTTTGTTTCTTGGCTTCCTACTAGCGTTTGAAGCTGTAGCAAAGCTAGCAGCAGCATTTACCGTCCGAGAAGGATTTCCCTGGGGATGGCTTCTCCTCGATGGAATTATCACAAGTATTTTAAGTATAATTCTTTTGACGAGTAGCCCGCTGGAAGCAGGTATGCTGCTCGGCATATTTATTGGCATCAATTTTCTTTCAAGTGCCGTGGCATTTATTGCAGCAGGCCTTCATCTTCGAAAAATTGATGTACCAAGCTAACTTTTAATTCCTTTAAGCGATCTACGTTCACTGATAATTTAACTTCTCTAAATATCAATGGGAATTCTGATAGACCGAGCATATGCATTCTCAGGTTTCTAGAAACAAATGATCTCCATAAACCGATCTCCTCGTTTTCTAAGCATTCAATTTTCCTTATTTACAATTCTGGTTTTTTTTGTCCCGCAGGTAAATACTGCGAAAGCACAATCGAAACCGAACTATGATGAATCAGAAATTCGGGATTATTACCTGCCTGATCTTTTTCTAGTTCCAAATCAAAAAAAAGTTTTTTCTAGGTTGTACTGGGAAGAATTCGCACGGCCTCATCAATGTGAACTGCTTGAGAAGTTTGTCTATGGGCGGCGATTACCATCAACCGAAGTCTCAGTTCTAGGTAGAGAGGAACGTTGCGACACAGAGTATGACGGTATTTCAGCTACCCGAATCCGAGCAACACTTCGGCTCGGTCCAAGTTCTAACTCTCCTACCACCAAAGTGCTTTTATACGTACCAAAATCCGAAAAGAAGGTGCCCGTCTTTCTAAAACTTAACTTTCTCGGAAACCAGGCAGAAGTTCCCGATAAAGATATTGAAATAACCCAGAACTGGGTCATTTCAAAAGAGAAACATAATCACGCTACGGAGGCTTCTCGCGGCACCCAAATTCGGAGATTTCCTGTTCCGTCAATGCTGGCTCGTGGCTACGGGTTAGCAACCGCCCACTGTGGTGATTTTTTTCCTGATCACCAAAATGGCCGTGCGACCAGCATTCTAGGTTCACTCGGCAGACCAACAGGCGGACACCTTCCTGATGATGAGCCAGGAGCTATTGGGGCATGGGCTTGGGGTCTCTCACGAATCCTTGACTGGCTCATTACTCTTCCTGAGGTCGATCCAAATAGGGTTGTTGTCCTCGGCCACTCTCGGCTCGGAAAAGCAGCGCTCTGGGCAGGAGCTTGTGACAAACGTTTTGCCATGGTGATATCAAACGAATCCGGCTGCGGTGGAGCAGCTCTCTCACGACGCAATTTTGGTGAATCTATTGCAGTGATAACCAAACGTTTCCCTCATTGGTTCTGTCCAGCATTTGCTTCTTTTGCAAATCATGAGGATGAACTTCCATGTGATCAACATTCACTCCTTGCGATGACTGCACCGCGACCCCTGTATGTCGCAAGTGCTGAGGGTGATCGCTGGGCAGACCCAAAGGGAGAGTTCCTGGCCGCTGTTGCAGCAACGCCTGCTTGGAATCTCTACAACCTTCAAGGGCTGGAAACCAACAAAATGCCTTCGCCGAATGTATCAATTGGCCAGATGGTCAGCTACCATCTCCGTGATGGAAAACACGACCTCCTAGCATTTGACTGGGACCACTTTGCAGCGTTTGCAGATCTTAAATTACAAAAATCGAAACATTCACGACCGAAGGAACATCGACCACGAAAGTCAAAGAACCAACAATGCTTAGCTGACTTTAATCCTGACCAGCGTGCTTTACCCACTCACCCACCAGAAGATGCAGTCATCCTTCTTGGCAAGAATATTGAACCAAAATTTACTGCAATGAACGGTGAACCGATTGACTGGTCCGAGGAAAACAGCGTGCTCACAGCCACTCAAAGCAAACAGCACAGGAACCATATCGTTTCAACAGAATTCTTTCAGGATGCGGATATACACGTAGAGTTCATGACATCCCCAGCTGCACATGGCAATAGTGGACTTTACATACACGGACACTTTGAAATGCAGATCTATGACTCATTTGGTGTAAAAAATTTCACGCAGCAAGACGAGGGTAGCCTTTACCGATTCATGAAACCTCTCGTCAACGCATCCCGCCCTACAGGTTTATGGCAGGTGTACGATATACGCTTTATTGCACCACGAAAAAATGATAGTGGTGGCATTCGATCACCCGGAACACTCAAGGCATGGCTTAATGGACAACTGGTTCAAGATGGAGTGGCATTCACAGAGCCACGGTCTCCATATATTCCCTACAAGCACGGAGTCACTCCATACCTTAAAAAGATTGAGAAAACACTATACGAAACAGAGCGTGGGCCACTGTTTCTGCAGGACCACGGTAGTCCTACGAAGTTTCGAAACATCTGGATCAAGCGACTTCCAGAAGAGCAATCACCTTAGATCTTCTGGGGTTATTCCAGCAGTTTTCCCTTTTCGAAAACCATACATTGTTGGTTTGAATTCCCCCACAATGTTGACATCCAAATCTGCCGAGATTTCAGCCTCGAGACCTACCGCCCAATAGCATGCATTGACCAGCATCCGACGGACTCCCTCTGAAACCATGTCCGTTGAGGCACCCATTGTTGTTGTAAAGGCTTTTCCTTGAGGACCACCATCAATCGAGTAACTTTTGACCCACGCAACCGGCATCATTGGATCATTTTTAGCGATATTCTTTTTTCCATTTTTTTGTATGCCTTGTACCGGAGGCGAATCAGGCTCCATATTTTCAAGAACCTGACCGAAAACGAGTGGCTTACTGTCTCCCGGTAGAGGTAACCGTACGCCATAGACATCCGTTGGGCCCCAGATATCACCATCCTCTATGCCCCGTAGTACCGGGTGCTCCTTTGCGCTCGGAGCGACTACACCTCGTGTACTCTCAAATTTGTGGTGACCATGATGACTAATCCACGTTTCACCTAGGACCAAACGGCCAAACCCCTGAGTCCACCCTTCCCTGTCACCATCGTAATTAAAACTGTAATGAGCATACTGACTATCTTTAGAAATCTTAAAGGCGTGCGTTGCTGTCCGCATACCAATAACAGGTCGTCCACTAAGTAGATACTCATCGATTTCTTTCATCTGTTCATCAGGAAGATTCCGAAAGCGTGTCGCAATGACCATCAAGTCGGCTTTCCGTAATGCTACTAAACCAGGGATATTCCTCTGTTCGTTTGGAGCAATTTCACCGGAGTCTTCATCAATTGCATAGAGAACAACACAGTCAAACCCATGTCGTGCTGATAAAATTTTTGCTAATTGGGAAAGTGCTTCTTCACTTCTATATTCTTCATCACCACTTACTAGCACTACACTTTTTCCACGCCCCGCACCCTCACCCCCGGTGTATGTATTCCATGAGTCATTCCCTTGAACGTTTGAAGTGACGAGGATAAAAACAACCAAGGCAAATCGGCAGGCGAGTGACATAGGCTTTCGAAAAGACATTGTGAAATTTCCCCTAAAGAGCAGCACTTACTGAATTCACAGAAATCTAGAGCATCTTCTAAAAGAAAGCAATCAATACTGAATAGCGAGGCCAGCGTCTGAGAAAAAATTTGCTGCTTCTTCCGTGAGGCCCCAGCCTACACGAAGCCCAATTTCAACATTTTCATTGATCACAAAGTGGGTGCCAGGGCTAAAAAAAGGACGACTTACATCTTCCACCAAACCCTGTGTAAATGTTCCAAAATACTCTGCGTGAACTTCCCAGCTATTGGTTATTGGAATACGAGCAACAACTGATGGTCCCCAACGACTGAACCAGTTCTCTTCGCCCTCAGCGTATGCATAACGCATGGCTGTATCAATTCGCCATTTTTCAGGAAATTCCCAACCAAAAACTATGGTGGCAACGGGTTCTGTTCCAAACTCCTCACCATACATCGGTGTTGTTGCCTCCATAATAAAACAACTCTGAGGAATAAGGCCATCTTGCTCCGTGGTTGCTAGTTTGAAACCATAAAGAAAATTGGATTCGTAGAGTGCACCTCCACCAATTGGAAGTTCCCCCGCCTCAACACTTGTGACAACATTGCCCTGCGAGCCAACTGAATAATTCACACCAAGTCTCCACTCAAATATCTCATTGGCTCCGAGGCGGAAAATATACTCTGGATAATTATTCGTCGGATTACCATCTCTATTCTCAATATAGACATGAGACATTTCATTGAGAGCAACACCTGGACGAATCGTGAATACTGACGGAGTAAATGCATCCCGATCAGTGTTTAGATCACGAGGCTCAAGAGGAGCAGCATTCCCGATACTAAGAAGTAGTAATGGGAACCAGAGAATACACAGGTGGAATAGAAGATGAATTACTCTCACCAAACACAATTAAGCACTAAAAAACCTAAATCTTTATCAACCACACATTGGGAAAGATCGTCATTTAGAGACAGGTTTCGCCTTTCTTTCAGAACTCCTCTTCCTGCCTTCCAAAAAACACCCATTTTGTCACGATGCCGTGCCTGATGAGCCGAGCCCAATCAGCACACGCACGCTGGTTCAGTGAGCTTGCTCATTATGGCCTGTAATTATTTTGAAGAGGATCACTTCTATACCCCACTGTCGCGCAGCACACGGTCGAAACTTCGGGCCGTGAGTTCACAGGTTAGTGACGAACACGCTATCGCCACATGAGCATCTTCACCAAGGCTAACCAGAGTAACACCAAACATACTGCTACAACTGGGACTTTGATCCTGCAAAACCACCGGAACGAGTCGGCATGAAGTTGTTTCTAAATCAGTGAAGATCATAACCTTTGGGAGATCAGCAGGAAGTTGACACTTGCGAAGCTTGTCACCTATTCCGGTGCCAGCCGCCTTAAGCACTGCTTCTTTTGCCACCCAAGCGTCAAGTATGTCTGCGGAGACAATTGTATCGGACGATGCTGACCGTTCAGACAATTCATTCTCTGAGAAAATCGTAGGTGCCATAAGGCGAGCCCATCTCTGATCGTGCGTGTTCTTACTTTTTTCCAGGTCAACTCCAACTACAGACTGATATGAAACAGCAACTATCGCCTCATCCATTGAGTGGGCTACATTGAACTGAATACCATTCTGATGAAACTCACTTAAATAAGGCTTTCCGAAATGCCCCGTGATGAGCTGAACCTTTTCTGGTGCAATCCCGATCAAGTGCCCCAATAAAACCCGTAGACGTCCTCTACTGACAACGGCTCGGCGACGAACCTCAGGAACTCGCCTGAAAGACCGTTCCTTTTCATCTTCTGAAAGCAACTTTTCTAGAGAGGCAAACTCATCGTCAGCAACATGAAGTGAATACTGAACAATAGTTACTTCTGATTTCTCTTGAAATCCTAGTGATGAATGTGATGATTGTTGCGGAAAACCTTCATCAATCATCTTCTACAACCTATCTAAAAAGTTATTACCAAACCTTACGAGATAATGTCGACACAAATGGGCACCAATTCATTAGGTGCAAAACAAAGGGTCCTACCAAAGCATTATGATACTTGTCACCAGAAACTGATACAGGATGATCAACCGCTCATTCAGACCACGACAAAAATATCTGCTGGATGCTCTACCTTGCGACTACTTCCATCAATACGACTAATTTTTTTCAGGAAATACAGGCACCGTTCAAGCACCTCCACTCCAGACTCCCGGCAATCATTTTGGGTGATAAAGTCCAGCAGTTCTTCACCATGCTCACACCCACTTTCAAAACACTGGGTAACATCTATTTCACCTTTTAGCCTGCGGCAGGTGAAGTTTATGCTTTCCTGCACGAGATGCTCCTCAAGTCGACTACTGAACCAGATGTCATGGTCAACATGATGGGACCAAAAGCATTCCGAAAGCTGATTAAGGTGTTCATTGGGAGCATGCACCATTACCAACTTTCCATTCGATGCCAATAGTCTCCTCAACTTCTCAAGTGCGTCGGCTGGGTCTTTGAAGTAATACAGTGCGTGAGTCAACTGAATAATGTCAAACGGCTCATTGATATCTAATGACTCAATACCTTGCACTTTTAGCTCTAGTTCCACATTCGTCAAATGAAGCTGTTCAAAACTTTCCCGAAAACGCTGGCAGGCGACCGGGTTCGGATCAACACCTGTGTATTTGAAACACCGATTCGATGAAGCAACTGAAGCTATAAGTTGGTTATCGAGTATCCCACTTCCACACCCAACACTAAGAATACGTAATGGACCCGAGCTCTCTTTGTGCGATCCTATCAATTCTTCCAGCGCCATGAGGACGAGCCGCTGCTGAGTACTCGATCGCTCAAAAGTCTCATGAGTCACATCAAAACGTTTATCAGAAAGTTGACGGCACGAATTTGAATTCTGTACCGCTATTTTCAATGCAATCAGTGCTTCAGCTACAGATTCTGAAGATTCAATAACGTTGACTCCTTATTTTTTGGCATGGGCCGGCGAGCAATTTAACAACAAATGAAAAGTCACGCTCAACCTGCAAATATCAGTTTGCCACAAACGCCGTCAGACTACCAACGACCATGGCGATGAACGGGGTTTACAGACGATGTTACAGTCCTCATGAACGATACGATTAATCAAGCCTCATGCCATCTTGTCAAAGGGTGCTGCTGCCGATCAGACCAATTATGTTATGAAATAATTTCTGAATCAAAGACTCATATGTGATGATACCGGGCACTTCAGATTCCACTTATTTTTGATTTACGATTTATGATGGCTTTAACGGTACAAGGCCTCTCTTACTAAAAGCTAAAACATAATGTTTCGTGAATCGATAATGAATATTGGAAAGGGTCATCCTCATGAAAACAATTCTCTCTATGATCACTCGTTACCTTATAAAGATATTTTCTCCTGATTACTCTGACATTTGGAACAAATAATTTTTTAAGTCATCCGTTTTATTTAAACACGGATATGTACACTTAGATATTTTTTTAAAAACATCCAGTAAGAGTCTGCCAAAAACTGCATGGTTTGATGCCTTGTAGGCCACATCGCTTGAGCCACCAGAACTGATTATCACGTCTATGGCCACTGGCGAGGCAGCACCTTCAAATCAAGGGATAAGAAAAGAAGTTGCCCGACAGGGCTCAAATCTTTGAGCTACGGATGTGAAGTCAATCCCAAAGGACTCAGCTGTCATTCAGTTGATAAACCAACGCTTTTAAAGCGTTGGTGGTATACTCATTCTGAGGGTTGCACCTCCCGGAACTGATCCCCGGGAGGCAACGTCCCGAGAGACAACGTCTGAGCACGCGTCTCAAAGTTCACTGGAGGAACTGCAGATGAATCCGAAGTCTATGGAAAGACTCTTTGCACGATTCGAAGCATTCAGAGACAAAGATCCCATTGGGCTTCTGTACGCAATCTGGAGAAGCGACATTGAGCCACTCTCTCCTGCTGAATTGCCGACAACGTACAAGGCTTTTGAAAATCAACAACCTACGTTTAGATTCTCCCCCGCCAAAGAACTCAACGGACTCTTGATTATACGGGGAGATGATCCGACTGTGAAACGGCTGATGATGGCAACATGCAAGGCTGCTTCCAAAGAACTGCACGATGAATTGTGCCGTTGTGGTTTTGAACCTGATGCTGGAATTGTTGAAATCAACTGGCTCTGGGCTTTGATCGAGGCTGCTGGGAAAGGCTGTTTGGGCTGTGAAGGCTTTGTAGATGGAAAAGCTTTTTATCATTCGAAGATAGCTGACTTAACAGTTGACGAAGCAACGATTCTGGATGACTCGTTGGGCTGGTCGATGGCTGATTTTGTCCCTCGTAAATTCATGCAGTTTGAAAACATTGTTGAATCATCAATTAGTTTTATTGAATACCTAAAAAAAGAATTGGAGACACCAACGCCGCATTCTTTGCCCAAAAGACAACAAATAGATGAATTACTTCGAGGCTTGTATGAAAATGACCCGACATTCTGTCTCAAGGAATCATTAAAAATAATTGCTCAAAGACTCAATCTACAGTCAGAGGACACCGTTTCAGACTGCCCATTCTATGAATTTTATTTGAAAGAACGAAGAGATACATACACACTTCAAACGAAGGCCCAACAACAGGCAGCTTCGTCTTGACGATAGAAATCAGCAGCCTGCAAAATACACTCGAGCAACTAAAGTGAACCTGCCGAGACTCTTTGCTCTACTTCGTGACTGGCCGTGAACTGAGAATGCAAGTCTGACAATAACGAAGTGACTTTTGAGCTTCACCAAACCTTTCAATTATTTGCGATCCGGGGGGGAATGGAGCTGAAACAGAAGAGGGCCTCCGGAGTGTGCCCTAAAAACTTTTATTTATGCAAGCATCCCCGACAGAATTCAAGCATGTACTGTTGCATCAAGAATTCACCCGCAAGGGCACACAAAGTGGCAATGAATCCGCTGCACTAGCGTTTGACAGCACTCGTTTCACGGTCCGTGAAAAGAAACAGAATCTAAAAGAAAACCTTATACACGCTGGCCCACAAAAATCAGTACGCCCGACAGGATTCGAACCTGTGACCTGCGGATTAGAAGTCCGCTGCTCTATCCAACTGAGCTACGGGCGCATAGTTTACGGACTTCAAATCCTACCATTAAGTGGCAACATATTCTTTTTTAATTCAGGCATGAATAGCACGCCCATCCACTGCTAATGCGGCTTCTTTCAATGCTTCCGGGAGTGTTGGGTGAGCATGACAAACCCGGGCAATATCCTCCGATGAAGCACCAAAACTCATCGCTGCGGCGGCCTCGCCAATGAGATCACCAGCAGCTGGCCCAATAATATGGACGCCGAGTACTGCATCACTACTAGAATCTGCCAACAATTTTACTTTTCCTGTGATGTCATTAATCGTTCGGGCCCTACCATTCGCCCGAAATGGAAAAACACCTTTTTTATAGGTCACACCATCGGCCTGTAATTGTTCCTCGGTGCGTCCAACTGTTGCAATCTCCGGATGAGTGAAAACAACGGCCGGAACAAGTCCGTAATCCACATGACACCACCCAGACTGCATCGCCTCAACGCATGCAACACCATCCTCTTCAGCTTTGTGTGCCAGCATTGGTCCTGGAATGCAGTCTCCTATAGCGTACACACCTGGAGTTGCGGTCCGATACTGTTCATCAACCTCGATACACCCACGTTCATCTGTCGAAAGGCCAACTGTTTCAAGACCAATATCAGAAGTAGCCGGCTTTCTCCCTGTGGCAGCCAGTACCCGGTCACATTTGATAGGGTCTCTCCCTTCTGAATGAATGACACAGCCGTCGCCATCGGCTTTGGCTGATAGCACTTTGACACTTAATTGAATATCAAGGCCCTGTTTTTTAAATAGTGATAGCGCATCTGATGCTATCTCATTATCAATACCGGTGAGGATTCGATCAGAATATTCAAGAACAGTAACCCTCGATCCAAGTCGCCGCCATACGCTACCAAGTTCAAGTCCGATATAGCCACCACCAATAACAACAAGATGATCCGGTACTTCAGGAAACGAGAGTGCATCGGTACTCGTACCAACACGCTTACCATCACATTCAATACCAGGCAGCACCACACTCTGACTGCCAACAGCAAGAAGAATTCTCTGTGATGTAAGTTCTGTCGTACCACCATCAGAGCCAGTTACATGGATCCGCCCGGCGCCCGCCAGACGGCCAGTTCCCTTTATTTTCACGACTGTATTTTTTGCCAGTAGCGCTTCAATACCCTGCGATAACGTCTGTACGACATCAGATTTTCGCTTCATCATAACAGCCAAGTCGAGTGAAACCCCCTCAGCATGAACACCATGCTGACTGAGTTCTCCCAAAGCTACTTCGTATTTATAACTTGACTCGAGGAGTGCCTTCGAGGGTATGCACCCGACGCGAAGACATGTGCCACCAAAACGACTCTCCTTCTCGACAATAGCGACCTTCAGACCCAGTTGGGCGGCACGTATGGCAGCTACATACCCACCTGGGCCACCACCAAGTACGACTACATCGTATGTCATCTATGTCCTCGAAATTATCTTTAAAGAATGAAAAACACTCGGATCAGACGGTCGCGTGACTCAAACGCTGCTATGCATGGAGCCGTCTACTCAGAACTACTTACTTGAAGAGAGTTGCAAGCCTTACACGAAAACAAATTCCCTAGAACCAAGCTAACACTCCAGCATAAGTCGGGTAGGGTCTTCAATCATTTCCTTAATTCGCTTTAGAAACGTGACTGCTTCACGACCATCAACTATTCGATGGTCGTATGACAACGCCACATACATCATTGGCCTGACCACAACTTGACCATTCAAAGCAACTGGTCTTTCTTGAATTGTATGCAGCCCAAGGATACCGCTCTGTGGTGGATTGATAATTGGTGTGCTAAGCATAGAGCCGTAAACCCCACCATTAGAAATCGTGAATGTTCCTCCCTGGAGTTCCTCGAGCTTCACTTTATTCTCTGCTGCCCGTCGAGCAAAATCACCAATTGACTGCTCGATCTGAGCAAAATTCATTTGTTCAGCATTACGAAGAACAGGAACAACAAGGCCCTTGCCTCCACCAACTGCAATTCCGATATCACAAAAATCTCGATACACAATATGAGGATCACGGAATTCGGCATTAACCTGTGGCACGGCATGCAAAGCCTCAACCGCCGCTCTTACGAAAAAAGACATAAAGCCAAGTTTTACGCCGTGGCGGTCTATGAAATTATCTTTGAATTTCTTACGCAATTCCATGACCGCAGACATGTCGACTTCGTTAAAAGTTGTTAACAAAGCGGCATTATGCTGCGCCTCAACAAGCCGTTCCGCAATACGGCGGCGCATTGGGCTCATCAGGACAGGCCGCTCGCTGCGAACTGCGCTCGATGTTGCAATTTCGGTTGTTCCCTCCATTGGCAATCGTTGCTCTTTGCTGGCATTGGTGACTATCGGAGCAGGCGATGACGGCTGGGTCGACGCCGATACCGCAGAAATAGCATCAGCTTTTGTGACTCGCTGGCCAGGACCACTGCCTGAAATTGATTGAGATGAGACACCCGCTTCCCCCAACATTCTTGCTGCAGCTGGCATTACTGGCCCCGTCCCAGATGCTGGCTGTACAGAACCAATGACGGTGCTTCCAACACGATGACGCACATCCACGGATTGTGGTTGTGAGGGAGCAGGTACTGCAGGCGTTGCACTTGGAGCCGACTGACTGGCTGATACTGCATCAAGATAGCCTATCACTTCACCAACAACCGCTTGCTCACCCGCCTGTTTAACAATCTTTGTGATGACTCCGTTTGATGGTGCAGGCAACTCGACTGTCGCCTTATCACTTTCAATTTCTACGATCACATCATCTGCAGACACGGCATCACCGACGTTTTTTTTCCAAACGCCAATCATCACTTCCGTGATCGACTCACCAACTTCCGGAACCTTCAGTTCAATCGCCATGGATTCCTACATAGTAAAAAGGGGACTAGTTTGTAGCATCGTTGACACAATAGTCTTATAAACAGTGAATCAAGAATGACAGCATAGTAAACAATGCCCACGCCTGATGGACAGACAATATTGTATCCCGAATTCAGCGGATCATAACCGCTTAACTCAGAAATGCAGCGGTTAGTAACTCATTCTGTTCAAGGTCGTGACTTTTTTTAGATCCTGTTGCTGGGCTGGCCGCACTCTGTCGACAAACCCCCGAAAAAGGCAGCCTATCAAACAATGTTTCACCAAAATGGATTCTCAAGAAACGCCATGCACCCATATTCTCAGGCTCTTCCTGAACCCAGACAACCGGGGTTCCGTCACTGTAACCAGCCAACGCCTGTTCTAAAGATTTTCTTGGTAGTGGATACAGTTGCTCAACTCTAATAACAGCGACATCTTCACGATTTAGTTCCACCCTTCTTTTCTCAAGCTCATAAAAAACCTTGCCACTACAAAGCAGAATTCGGCGGACATCTTCTGGTCGGGTGATTGACTGATCCGGTATCACCCTCTGAAAGCATCCTTCCGAGAGATCATTGAGCGTTGAGACACATTTTGGATGCCTCAGCAGGCTTTTCGGCGTCATCACGACTAACGGCTTTCTCCAGATTCGAAGAACCTGTCTCCTAAGACAATGAAATAACTGAGCAGGAGTTGTAGGCTGCACTACTTGAATATTATCTTTTGCAGCAAGAAGCAGAAATCTTTCAAGCCGTGCACTCGAGTGCTCTGGACCCATACCCTCAAAGCCATGTGGCAAAAGCATGACGATGCCTGAAAGCCGGTTCCATTTATCTTCAGCACTTACAATAAATTGATCAATTACGACTTGAGATACGTTCACGAAATCACCGAACTGTGCTTCCCACATAACAAGTCCATCAGGACAGTCGAGGCTGTATCCGTACTCAAACCCAAGTACACCCGATTCTGATAGCGGACTGTTGTAGATTTCTACCGCAGCCTGCTCTTCTGAGAGATTCGCCAATGGACAATAGGTGTCATCTGTAATGTGGTCATGTATGACCGCATGCCTGTGACTAAACGTGCCTCGCTCACTGTCTTGGCCTGACAACCTTATCCGCAGCCCTTGGACTGCGAGACTTCCCATCGCCAGAGCCTCTGCGGCAGACCAATCAATTGGACGAGTTTCATCGGCCATAGCAACACGTGCATCAAGTAATTTTCGTATCTTTGCATGCGGCTGAAAACGCTCTGGCAAAACAACCAGACGACGAAGAAGTGCCTGTAAATTTTCCAGCGGTACACCTGTATCTACCTCCGCTGCTTCTTTTTCCCGTCCACCGATATAAAACGCCCAGACACCGGCAATATCACTTCGATGAACATAGTCATCGCGTTTTGCAGCTGAAAGTTCGGCGTCCAAACGAGCCCGGTGTTCTTCTGCAATTCTCATTGCCTCATCTCGAGACACTTCACCGAGCGTAAGAAGTTTCTCCAAATAGCTTTCATGAACACTTGGCTGTTGATCAATCACCCGATACAAGGCAGGCTGAGTAAACGCCGGTTCGTCCGCTTCGTTATGGCCTCGTCGTCGAAAGCAATACATATCGATAACAACGTCACGTTGAAATTCTCGACGGAAATCCATGGCCAGGCTTACTACCTGTGCTACCGCCTCAGGATCTTCACCATTCACATGGAATATTGGTATCTGCAGCATCTTTGCGACATCAGTCGCATACACGCAGGATCGTGACTCTTGTGGCCCGGTTGTGAAGCCAATCTGATTATTCACGATCACATGAAGCGTCCCACCAACACGATAAGGATCGAGTTCACTGAGATTCAACGTCTCCTGAATAATTCCCTCTCCAGCAAAAGCGGCATCGCCATGAATCAGAATCACCATGCCGTGCTGACGAGCTCGATCACTCGAACGATCTTGGCGAGCACGCATTCGTCCAATTGCAACTGGATTCACGTATTCCAGATGACTTGGATTAAAGCAGAGCGTCAGGTGTACTTTACGACCATTTTCAGCGACGTAGTCCGTAGAATGACCTAAGTGATATTTTACATCACCGCGACCGACGTGTAGCTCAGGATCGAGATCAGCAAATTCCCGAAAAATCCTCTGCGGACTTTTCCTCATGATATTTGCCAAGACATTGAGCCTGCCACGATGAGCCATGGCCATCACAACGTCCTGAATGTCTTGCGACGCTCCCCTCTCGATAGCCATTTCTACGAGCGGAATGAGACTCTCCGAACCTTCAAGCGAAAAACTTTTTGATCCCAGAAATCGTTTTTGAATAAATTCTTCAAATACTGCTGCAGTTGTCATCTGCCGATAGATACGCAACTGCTGCTTTCGATCAAGCTGTATACGATTTTCGCAGCCTTCCATTCGTACTTGGAGCCACTGCCGCACGAGCAGATCATCCATATGCATAAACTGAACACCTATCGAGCGACAGTAAGTATTATGCAATCGTCGAATAATCTGCCTCAGTGACATCGACTGCGGGCCTTCAATGGTGTCCGTAGAAAAGACCCGGTCCATGTCTTCTTCTGTAAGGTCGTAGAATGTTGGATCTAATTCCGGAAGCCCAGGTCGAGGGCGGCCAAGTGGATCAATATCTGCAGTTAAATGACCCCGAACACGATATGCACGCACCAGTTGATCAACACGGTCCTGCAAGAATGCAAAGCGGTCACTACCTTGGCTCTGGCGTACTTCATCGGGTAGTGGGGCTGGCTTGACTTCACCCGCTGGCGCATCGGGCAACTGAACCGAACCATTGGCGAGCGCCAAGGCGTGACCTGTTGCAATTCCATCCGGTGTAATCATCGTATCGTCACCGAGCAAGCCATTACTGTCTTGCGTAGAGCTTGCTACCCGACTCGCGGACTCATCATCGGCAGAGGCTTCAGTTTTTTCAGCCACCACGGCCGGTACCGCACCATTGGTGCTACCTGCATACCCACCTGAAGAATGACCATTACTCGGTGGCCGTTCTGGTAAATCTACAAGCGAGTCGAAATACTGCCGCCAGTCCGCAGAAAGACTTTCAGGATCATTTTGATACTGGGCGAAGAGTTCCTCGAGAAATGCAAGGTTCGCAGTTCCTGCTGAATCAATGCCTTCGGTGGTGGTCACTATGGGGTTCCGATGTTCACATGGCTAACAGGAGCCGACCAGGGCTTTCTAAATAACCGATAACTTCTTTCAAAAACCGTGCCGCCATCGCACCATCTATCACGCGGTGATCGTAGGACAATGAGAGCGGCATCATAAGCCTCGGTTCGACGCGATCTTCATACACAATTGGGAGCTTTCTTGATCTTCCAAGGAGAAGAATGGCAACTTCTGGATGATTGATGATGGGAGTGGAATAGGTCCCACCAATTGCACCAAGGTTGCTTATAGTGAAGGTTCCCCCACGAAGATCTTCAACTCCATACTGAGCATTTTTTGCTTTTTCGGCAGTTTTTGCAATCTCTTGAGCAATCTGTGGAATTGATTGTTGATCGCAATCTCGCAAAACCGGTACCACCAAACCTCGAGAGGTATCAACCGCCAATCCAATGTTTACGTAATCTTTATAGACGAGTTCGCCCTTTTCCATATCAACCGTTGAGTTGACACTCGGATGCTGCTTCAGCGACAAGCTTACTGCTTTTACAACGAACGCGAGTGCTGTCAGCTTTACATCGCTTTTAGCGTACTCGGCTGCACTGTCCTTCCTGAGCCGCTCAAGTTCAGTCACATCGGCATCGTCAAAGTTTGTAAGGTGAGGGATAGTCGCCACACTGCGAACCATATTCGTGGCGATTGTTTTTCTCATCCGTGACATTTTCTCACGGTGAATTGGACCCCAATCGTCCTGCTCTCCACCAGACCGCACTGTCCGAGAATTCGATCCCGCTTGCCCACCAGCTCTTCGCACGGCTGCAACAACATCCTCACGAACAATTCGACCTGAGGGCCCACTTCCTGAAACTCGCCCAAGATCAACACCAAGTTCTCGGGCTAACCGTCTGACTGCTGGGCCAGCTGGATTAATGACATCGCTAGCCAAAGTGTTATTTGTTGCTTCGCCATTCGAAGCCGCAACGGGTGCTGGTGGTTGCGCTGCCGGCACCGACTGTGCAACAGCCACCGTTTCATTGGCCTCAACGACTGGCGATGGTTTCGCTGCAGCAACAGATTCTGTCACTGGAGATGGAACGGCTGGCTTAGCTGTTTCAGGCTGAGATTCTGACGAACTGAGTGACATTAACGCTTGGCCAACGTTTACCGTTTCACCTTTTTTGACAAGTACTTCTTGTATGACACCACCGGGCGGACAAGGCACTTCAATAACGGCCTTGTCTGTTTCAACTTCCAGTACTGCCTGACCCGGTGACACAACATCACCAGCTTTCACAAGCACTGAAACCACATCTCCTGAAGTTATATTCTCACCAAGGTCCGGCAAGGTAAATTCTGTCGCCATACTATCTCACGAAGTAAATCAAATTTTGTAAACAATTCGACCAGGCCGGCTCGGCGTGATCTGAAAATAAAACTGAAAACTCTATTCTTATTCTAGCAGATGTTTTGAGGTCAAACGGGCAGGAATAAGGGAAAAATGATTCAACGGCGAACTAGGCTGAGGCGGCGTCGACCTTATCCGGATCGATTCCCAGTCTCTCAATCGCCTCGGCTACACGGTCAGCACCAATTGCCCCTTGCTTTGCCAGTTGCGATAGCGTTCCAACAACGATGCACTCGGCATCGACTTCGAAATGACGGCGTAACGGCCCGCGGGTCTCGCTCCGCCCAAAGCCGTCTGTCCCGAGGACAAAAAGCCCTCCTGGAATCCACGGATCGAGCTGCTCGGGAACTGCCCGCACATGATCACTTGCAGCTACAAACACACCATCAGCGTCAGCAAGAGAGTCCTCCAGATAGCTCGTTCGCGGTGCATCCTCTGGATGGAGCATATTCCAACGACGGGCCTCTTGAGCCTCTCGACGCAGTTCTTTCCAACTCGTAACGCTCCAGACGGTACTATCAACACCCCATGACTCAGCCAGAATGTCGGCTGCTCGCAGGACTTCACGAAGAATGGCACCGGACCCAAAAAGATTTACATGCGGCATGGCGGACACTGACTTCTTCGCAGAAACGTCTCGAAGCTTGTACATGCCCTTCAAAATACCTTCCTCACAGCCGTCAGGCATCGAAGGCATTTCATAGTTTTCATTGTAAACCGTGACGTAATAGATCCAGTCCTCGCCTTTCGCAAACATACGATCCATACCCTCGAGCATGATCACAGCAACCTCATACACAAAGGCCGGGTCATAGGCACGAACGGTCGGGTATGCCATTGCAAACAAATGACTGTGACCGTCCTGATGCTGAAGGCCTTCACCGTTTAGTGTGGTTCGTCCGGCTGTCCCACCAAACATGAAACCTCGAGCCCTCATGTCACACGCAGCCCAAATCAAGTCACCAATTCGCTGAAAACCGAACATCGAATAGTAGATAAAGAACGGAATCATCGGCACACCATGGCTGGAATAACTTGTGCCAGCTGCGACGAAGCTCGACATGCTTCCTGCTTCCGTGATGCCCTCTTCGAGAATTTGGCCATCTTTGGCTTCACGGTAGTACAACAATTGATCAGAATCGACAGGCTCATAAAGCTGACCGGTATGAGCGTAAATGCCACACTGCTTGAACAGAGGGTCCATTCCGAAGGTACGGGACTCATCTGGCACAATCGGCACAATATATTTGCCAACCGACTTGTCCTTCAAAAGCGATGCCATGAGTGTCACTGCACCTGTGGTCGTCGATACTTCACGACCAGAACTTTTCTCAATGAAGGGCCGATACTCGTCGAGACTTGGAGTCTGAAGAAGCGGAGACTTTTCAGGACGAGTGGGGATATAGCCCCCAAGTGCCTCGCGCCGCTCTCGAAGATATTGCATCTCCGGTGAATCCTCAGGTGGCTTATAAAACGGGGCTTTCGCGACCTCTTCATCGGATATCGGAATACCAAATCGCGAGCGAAACGCGCGTAACTCCTCCTCATTCAACTTTTTCTGTTGGTGCGTCACATTTCGACCTTCACCAACCTCGCCAAGCCCATAACCCTTGATCGTTTTTGCAATGACAACTGTCGGTCGGTTTGGCATATCTCGTTCATGCACAGCCTTGTGATACGCGGCATACACTTTTTCAGGATCATGCCCTCCGCGACGAAGCTTCTTGAGTTTTTCATCTGACAGATGGGAAACCATTTCGGCCAACTCCGGCTGATCTCCAAAGAAATGCTCTCGTATATAGCTACCGGGCATGACGACATACTTTTGGTATTGGCCATCAACAACTTCGTTCATGCGTTTGAGCAGAAGGCCTTGTTCGTCTTTTGCCAACAGTCCATCCCACTCTTCCCCCCAGATCACTTTGACCACGTTCCACCCAGCACCGCGGAAAACGCCCTCTAATTCCTGAATAATCTTCCCATTTCCACGAACAGGACCATCGAGTCGCTGGAGATTACAGTTGATGACAAAAACCAGATTATCGAGACCTTCACGAGATGCGAGTGAAATCGCACCGAGAGTCTCTGGCTCATCGCACTCGCCGTCACCAATGAAGCACCAGATTCTTTGGCGACTCGTATCTTTGATACCACGATCTTGAAGATACTTGTTAAATCGAGCCTGATAAATTGCCATAATAGGGCCCAGGCCCATTGAGACTGTCGGAAACTCCCAAAAATTTGGCATTAACCAAGGGTGGGGATAACTCGAGAGCCCCCCTCCCTCCGCAAGTTCACGACGAAAATTTTCGAGATGCTTTTCTGTCAGTCGACCCTCAAGGAACGCACGTGAATAGATTCCGGGCGAAGCATGCCCCTGAAAATAAACCTGGTCACCTGAGTAGTCGTCGCCACGACCACGAATAAAGTGATTGAGGGCGACTTCATAAAGCGTTGCAGCTGAGGCGTACGTTGAAATATGCCCACCAATACTTTTATCCTCACGATTCGCCCGAACCACCATCGCCATGGCATTCCAGCGAATGATACTTTTAATCCTCCGCTCTAATTCACGATTCCCCGGAAAGGCCGGCTGACGATCCGTAGGTATGGTGTTGATATACGGCGTGGTCACAACGAACGGAATTTGAACACCTAGGCGATAGGCCTCTTGCTCAATGGCATGAAGCAGATAAGTCGCTCTGTCGACACCACGGCTTTCCAGTACATACCGAAGAGAATCAAGCCACTCCTGAGTTTCAGTTGGATCTGCATCGACAACTGAAACCCCATCAGAGTGTTTCGGCTGCCCTCCCGCGGAACCACTAGCTTGCCCAATCGACATCTGAGTATGAATTCCGCGCGGCACAACGCCCCCGCCTGAGGCCGTTCCGGCACCAACCACCTTTACACCCGAAGACTCACCTTGGGACTGATCCAACTCAGAACTCGCCATTGATTTCTCCATCATGAATGATTTTTTCTTATTATCACGAAGGTTTCGATCGGCGTAAAGGTCTACCCGCAGCCAAAACGAGAGAAACAAATGCCTCAGAAACCAGTTATCGTGCAGAAGAAGCAGCGCGTGGACGGAAAATCTCGGTCGCCAATCCGAAGTAATTTTCAGCAGAAAAAGCCACTGTTTCCCCTAGCGTGGGGTGTGGATGGATTGTTTCTGAAAGGTCCCTCGCAGTACAGCCCATCTCAATAGCGAGGGCACCCTCAGCAATCAATTCACCGGCACCAGATCCGACTATGCCAACACCAAGCACCTGTTCCGTCTCAGGATCAACAAGCATTTTTGTCATACCCTCGATTCGACCAAGCGCATGAGCTCGTCCACTCGCAGCCCAAGGATATCGACTCACCTCAATCTCTCGACCAGATAATTCGGCTTCTTGTTCAGTCAATCCAGCCCATGCGATCTCAGGGTCGGTAAAGACAACTGCCGGAATCGCCCTTGGCTCAAAAAGTGCAGGTTCACCATGAAGCGACTCAACAGCTACCTTTCCCTGATGACTTGCTCGATGTGCCAGCATCGGCTCACCACAAACGTCACCAATGGCGAGCATGTGAGAATCAGCAGTACGCTGCTGCTTATCTACCTCGACAAACCCTTTTGAATCCATGACAACATCGGTATTTTCCAACCCAATGCCATCCGAGTTTGGGCGACGACCAACAGCCACAAGAACTCGAGAAAATGTTTCTGTAGTCTGTCCTTCTGGCCCCTCAAAAGAAACGTCGACACCTTTACCGTTATCTTTTAAGCCTGTCACTTTTGTATTCAAACGAATAGCTTCGAACAGATTTCCCAATCTTTTATGAAGTGGTTTTACAAGATCACGATCAGCGCCAGGAAGAAGACTATCTGTAAGCTCAACTACTGAGACTCGAGACCCAAGTTCCGCGTACACAGTACCCATTTCTAAACCGATATATCCACCACCAACGACGAGCAGTGACTCTGGAATATCCTCTAACTCGAGGGCTCCCGTTGAGTCCATCACTCGAGGGCTACCGATATCAAACGCCGGAATACGAGCCGGACGTGAGCCACTCGCAAGAATACAGTGATCAAATGTAATTTTCTGACTGCCAGCGTCCTGCTGAATCACCTCCAGGGTGTTTGAGGCCGTAAACATGCCTTGGCCCTGTACAACTTTCACATTTCTTCTTTTCGCAAGTTGCGCTAGGCCGCCGGTCAGGGCATCGATTACTTTTTCTTTTCGATCTCTGACTGCATCAATATCTATTTTGGGTGCCGAAAAATGCACTCCCCAATCCTGCATCTCACGGACTTCAGCGACAACGCGGCCAACGTGCAGCAATGCTTTCGATGGAATACAGCCTCGAAGCAAGCAGGTACCACCAAGCCGGGTGTCTTTTTCAACGAGCGTAACTTCCATACCGAGATCGGCGGCCATAAAAGCTGCGGCGTAGCCACCAGGGCCTCCACCCAGCACCACGAGCGGTGCATGCATGAATTACTCTCCTTCAGGTTGGTCTTCGGAACGTTCTGAAACAGCTCACTCAAAAGCTAGATTCGCGTTGTTTTGGTACTTTGTTGTAGTTTCGATATCTATTTCATACAAGAAACCACTCGAAACACTCGATGTAATGGCTTCCTCCCACCTACCCTCTGTAATTGCACGTTTGTTGGCAAGCATCCGGTCAGCAACTCAACTCGATAGAGAAAGCCTCGCCGCTTTCAGAATTGCCGCCGGAACTATCTTAGTTGCAGATGCAATTCTTCGGTGCCGCGACTTTTGGCTTTTTTTTTCACCAACAGGAATTTTCCCTCCCGGTAATCTTCTGGCATACCTAGAGCCGGGCTGCTGGTCATTAAATTTCCTGAACGAAAACATATGGTGGCAGGGAACAATCCTCGCAACTGAAGCGATAGCTGGCCTCTCATTAATGGCCGGCTACTACTCCTCTCTCTCTTGCATCATAGCATGGGTCGCATGGACGAGCATCCTGAGACGAACAGAGCCGGCTGCAAATGCAGGCGACTTCTGGATGGCATGCCTTTTATTTTGGGGAATATTTTTACCTCTTGGCGATGCGTTTTCTCTGGACAAACGATTACAAAGTAGAAAAAAGCATGCGACATGGAGTCTCGCATCAGGAGCCTTTGTAGCCCAAGTACTCGTGGTGTATTTCTATGCTGGCATCAGCAAACTCAATGGTGACTGGCTGAACGGTTCTGCACTTGGTTACATCCTATCGGTTCATGACCATGGAACCTGGGCAGGTGAACTTCTTGGGTCGTCCAAGATAATTACATGTATGTTCACGATATTTACACTTGCTCTGGAAATAATTGGACCAATTCTTTTCCTTTTCTGTGGAAATCGTACTGTACGTCGCACCGTCGCTATTTTATTTATTTTTTTTCATATTGGTATTTGGATAAATCTAAGTGTTGGAATATTTGCCCCGATTGGTATTTCTGCATGGCTCGCACTGATGCCATGGAACCCCGGATCTCCATCATCATGTCCAGAGAAGGTTGATCAAAACAGGAGTAATGCGAAACTCATTCGGTACGCATCACCTATCAAAAACATGACAGTGGCAATTTCCCTTTTAATTGCTGGATTATCTCTCTCTACGAATGTATTTCCAAAAACTGACACGTGTTCGTATTGGGCTTCGGTGGCCATCAACGTGATTACACTCGACCAAACATGGGGCATGTTTGGGGATGTGGGTCCACAAGAACAATGGGTCACTGGAAAAGCGACTCTTGAAGATGGCAGTGTTGTTGACTTACTGAGAGGAGGACGGCCATTTTCTGGTGTCCGTCCACAAGGCGGGTTTTCATCGCTCCCGAACCATCGGTGGCATAAGATCTTTTGGGAATTACCAAAAACACGACAAGCATCACTCCGCGAAACCATTGCTGCGGGCCTTGTTGCTGACTGGAATCGCCGCAAACCACGTACAAAAGCGGTCTGCACCCTCGAAATCTACTACACCCAGGCCATCCACGAAGGAAAAGCCACCGCTCAAGACTTTCCGGAGTTGACCGAACAAGGTGTTCCGAAAAAATTCTCACCAGATTCAACCCTACGAAAATGGCTTCTAGCAACGTGGCCACCCCGGAAGGCCGGATCAGGAAACCTTGACCGCTTTCTCAAAGAAACGGAGAGTCTGAGCAACAAGAAAAATTTAAATTGACACACTCATATGCATAAGAAAAAAGTTACACTTAGAGTGGCTGAACAAATTCAGCCTGCTACTGCGAGAGTGGCGGAATTGGCAGACGCGCTGGATTTAGGTTCCAGTGCCGAAAGGCGTGCGGGTTCGACTCCCGCCTCTCGTACTCAGCTATTATCAAAGAGCCCTATGGGAAGGATCATCCGGTCATCATCCTTGAGCGAGCCAAGGCTTCTTCTGCTTCGGCTATTTTACCAGCCCGCATACAGGCAACACTTAGCGCTGTGTAGCTAAAAGGTTCATTTGGCTCTAACTCACAAACTCGTCTAGCGTACTCGACAGCCTTTTCATGTCGCTCCAATCGAGTACACCACGCCGCCAAGGCCGAATAAGCCAAGGCAAAATCGGGGTTTTTGGCGACCACTGCGTCGAGAGCAGTTACCGCCTCTTCTATTTTTCCGGTGTTTTTTAGCTCTTCTGCTGCTGCGTATGCTTCGTCTCGATCCATGATCACGACCCCTCAAAATGAAGTGTTACTGCGGTAACGATACTCTGAACTAATCTTTTTTCAAAAGTTCAGGCGATTTTAGCGTTATTTTCTCCAA